>CAZCDM010000058.1:7665-12826 GCA_964497475.1 uncultured Planctomycetaceae bacterium
CAACACAGGCCGACCGGCAACGCACGCTATTTCCCCGGCCGATATTTTTTGCATACTGGCCCAACACAGGCCGACCGACAACGCACGCTATTTCCCCGGGCGGTACTTTTTGTAATCAATGTCGAGCTGTTTGGCGCGGTAGCCGAGGATTCGGCTGGTCGTGCCGAGCTGCCGGGCGGCGGCGGAGATGTTCCCACCGGTGGCTTTGAGGGTATCGACGATGATGTCCCGCTCGAAGGTGTCAACACGCTCCTGCAGCGTGCCCGTGCCGGACGTGTCCGTCGCGTCGGAGGTCTGCAACGTCGGCGGCAGGTGGTGGGCGTGGATCACGCCATCGTTACTCAACAGCACGGCCCGTTCGATGCAGTTCTCCAGCTCCCGCACATTGCCCGGCCAGTGATACATCACCATCATGTTGATCGCCGCGGTGGTAATCCGCCGGACGTCCTTGCCCATTCGCCCGGCGTAGCGTTCCACGAAGTAGTCAGCCAGCAGCGTAATGTCATCCTTGCGGTCGCGCAGCGGCGGCATGTTGATCGGGAAGACGAAGATGCGGTAGTAGAGGTCCTGGCGGAAGTCCTGGGTTTCGACGAGGGCTTCGAGGTCGCGATGGGTCGCAGAGATGATGCGGACGTTGGCCTTGACGGTGGTGTTCGAGCCGACGGGTTCGTACTCGCGTTCCTGCAGAAGCCGGAGCAGCTTGACCTGCGTGGCGGGGGTGAAATCGCCGATCTCGTCAAGGAAGAGCGTCCCGCCGTCGGCTTCGGCGATGCGGCCCTGACGGGCTTTGATCGCGCCGGTAAAGGCGCCCTTCTCGTGGCCGAACAGTTCGCTCTCGATGAGGTTCTCGCTGAGGGCGGCACAGTTGACCTTGATGAACGGCTGCTCGGCCCGGGGGCTGGAGTAGTGAATCGCGTGGGCGACGAGTTCCTTGCCCGTGCCGCTCTCGCCGCGGATCAGCACCGTCGCATCCGAGGGCGCGACTTGCTGGATCATCCGGTAGACCTCGCGCATGGCGGAGCTGTTGCCGATGATGTTCTCCGGGCGGAAGCGGTCCTGGAGTTCCTCGCGTAGGCGGAGGTTCTCGGCCTCGAGGGCCTGTCGTTCGATGGCGGCCTGGCGCCGGGCGCGGGCGTCGTTGGCGATCATGCTGGCGATGACCGACATGGCGCGGACGATTTCCTCGGTCGGCCCGGTGGGGTTGTAGGGGCGGTCGGCACTGAGCACGCCGATGACCTGCGTGCCGATGGAGATCGGAACGCAGAAGAAGCTCATCTCCTCGTCGTTGCTCTGGCTGCGGCGGTGGAGGCGGTCCAGGAAGGCCGGCTCCTGGGAGACCTGCGGGATGACCTCCGGCCGGCCGGTCTTGACGACCCGCCCGACAATGCCCTCGCCATACTGGTAGCGAACCGACAGCCGATCGGCCTGGTCAAGCTCGTGGGCGATCTCGGTCATCAGCTCGCGACCGTCGGCCGAGAGAAGCATGATCGTGCCGCGCCGCAAGCCCATCTCGCTCTCCATCAGCTCGAGAACCTCCGTGAGCATCTCCTGCTGCGAGCGGCCCGAGGAGAGAATCCGGCTGATGCCGAACATCGCCTCGAGCCCCTGGCGGTACTGCCGCTGGAGGTGTCGGCTGCGGTCGCGACTGGAATCGCTGCTGGCGGAGGTCATGGCCTGCTCTACCGGGTAAAAGAAAAGCGGAAATAAATGGCAACAATTTTCTACAGAACTGTACTGTTCCCGCCACCGCTCTACAAGAATGTAATTTTTGCCCAGTCTTTACATAACCAGGCCGAACACCTAATGCGATGTCTCGCAATGATTTATCGTATGCAAAAATATGGCACGGTTTGTGCGAGTCAGGTGAAACAGTCTGCGGGATTGGCCCGTGGCGTTGATTTAATGGTTTTCGCTGAAGGAAGAGGACAATGAACCTGGTGAAATCGAAGAAGAACCCCTTGAGGTGGTTTATCCCGCTGGCTGTTGTTGGCCTGGTGCTGGGCATGACCGTTCAGGCCCAGGCGCAGGACGAGGGCGTCGTGGAAGTCACGGTCGTGACGGTCAAGGAAGGCGTGGACGACCTGCAGAACTCCGCCAACGTCGTCTGGACCTGCGTGGCTGCGTTCCTGGTGTTCTTCATGCAGGCGGGGTTTGCGATGGTCGAGGCCGGCTTTACTCGGGCCAAGAACGCCGTGAACATCATCATGAAGAACCTGATGGACTTTTCCGTCGGGTCGATTGCCTTCTTCGCGGTCGGGTTCGGGCTGATGTTCGGCTCGGGCAGCGGCTTTGTCGGTACCGACCAATTTGCCATCGGCCTGGGCGATGCCCGCGACGTCGCCAGCTGGGACTGGACCTTCCTGATCTTCCAGACCGTCTTCGCAGCCACGGCCGCGACGATCGTCTCCGGCGCGATGGCCGAGCGGACCAAGTTCGTCGGCTACCTCGCCTACAGCATCGCCATCACGCTGGTGATCTACCCCATCAGCGGGCACTGGGCCTGGGGCGGGCTGAACGGCAACCCGGGCTGGCTGGAAGCGGCCGAGGGCGGCCTGCTGGCCGGATGGAACCTGCCGTGCTTCTACGACTTCGCCGGCTCGACCGTGGTCCACTCCGTGGGCGGCTGGCTGGCCCTGGCCGGTGCGATCGTGCTCGGCCCGCGGATCGGCAAGTACGGGCCGGACAAAAAGCCCAAGGCCATCGTCGGCCACAACATCCCCCTGGCCGCGCTGGGCGTGTTCATCCTGTGGTTCGGGTGGTTCGGCTTTAACCCGGGCAGCACGACGACCGCCGGCGGCGACATCGGCTTCATCGCCGTGACGACGAACCTCTCGGCCGCGGCCGGTGCCATCCTGGCGATGCTCACCTCGTGGGTCATCTTCAAGAAGCCCGAAGCATCCATGAGCCTCAACGGCGCCCTGGCGGGCCTGGTGGCTATCACCGCCCCCTGTGCCGACGTCAGCCCCGTCAGCGCCATCATCATCGGCGCCATCGCCGGCGTGCTGGTCGTCCTCAGCGTGCTGTTCATCGACCGCATCCTGCACATCGACGACCCCGTCGGTGCCGTTAGCGTCCACGGCGTCTGTGGCGCGTGGGGCACGTTGAGCTACGGCATCTTCGGCATGGGCAAGGGCGAGGGCCAGATCCTCACCCAGCTGCTCGGCATCGGGGCCGCCTTCGTCTGGGCGTTTGGTCTGGGCATGGTGCTGTTTTTGGCCATCAAGTACACCATCGGCCTGCGAGTGACCAAAGAGGAAGAACTCCAGGGCCTGGATATCGGAGAGCACGGCCTGGAAGCCTACGGCGGGTTCCAGATCTTCTCCAGCATGTAAATTGCAATGCTCCTGCCACGGGGCCGGTCAGGGATGACGAAAAGCTAATCCTTGACCGGGCCCGGCCGCGCCCGCATTAGCAACCATGAATTACACAGAGTTGTAAACTTTTGCCGTTCGTATTCCGAGACAACTCGGGCGACGGCGGCAAACAAACGCAGTGCTTCACAGGCACAGAAACTTGGGAGATGAAACGATGAAACGATTTGCCCTTTGGACGTTGGTCATGCTGGCCGTTGCGAGCATCCTGCCCGCAGCCGCCCTGGCCGAAGAAAAAACCTCAGACGCGTCGAACACCTGCCTGGCCCAGGCGGACAAGACCGAAGAAGAATTCACCAGCGTGGCCAAGAGCGACACGACGGTTTCCGAGAGCGGCTGGGAAAAGCCCATCCCGCTGAGCTTCAGCATCGACTACACCCTGGTGAGCGACTATATTTTCCGAGGCATTAACTTCTCCGATCCGCGCATTTCTCGCGGCGATGCCAACAACGAAGGCGGCCGCTGGCCCAACCAGCAGCTGACCACCGGCGTCGAAGCGGACCTCGGCGAATTCGGCCGCGTCGGCGGCAGCGTCTGGTTCGAGTGGTACTGCGGCCAGGAAGCCTACACCCCCGAAGACAACAACAAGACTCTCCAGGAAATCGACTACACCGTCTACTACGGCTACACCATCGACCCGATCGGCCTGGACGTCGAAGTCGGCTTCATCTGGTACATGTTCCCCCGCGTTGCCGCCGGCGACGGCGCCAGCACGCAGGAACTCTACACCATCCTCAGCTGGGATGACTCGATCCTCTGGCGGGCCCTGGGCATGAAGGTCGACGAGCCGATCCTCAACCCGTACCTGTCGATCAACTGGGACCTGGACCTCGCGGCCGGTTCGAGCTTCTACGAGTTCGGCGTCAGCCATGACTTCGCCCTGGCCGACTACGGCTGCAGCGACATGCCCATCCTCAAAGACACCACCGTCGGCCTGAGCTGGGCAATGGCGTGGGATTACCACTGGCTCAACAAGATGACGCTGGCCCCGTCGGCATCGGCCGGCAATGAGGGGCGCGGCTACGCCAGCAACACCAGCCACCTCGACTACCTCAACTACGGCCTGTCGGTGACCCTCGACCTCAAGAGCGTATTCGACATCCCGGATCAGTACTGCGGCGATCTGTACCTCACTGGCTTCATGAACTACAGCGAGGCCATCGCCCGTCACTTCCTGGATGACGAACTCTACGGCGGCATGAGCATCGGCTACAGATGGTAAGCCGTCACACTGCGTTCGACCCCATCGGGCATGGCTTCTCGCGAGTCATGCCCGTTTTTTATGCGCCGTCCGATCAGCCGCTCAAACCGAACCGATCATAAAGACGACCGCGGCGATGGCGAAGATGACGAGCAGGATGCGTAGCATGGCAAGCCTCCTGGGCTGGGACCGAGAGGCTTAACGCAGCCGGGGCTGGGGTATTGCACAGACACCCTCCACTCGACCCATGCGGACAGGCAGCAGCGCAAGACAAGCCAAGGGGAAAGGGGAAAATCGACGCCGTGCCGCGCTGGGTTACTTGCCGCTGCCGTATTCCATGCAGGCGTCGCGCATGGCGACGAGGTTCTCCCAGGGCACTTCGGGTTCGACGGTATGCGTGGGTGCGATGACCAGCCCGCCGGCCGAGCCGCAGAGATCCGCATTGTGCTTGACGACCTGGCGTACGTCGTCGGGCGAGTCGAACGGCAACGTGGTCTGCGTTCCGATCGTGCCCCAGAAGGCGAGGCGGGCCAATTAGGGCACCTTGAAAAATTCACTTTTCGGCCTCGCTGGTCTTTTCGCTCCCTGG
>CAZCDM010000059.1:0-1355 GCA_964497475.1 uncultured Planctomycetaceae bacterium
CAGGCCCTCTACAACCTGCTCCATTGATTGGGTGTCCCAATGTTGAAGTCAGGAAACACAGCTCGACCTGCCGCACGAAGCCTTCTGCTACATCGCCGACAACGCATCGAAAGATTTCATCGCCCCCAATCTCCTCGGCTGGCAGAGCGTGCAGGTGATCCGCCCGGGGCAGGTTCACGCCGGCAAGGCGGCCCCGCCCGGCGGACAGGCAAAGGTTATCCTGCACGGCCCGGCCGAGCTGGCAGCGACCATCGGCCTGGAGTAGCTCACGCCATCAGGCCGCAGAACATCTCGCACATCGCCTGGCGGTCGAACCGCTCTGCCAGCATCGCCCTGCCCCGCCGGCCCAGCTCCTGCCGCTGACTGGACGACAGGGCCCGGGCCTGGTCGATCAGCTCGACGCACCGCTCGACATCGCCGTGGTCGACCCGCCAGCCGAAACGGCCCTCCCGCAGCAGGTCGCCGAGGTGACACGGCTCCGGGCCGAGCAGCAGCACCGGCCGGGCCACCGCCATCGCGCCGTAGACTTTGCACGGATGGACAATGCCCACCATCGCCTCGCCCATGGAGACCACATGCACGTCGGCGGCTGCGAGGGTCTCGCCCAGTTGCTCCCACGGCTGGAAGTCCAGCAGCTCGACATGCTCCATGCCGCCATGGGCGATGATCTCTTCGATGCGGTCGCGACCGGCCCCGCCGCCGACAAAAACAAACCGCACCCGCCCGGGGTCATCGGCAAGCCGTGCCGCAGCGGCCAGCAGCGTATCCAGCGGATGGACCGGCGAGAGATTGCCGCTATACATCACCACCAGTTCGTCATCGGCCCAGCCGTGCTGACGGCGAAACGCATTGGCCGACGGATCGCCCGGCTCGCCCGTCAGCCCCGCCAGCGGCCAGGGCGGCAGGACGGTCATCCGCTCGCCGACGTCGACCTTGGCAGTCAGCCGATCGGCCATGTATTGATCCAGGGCCACCACCGCCCTTGCCGACCGCAACGTCCGGTGGATCAGCGCGTCGAACACTCGCGCCGGCAGCGACCGGGCCGAGACGGCCCCGATGGCGATCATCTGGTCGGGGTTGATGTCCATCGCCCAGAAGAGAAACTCCGCCCCGCGCAGCGTCCGCAGCACGAGGGCGGCGGCCGGCGCCATCGGCGGCGAGGTGCTGATGAGCACGCGATCGACCCGCCGGGACAAGAGCCCGACCAGCGTCGCCTGGATGACGAAGAGAATGCCCCCCAGCAGCCGGATCAGCATCGCCCGTTTGCCGAAGCCACTCAGCGCCAGCCGCCTGATCCGCACGCCATCGCGCGTTTCCCGCCAGGGATAGCGGCGCGAGGGGTCGTCGTAGCCGGT
>CAZCDM010000059.1:1455-12695 GCA_964497475.1 uncultured Planctomycetaceae bacterium
GTGTTCAGCACGATCGGCACGGACGTGCTCCGCCCGAGGGTGTCGATGAGCTTCCAGTACAGCGGGTTGTGCTCGCGGTCGACGGTCTGCAGTCGGCCCGAGCCGTTGACGTGCGTTACCGCGGGGATCTGCTTGCGCTTCTCGGGGCGAATCTGGAAGACCATCGACATGTAAGGCACGTCGTAGTCGGTCTCGAAGAACTCGGCGGTGGCCTCGCGGAGAATCGACGGCGCGAACGGTCGGAAGGATTCCCGCCGCTTGATCTTGAGGTTGAGGATGTCCTTCATGTCGGCCCGGCGCGGGTCGGCCAGGATGCTGCGATTGCCCAGCGCCCGCGGGCCCCATTCCATGCGGCCCTGGAACCAGCCGATGACCTTGCCGGCGGCAATATCGGCGGCGACCGATTCGCAGAGCGTCTCTTCGTCGTCGTAGCGCGTCACGGCGATGGATTCGTCGAGGTTGGCCAGGTGCGTCTTGAGGAGGCCTTCGATCTGCTCGTCGGTGTAGCCCGGCCCGAGGAAGGCGGACATCTGCCGGCGGTCGCGGGGGGCGCCGGCCTGGGCGGCCACGTAGAGCGCTGCGCCGATGGCGCCGCCGCCGTCGCCGGGCTGGGGCGGCACGTACGCTTCGGCGAAGGGCGAGTCGGTCACGATCTTGCCGTTGGCAACGCTGTTCATCGCACAGCCGCCGGAGATGCAGACGTTCGCACTGCCGGTTTTGCGGTGCACGGCCGCGAGCATCACGCCGAAGACTTCCTCATAGCGGGCCTGCAGCGAGGCGGCGAGGTCTTTGTGACGTTGGGTTAGCTCGTCGTCGCTTCGTCTCGGCTGGCCGAGTATGGCCGCCATGCCGTCGGAGTACATCTGCCCCACGGCCGGGTAGCCGTCGTTCCAGGTCATCTCGACGCGCCCGGTCTGGTGCAGGAAGCAGTCGAGGTTCAACTCGAATCGGCCGTCGTCGCCAACGGTGATGAGCTGGCGCATCTCGTCGATGTAGGCGTCGGCCAGGCCGTAGGGCGCCAGGCCCATGACTTTGTACTCGTCGCCGTAGGAGGTGAAGCCCAGGAACTGCGTCACGGCGGTGTAGAGCACGCCGAGGCTGTGCGGGAAGAACACGCGGCTGATTTCCTCGATACCCTCGGCGGTGGCGCGGGCCTGGAGGGAACTGGTCCAGTCGCCAAAGCCATCGACGGTGAGGATCGCCGCCTCGTCGAACGGCGAGGCGTAGAACGCGCTGGCGGCGTGGGCGAGGTGATGCTCGACGTTGTGGATGCGCGGCGAGATGGAGCCGGCATCGAGGCCGAACGCTTCGGCGAGGGTTTCGTCCACGCCGAGGATCTTGCCGCGGTTTTTCAGGCGGTCGGAGAGGAACTCCCACGGCGTGCGCTGCTTGAGCACAAAGCCGATCTTCCGCAGCATCTGGGCGCGCGGGTCGCGGTTGATCGCGATCTGTTCGACATCACCGAGGGCGATGTTGGCCTCATCGAGGCAGTAGCGGATGGCCTGGATGGGAAAGCCCGCCCAGTGTTTCAGCCGCGTGAAGCGTTCTTCCTCGACGGCCGCGATCACCTGCCCGTCGCGCAGCAGAGCTGCGGAAGAATCTCCATGATATGCACTGATGCCCAATGTCCACATTGGCGTATCCTTATTCGAGAACTCTCGTCAGTATGGCAGCTTGGCCGGGCCTTGTCACGCTTGCGATGCACCCTGGGACTGCTCGTCGCGCGTCAACGCCTGCGGCGGGTGCTCGTCGAGCAGTCGCCCGAAGAGCGAGACCCGCCGGCCGATGGTCTCCAGCGGCGCTTCGACAGGCACGTCGATGTCGATACGCAGCAGTTGGCCCGGCTGGGGGTCGGCCCCGACCGAGACGGGAATCGACAGGTGCATCGTCGCGACGTCCGCGGCGGGGCGCTGGTATTGCAATTGTTCGTTCGCCTGGCCGGGCTGGCCCTGCAACTCGACGCGGAGCGAGGCGAAGCCCATCCGCCGCGCCATCCGCCGGGCCGCCCGCCACCATTGCGAGAACGTCCAGGCCGACCGGAACCGATTCTGCATCGCGTCGAACTGCTTTCGCTCGGCGCGAATCTCCCGGCCTCGATCGATGTTCTGCTGCACCTGCTCCCAGATCTGCCGGAACCGCAGCACGCCGGCCAGGCGGAACAGGCTCAGCAACACCAGCAGCCCGACGAGGAAGATGATGACCTCGCCCTTGCCTCGCAGGGCCATCATCAACAGCCCGACCCCGGCGGCCAGCAGCGTCACCAGATACATCACGATGACGACGTGGTGGTGTTTCAGGCCGCTGTCGAGCAGGCGGTGATGGACGTGGCCTCGGTCGGCTGCGAAGAGGCTGCGGCGTTCCAGCAGGCGGCGGACGATCGACAGCAGCATGTCGAAAATCGGCAGGCCCAGCGCCAGGGCGGGCATGAGCAGGCCCATCAGCGTGGCGACCTTGGTGGCCGAGACGATGCTCGCCGTAGCCAGGAAGAAGCCCAGGAACATGCTGCCCGAGTCGCCCATGAAGATGCGCGCGGGGTTGAAGTTGAACAGCAGGAAGCCCACCAGGCTGCCCAGCAGCGCCAGCATGAGCACGGCCATGGCGAGCTGCCCGGTGTAGAACGAAAAGCCCACGATGACCGCACAGGCCGTCGCACTGATGCCCGCGGCCAGGCCGTCGAGCCCGTCGATGAGGTTCACCGCGTTGGTAATCAGGACGATCCATGCGATGGTGATCGGCCAGCTCAGCCAGCCGAAGTTTACGCCGAACAGCTCGATGCCTCCGATGCGAACCCCCGCCGCACAGACGCCCGTGGCCGCCAGCACCTGGGCCGCCAGCTTGATCGTCGCGCGAATGTCCCGCAGGTCGTCGAGCACGCCGACGAGAAAGATCGCCCCGCTGGCCATGTAGAGCACGAGCAGCTCGCCGCGGATATCACTGAAGATGCCGCCAAAAAAGCGGTCCAGCAGAAGCATGGGCACGACGGCCCCGATCATCGCCAGGACGATGGCCACCCCGCCGATGCGCGGCACGGGGCGTTTGTGAACCTTGCGCGGGTCGCGCGAGTCGTACAGCCCCCACCGCCGGGCCAGACGGATGACCAGCGAGGTCAGCGCAACGGACAGGACCAGCGCAACAACAAAGACGGCGATGTACGATCCAATCATCAGGGCTCCGCAAAGTGGACGAGGTCTCCGCATGATACCCCCGCGGCAAGGGGAAGACAATACGCCGAGCCTGGAGCCTTTTGCATACAACGTATCGTCCCATTGTCACCCTGAGCGAAGCCCATACGGGGAGGCCGAAGGGTCTTTTCTTGGAAAGATTCTTCGGCTTTGCTGCTTGCTTCGCAGCCCGCTACGCTCAGAATGACAGCATGGTCAAACGGCATTTGTTCTGCAAAATGCGCTAGATCGCTTGCATGGTCGAATCGTCCTCGGCGCGAGCAGCCCTCGCAAGAGAAAGCCCGGCTTGCTTGTAATGCCCTTCATGCGTCGGCTCCTTCGCGGATCGCTTCGTCCTTCAATGCCTGTATCGACAGAACCCGCCGCGCCGAGGCCAGGTAAAACACCCCGCCCAGAATCGCCGTGCCGCAGTAGGCCACCGTAAAATATCCCAGCCCGACGGCCACGCCGACAGCGGCCTGCTGCCCGGCGCGGGTCCACAGCTCCGAGAACACCAGCTCCCGCGTACCCATGCCCGCTACGGTAATCGGCAGAAAGCTCAGCACGTTCGACAGCGCAACGGCCGCGGTCGTCGTGCTCGCACCGACCCGTGACGGTGAAGCCAGCACGAACAACCCCACCACCGCAACCAGCATCGCAAAGCCCGCCATCGACAGGATCATCGCCGCCAGGCCCACCCGCCCGCGGAGCAGGCGGATTGCCTCGACCATCCGATCGTGCAGTGGGCCGAGCCTGGCTTCGATACCCGGCGTGATGCGAACGACTCGCCCGGTCAGCGGCGACCAGAGCTCCGGCAGGTAGAACAGGATCGGCAACAGCGCGACCGCTCCGCAGCCGCCCCATACCCCCCAACCTCGCATCCCGCCGAGCCACAGCAGTGAGATCACCGCCGCACAGCCGAGCACGAGCAGGTCCCAGACGCGGTCGGCCAGCGTGGCCAGCAGCGACGCCCTTCCCGAAAGAAGCCCCGCCCGCTTGAGGAAGATCACCTTGGCGAAATCGCCGACCCGCCCGGGCGTGATCACGCTGAAAAAGACCGCCACGATGTAGTAGCACAGCGCGTCGAAAAATCGAAGCCTGGCGCCCAGAGTCCGACAGATCAGCATCCATCGCAGCGACTTGCACAGGTACACGCCGACCAGCAGGGCCGACCCGGCCAGGAACGGCCCGATGCCGAAGTCCCGAAACGACTGGCCCAGTTGCGACAGGTCGATGCGCGTGAGAATCCAGGCCAGCAGCACCAGCCCGATGGCGTGCAGGCCCACGTACCCCAGACCCCGCAGCCAGCGCCGGGAGGGTTTGGTTGCTTCGGCGGTCATGAGGACCTCCGTGGCGGGTCGGCTTGGAAGCGGATCGTCCCCAGGCCGGTCCGCTTGGTCGCACGGGTCGCGCCTTTCCAGCGCGTTCGCGCCTTCTCGAACAGCCAGCCGATCCAGCGGTTGGGAATGGCCTGCATGACATTCCGGGCCAGAGGCGTCCAGCAGATGCGGAAGATCGTGCCCATCACCGCTTCCATGACGCGGCGGGACAGCGGCACGCCAGGGGCGAGGCGGTAGCCATACTTCGGCCCGGCCAGGCCGAGCCGGACCCGCCGGTCGATGCGAAGGAACGAGCCACGCTTTTTCAGATCCAGCCCGTGGCTGTGCATGGCCACGGCGGCGTCGAAGTCAATTGCCTCGGCCCAGACGGTTCCGTCTTTTCTCATCGCGTCGGCCAACTCGGCTCCGAGGTCGGTCCGGGCGACCATCAGCGAAAACCCCTTGCCCCGCTGCTCATAGACCGGCGCCCAGGCATCGCCGCCGGCCAGGTCGGCCAGGTCGTTGGCCAGGTCGCTGCACAGCAGGCAGCGCCGCATGATGTGGAACGGAATGAGGTAGTTGGCGTGGAACTTGGGCATCTCGATCACGCGCCCGCCGATCAGCTCGACGCGCATCTTGCCCGGCCACTCGCCGGCTCGAAAGGCGAGGCTCTCGACCTGCTGGAGATCTGTCACGCCGTAGCGGGCGAGGAAATCCCGCGTCGAGCTGAAGTGCAGGATATTGCCGCAATACGGCCCGAGGACATACTTGAACCGGCGGGTCAGCGGATGGTCGATGCGCTGGAGCTTACGGATGGAATGGACCTGGCAGGGCAGGCCCACGTAGGCCAGCGGTCCGCCGTCGGGGTCGATGGCATCGAGCCCGACATGATGCGGGCTGATGACGTACTTGCTCTGGGCCGAGGCGAGGATGTCTTCTCGCGTGGTGGCCAGGTACGACCGCGGGAACCAGGGGCGGTCGGGGTCCATGGCCTGCACCCATGCTCCTTCGATGCGTCCGGTTTCCAGCAGCCAGCACAGAGCGGCCGAGAGGATGCCGCCGCTGGCGCCGCCGCGTCGCACGGCCGGGTCGGTCGCGTGGGCGATGGCCAGGCTGCGATAGACGCCCAGCAGGTAGCTTTCGGGCTGTCGGCCGAAGAGCCAGTCGTTCAAGGTCGGGATGTCGACCTCCGCGCCGCTGCAGGCTTCGACGGCGGCTGGGTCGACCGCCTCGGCCGGGCCGGTCAGGGCGGGCAGGCAGGAGCCCAGCGGGTCGGGCACGGTGACGGATCCGCCGCCCAGGGCGCAGCACGACCCGCAGCGCGTGCAGAGGTCCGCATCGATCACGCCCCGTCGCAGGGTGGTCCAGGGCTCAGCCATGGCGAGCCTCGGGCTTGCGGGCGTAGTAGAACTGTCGAATGCCGAACTCCCGCAGGCCGGGCACGCGGCCGAGGGTTTCGCCCAGCGCCCGGTCGAGACCGGCCAGTCCGTTGGGGATCACCGGCAGGAAGACCGTACCGCGGTGGCAGAGCCGCTCGAAGCCGGCCTGGCGGATCATCCGACGAACCGTCCGCGACCAGGGGAACTTGTGAGGCCCCTCGCCATGATTCTCGAAGAACAGTTCATAGCCTCGCAGCATCGGCTCGGCCAGGGCCGGCGGGCAGCTCAGCACCAGCTCGCCGCCGGGGCGCAGCACGCGGAAGAGTTCGCAGACGAAGCCGAACGGATCCGGGCAGTGCTCCAGCGTCTCCAGCGAGAGCACGCCGTCGAACGTTTGGTCCGGCTGGTCGAAGTGCAGCAGGTCGGTCTGCTCGAAGGTCTCCTGGGGATATCGCTGCCGGGCCTGGGCGACCATCTGGCCGGAGGCTTCGAGGTGCAGGAACCGCCCGGCCGGGAAGCGATCGCGAAGGTAGGGCACGGCCTCGCCCATGCGGGCCCAGACATTGAGCACCTGGGCGTCATCGGGCAGGGTGAAGAACTTCAGTCCGCGGAGGAATCGCTGGCAGTGGCCGTAGCCGATCTTCTTGTTGGCGCGGTCGTAGAGTTCGATCACGCCATCCCAGAAGCTCCGGACCTGCTCGATGGTAAAGCCCGGCCGGGCGAAGCGGCTGGACTCACGGCCGCTCATGCAGCTCTCTCCGGATGGCTGAGACCTGATCGGTTACCAGCCCGAGCATGAAGATGATAATGCCCGCCAGGCCGAAGAACACTGCCGTCTGCGGCACGGCCAGGCGGAAGAAGAGGAAGTTCAGCAGCGTCATGATCGCCGCGAAGCCCAGCATTGCCCCGGCCACGGGCAGGAAGATTCGAAGCGGATCGAACAGCACCGTCAGGCGCAGCATGAGCATGAGGGTCTGCGGGCCGTGCCGCAACTGCCGGACCGTACTCGTGCCGACCCGCTGGGCGACCTGAATGTCCAGCCAGTGGATGCGCCGGCCGCTCTTGAGCATCGCAAAGGTGCTGGTGGTGGAGAAGCTGAACCCGCGCGGCATGAGGTGCAGGTATTGGAGGATAACCTCCCGTCGGAAGCCACGCAGCCCGGAGTTCACATCAGGGATGACCTGCCCGGCCAGGAAGTTGGCGAACCAGGAGAGGACCTTCTTGCCCGGCCTGCGGGCCATATCGACATGCGAATCGGCCGTGCGCCGCCCGACGACCATGTCACACGTCTGAAGTTCCGCCGCGAGGCGCAGCACGTCGGCGGGGTCGTGCTGGCCGTCGGCGTCCATACAGATGACGTACTCGCTGGAGGCGTGGCGGATCCCGCTGGCCAGGCTCGCGCCGTAGCCGCGGTTGGTTTCGTGGGCGAGAACCTCCGCTCCGGCTGCGGCGGCGCGCTCGGCGGTGGCGTCGCCGCTGCCATCGTCGACCACCAGCACATGCGCGCCGGGGGCGGTCTGGCGGAGCGAAGCGACCACCTCGCCCACCGCGCCCTGTTCGTTGTAGGCCGGGATCACCACCGTCACCTTGGCCATGTCTGTCATCGGGATTCTCCTGTCGTCGGTTGCGGCGCGGCGGACCGGGCCCGCAGCACATATACACCATACTCGCCGGGGCGGTGGGAATCGACACCCACCTGCCGCAGAATCAGCTCGGCCGGGACGGTTTGGCTGTCGAGCAGCAGCGAGCCATCACGCCTTGGCACGAGGAGCCGGCCGGTCGGTTTGATCTGCCCGAACGGCGGGCTGACAAGGATCACGCGCCAGCCGTTGGCTTCCAGCCATCGCCAGCGGTCGGCCTGGGTGGGCAATTCGCCCAGCCGGCTTGGAAGGCTGTACAGACTGGCGGTGCGAAGCAACCCCGGGCGAAGATGGAATCGCTCCCCCGTCACGGTCAGGACGCGATCCCCTGGCCCGGCGACGGTATTGGCCAGAAGGCACATCCGTCCGGGCGAGCCGGCGACCTCCGTCAGGTCGGCCGAGCCGAAGATAAACTTCAGCCCATCCCCCGGATGCCCCTTGGGACGGTTCAGCCGCTCGGCCAGGGCCAGGGTCAGTACGAGGATCACTCCGAATCGCAGAGCCCGACCGGCCTCAGGATTCCGCAACACATAGCCCGCCCCAGCAGCCGGCAGCAGAAGCAGCAGGACCAACGGCGGCAGCAAGTAGCGGGGCATGATCAGGCGAAAATAGAGCGTAGCCCAGCAGGCCAACCCCGCCAAAGTCACCACCGCAATCTGCACGAAGGGGCTCTGCAGCCAAGCTCGGATGCGTCCAGGGCGGGGCAGCACAAGGACTACCGGCAGCAGGGCCAGGCCCGCCGCCGAAAGCCGGCCCAACATGTCCATTTTTCCCAGGAACAGGGCCAACGGATAGATATGCCGCAACGTGTCGACGAGATAGGCCGACCTCTGGAGCATCTCGCCGGACTGAGTGGACTGGGCGGTGGCCATTACGGGAAACCATGGGTCGCCGAGGAGCACGGCATCCTTGGCCATGTGCGGGCCCACGGCCGGGCCCGTGCCGAGCACCACCAGCACGGCACACCCGACCAGCACGGCCAGAGGGCGAGCGACCGGCGCCTCGGCCAAGAGAACCCGCCAGGTCACCAGCAGCGCGATCATCGGTACGACGGTGACCGCCAGAGTGAGCTTGGCGATCACGCCTGCCCCGACCAGCAGGCCAACCAGCAGCGAAGGGGCGATCCATCGCCCGGGTCGAATTGCCAAGGCAAGGTATATCGCCCCGAGGCACAGGGCCGATCCGAAAAGGTCCACCTTGCCCCCCGGAATGACCCTCGTCCAGGCGGTCGAGCAGACCATGAGGATCACCAGCACCCATCGACCGGCCAGGCCCAGGCCTACCCGACGGGCAATTTCTGCCGCCACCGCCACCCCCGCCAGCGAAACCAGAAACACCAGCAGCATTCCCGCCTGCCAGGACCCCAGGCTCATGAGAGCACCGAAATGAAGCTCGCCGTGCAACCCGATCGAAACAAACATCTGCCAGTTCGGTGGAATCTCCAGGCGCCCGGTATGGGCGAGTATTTTCGCGATGACCATGTAAAACATTTCGCCATCGCCCTTGGGCGGCAGGGCGGAAGCAAAAAAGTACAGCAGCCCCAACACCAGCGTCGGCGGGACGAGAATTTTCATCGCCCAGATCGGATCGTCGAAAAACCGCCTCACCCGCAGCCCCGGCGAGATGTTCTCCTCGAGCACGCCGGAGCGGTCGGCATAGAGCGTCTGGAGCGATCGGCCGAGCTGCCGCGCGCCGGCTGCGATGAGCTTCAGCCCACCCCACCCGCCAGCGAACAGCACCGCCGCACAGATACCGCCCACCACCGGCCAGAGGAACCACCGCCCCGGCAGCACGGAGATCACCAACCAGAGATTTCCCAGTACCGCCAAGCCCACCAGAAACGCACCGGCCAGTTCCGCCAGCGGGGATACGAACGGATCGAGCCCACGCCGGAGAAGCCGAAACACCAGCCGACCCATCGCTACGCAGCAAAGCCCGTACGCCCCGGCCAGCAGCATCGACCAGAGAATCATTCTTCCGGCTCCGCCGCAGCGGGGTCCTGGCCGAAGAAGATATCCAATGCAACCTTGGCCCGGGCCAGTGGCTCGACACGCTTGACCACGCTGCCCACGACAGGCCCCTCGAACAACACATACGCCAACCCCATCACGCCGATCATCCACGTCACCAACAGCGCATCGCGCAGACGCAGCACGAGAGATCGGCCAGGCCGGGACGTATTGGACGGCGGGGTCATCATCCGGGCAGTATACGCGCAGCATTACGCCAATTCAACCAGCCCGAGCCCCTTGCATCCGCCCGGGCTCGCGGCTACCATAGCCCTTCGCAACCCCTCTTTGCCCCTGCCTGCCCCGGATGTGCACCATGACCCGAACCCTGAAAAATCAACCCTTCGAAGTTGTCCGCCTCGTCGGTACGGAACGCCGCGTCGGCCCGAGCCTCGCCAGCGTCTCGCGCCACTGGAAGCAGGAAAAGGAATGCTTCCTCTTCGTCAGCCCGCACGACGATGACGTCGTCATCGGCGGGGCGTTGCTGATCCTGGCCGCCCTGAAAATGAAAGTGCCCGTCCACGTCGCCATCGTCACCGACGGGCGGATGGGCTACTGCACCGACGAGCAGAAAGACAGCATCGTCGACATTCGTCGCGAGGAAACCTACGCCTCACTCCGCAGCCTCGGCGTGAAGAAACGCAACATTCACTTCCTGGGCTTCCCGGATTGTCAACTGTCAGACTTCCGAGGCCGACGCGCCGCCCGCCAAGGCGACCCGGCCGTAATCGAAGGCTTTACCGGCATGCAGAACGCCTTTACCAGCCTGCTCCGGAAAGTCCAGCCGAACCAGGTCTTCCTGCCGACGAATTCCGACCTGCACCCCGACCATCGCTACGTCCACTCGGAGCTGATGATCAGTTGCTTCCACGCCGCGGGAGAAATCTGGCCCGAACTGGGCAAGCCCCTGCCCCGCCTGCCCTACGTCCACGAGATGGCGGTCTATTGCAACTTCCCCTCGCCGCCGAAGCTCCGCATCCAGGCTTCGCTGAAAGCCTTCCAGAAAAAGCTCGACGCGATCCGGCTGTTCAAATCGCAAAAGCAGATCAGCACGCTGGTCAAACACGTCGAACAGAGCGGGCCATGGGAGTACCTCCGCCCGGTCGAGTTCGCCCTGTACAACCCGGCCGTCTATCGCGACATGTTCGAAGAGGCCCCGCAGTTCCACCACCTCTACGAATAGTCACCCCCACGCCACGGTCCTGAAAGCCCCCCGCATGACACCGCGCGACGCCTACTTCGCCCTGCTGGCCGGCGAGCCACTGGACCACACGCCCTTCTTCCCGGACATTTCCCCGTGGTACGAGCGTCACCGCACCGCCGCCGGGCTGCCGCAAGTGTTCTCAGCCGGGGCGTTCATCCCTGATGGCGATCCGATCCACGACCAGCCCGGCACGATGCCCGAGCCGTGGCGGAACATGAGCTACGTCGACATCTACCGCCAGTACAACGGGGGCCTGCCCGCCCACCTCTACGACTGGGCGTCCAGCCGCTACGACCGCTGCGACGTCGAGACGGTTACCGAAGGGCCGATGCGGACCATGACCTACCGCACCCCGGCCGGCGAGCTGACCAAGCGGTACCAACTGGCCGACGATGGCTCCTGGGCGCCCATCGAACTGCCTGCCCAACCCCTCGACGACCTGGAGATCCTCAAGCTCATCGCCGAGGATCACGCCATTCCTGACTTCAACATTGGGACACCCAATCAATGGAGCAGGTCGTAGAGGGC
>CAZCDM010000060.1:0-12529 GCA_964497475.1 uncultured Planctomycetaceae bacterium
CCACCTCCTCGGCAAAGAAGGTCGAATATCTTTATTCCTGGGACGGACTACTAGCGCGTGGTGCATAGCAAATGTCGGTTGGCAATGGGCCGACAGGTTGTATGCAAAACGTTCTACCGTTTGTAGGGATTGTCCGATTGGCGTGGGCTGGGCCGAGAAATTTCCAGCAGGGGGAATGTCTCGCCATCGTTGCGGACGACGGTGAAGGTGGCCGTCCGCAGCGTGCCCTTCGCCGGCGGGATGGTCAGCTCGATGTAGCTTGCCAGATCGTCGCGACCGGCCCAGGGGTAGAACCAGCGGGAGTACAGCGGCGGGGCGGCGTCGCGATGGATGGACATCCAGGTGGGCCAGGCCTTGGCGGCCTGACGTGAGGCCTGCCCGCTGTTGCCGATGACGATGTAGTTGAGGTTCTGCGGGTTGGCGGTGTCCATCTTGCGGTCGAAGCTCTGCGGGCCGGTCAGGCAGTGCTCGACGGTGTGGTCGTGCGAGGAGATGATCGCGTCGACCTCGTAGCGGCGCAGCAGCGGGTCGAGCACGCGGAGGTGATAGCCGCTTTGTTTGTCGGCCGGGCTGCCGTGCTTGCCTCGGCTGTAGGGCGAGGGGTGCATCATCACGATGGTGAACGTCGCGGTGCGTTGGGCGTCGGCGAGTTGTTTCTCCAGCCAGCGGTACTGCTCGCTGCCGGGGTGCCAGTCGGGCGTGGCGCCGTCGGCGAGCATCTTGTGGTTGTCGTATTTGTCGTCGGAGGTATTGTTGGTGTCCAGCACGAGGAAGGCCACGCAGCCGACCCGCATGGCGTAGTAGCGTTCCTCCCAGTTGCCGTTGGATGCGCCGTTGGGTGGGTTGTCGACGACCGTCCGGAACCGCTCGGCCGCTCGCAGGGCGGCGGGGGTCTCGTAGCCGCGAGAGGTGGTGTTGTTTTCGAAGGCTTCGGACTGGTGGAGGTAGAGTTCGTGATTGCCCACGGCCATCTGGTAGGCCACCGGCACGGCCGGGATGACCCGCTGGAGGAATCGCCACCACTGCTCGGACGAACCGTAGTGGATCATGTCGCCGATCTCGAAGATCAGGTCGGCGTTTTTCGAGGCCCGCTCGACCAGGGCGCGATGGCGGGCGATGACCGCGTCGTTGTCGGTCCGCCCATCGCCGAGGATCGCCACGCTCAGTCCCTGCTCGGGCTTGGGCAGGGCGGGCTTGAAGGTGATCTTCTTGCTGGTGAATGGCTCGGACCTCGCCTCGCCCAAGTACGTTCCCGCGGCCAGGCCCTTCAGGCGGGCGATGTGCAGCCATTTGCCCATCTCCCAGACAAACTCGTTGCTGGCCTTGACAGGCGGGCCGGCCTTGATGTCCGCGCCCTCCATCCCGGTGATCTGGAATGAACTTTCGGGCTGGCTTTCGTCGGTCCACCACAGCACGCTGATGCCATCGGCGGTGGGGTTCTGGAGGTAGGGCTGGACGAAAATTTCCGCCTGCGCAATGGTGGGCAGAACGATCATCGCCAGCAGGATGGTAGGGGAAAACCGGCTGCGGGGACGAATGGTGGGATTCATGACGGCCTGCTCCTTCCGGGCTGATGTGAATCCATCATAGCAGACGGCCGGGGTGAGCGCATAAAAAAACGGCACTGGGGGAGGGGAGCCCAGTGCCGAACTCAGTCAGTGAGTATTACCTCTATGACCGAGGAGCCTACATCTATGATACACCTGAGAATCATATTGTCAAGGGATGGAAGGGATTTTTTGAAGTTTTTTTTCAGGCAAGCCGCGAAAAACAACGGCTTTAAGGTCTTTGCCTGACAGAATCCCTCCAGGGACGGATATTTCTGCAGGAAAACAGACCTCGTACTTGTTTTGGCCCGGCTTACATCCGATGTATCAAGTGGCCCCCGCTCTGCGGGTGGTACCCATGCGCCCTCCATGCCCCGGGTTGAGCCCCCGAGGCTGTCATCTGTCGCTGGATGACCGGGCCGTGGGATAGCAGCCGCTCTGCTGGTTTGACGCCCCGACGGGGTTGAGCTCCCGCCGGGAATACTGGTTACCTCCTTCCAGTGTCACGACCGGCCGATCAATATGGCTGCGAACAAGGCGAAGGGCGATCACCGTGGAGCTGAGCACTCCCGTGGTCGCCCTGTTTTTTTGCGCTCGCGGGATGAATCGCCGGGGTGAGGGGATCTTTTGAATCGGCGGTGCTGCATTGGGGCGGCTTTTTTTGTAAAATCTCCGGGGTGCAATTGCGCATTCTGCCGTAACCTCTTTATTGTCAATCGTTAAAATCTTGAGAGAATTCCGCCGTAGTTGAAGAAAATGAGGGGAATTCCTCATTACATGGATTGACGGTTTTCGCCCATGGGTGTAGAATGGGTGTATCGATGGGCAAGACGATGCCCCTCTGGCAGAACAACCCGAGCCAAGCTAATGAAGCTTATCACGATGACATCTCCCGAGTTGGTGACCTTTGACGGCAGGCCCGAAATGGGCGACCTGGTCATGGGCTCGTATGTCTCGGACAGCCCGGCGGCGGCCGAGCGCCCGGCTACGCAGCGTGTTTCGGTCCGCCGGCGTCGAGGCCGGGTGGAAGAATCGCTGCTTCGCTCGGCGGTGAAGTGCTACAGCCGTCATGCCAGCCTCGCCTGAGAGATCGGGCCCTCTGTAAATGGAAACAATGGATCGGATTGTGGCGGGGTCTTCTTTGTTCCGAGCTGGTAATCTCCTTGGAAAACCCCGGGCCGATGGGGTAGAGTAAACGGCTTGAACCGGACCTGTTTTCGAGACGGCCTATGCTTCGGACCCTACACGGATACCTGCTGCGGGAATTGACGCGGACGATGCTTCTTGCGTTGATTGCCTTTGCGCTGCTGATGACGGTCTTCGCCATCATCGAGCCGCTGCGCAAACAGGGCCTGGCCAGCGGGCAGGTTCTGGAGCTGATTATCTACACCGTCCCGGCGATGTTTTCCTTCACGCTTCCCTTTGCCTCGCTGTTCGCCACGTCGATGGTCTACGGCCGATTCGCCCAGGACCGCGAAGCCCTGGCCTGTCGAGCCAGCGGCATCAGCTCGCTGACGATGCTCCAGCCGGCCCTGCTGCTGGGTGTGGTCGTCACGATCATCACGCTCGCGCTGACGAACTTTGTCTCGCCGCAGATGCTCAAGTCGGCCGAGCAGGCTGTCGTGCGGAACATCAAGCGCATCGCCTACCACAAGATCAAGCAGGAAAGCTACGTCGAGCTGAATAACAACATCATCATCCACGCATCGCATGTCGACAGCGAAAACGACCTGCTGATGGGCGTGGTGGCCGGGCGTCGTGAGGGCTATCAGTTCGACCCGGTCCTCAAACGCTCCGTGCCGGTTTACCACTACGTGGTGGCTTCCAGCGCCCGGCTGCAGATCGACAAGGATGTCAACACCGGCACGTACTACGCCTCGGTCTACCTCACCGACCCGGTCGGGCCGATCTCCAATGTCTCGCAGAGCCAGATCGCCGGCGATACGCGGGACATCCCGCTGCAGGGCATTGCGATCCCCAGCCAGAGCGAAGAAAAGCCCGCCTTCTATGATTGGGAACGGATGATCGACACGGTGCACGATCCGACCCGTCATGGCGAGATTCAGCGGCGCGTCGAGGAGTTCCGCCGCGATGTCCGCCACGACCGCCTGGCCCGGTCCGTCGTCGATACCATCAACGCCGGGCGAGGCTATACGGAGTTCTCCTCGGCCGGGCGGGCCATTGCCCTTACCGCCCCCCGGGCCGAGCAGCAGGGCCAGACCATCCGGCTGTTTGACCCCGCGGCCAAGGACGACCCCGAGGCCCAGCCCGTCGCCGTCCGCATCCAGGAAGCCGACCGCGTGCTGACCTTCCGGGGCCATGAGGGCCAGGTCATCATCGACCACAACGACCTGACCGGCTCGCGCATCACGGTTGAGCTGCTGGGCAATGTCTCCGTGCCGGCCGAGTCCGTCACCGGCGAGCGCCCCCGCAAGGCCTCCTGGAAACGCGGCGAAATCCAACTGCCCCCCGACCCGGAAATCACCGACGCGACACTGCGCAATCTCTACGAGCATCCCGAGCAGTACACCGACAATGAAAAACTCCTGGCCGCCATGGAGCTGCTCCGCACGACACGCCCGGTGAAAATCCGGGGCGAAATCTACGCCGAGATGAACAGCCGCATTGCCTTCGGGCTCAGTTGCGTGTTCCTCGTGCCGCTGGGCGCGGCGTTGGGGTTGGTCTTCCGGGGCGGTCAGGTGCTGGTCGCCTTCGCCGTGGCCGTGGCGCCCGCAGCCGTGATTTTCGTGCTGATCCTCATGGGCAAGAAGGTCGTCGCCAACCCCAACAGCAGTGACGTCGGCGGGCTGATCATGATCTGGGGGGGGTTGCTGGCCTTGGCTGTGGGCGATGTGTTCATCTACTATCGATTGTCCAAACGTTGAGAAATCATGCGGTTTACTACACTTGATCGGTACATCCTCCGAACGTTCCTCTCCAGCCTGCTGCTGGTGTTTCTGGTGCTGCTTGCACTGCGCGTCCTGGGAGACCTCAGCGCGAACATGGACGAATTCGCCGAGCAGCTCGAGCCGGCCAGCGGCCAGGCCGTTTCCTTCGCCCAACTGCTGAACAACATCTACGTCCACTACAGCAATCACATTTTCGTCTATCTCTCCGAGCTGGGCGGCATCATCATCGTTACGGCCGCTGCCTTCAGCATCGCCCGGATGAACTACACCAACGAGCTGACGGCCATGCTTGCCAGCGGCGTGAGCCTTCATCGCGTGGTCTGGCCGATCCTGATCTGTGCGATCCTGCTGAATGTCGTCATCGTCCTCGACCAGGAGTTCGTCATCCCCGCCGTTCGCGAAAAGCTCATCATCGACCCGGACGACCCCAACAAGACCGACCGCTACGAAGTGCCCATGCTTACCGATGGCAATGGGACGGTCTGGAACAGTATTCTCTACGAGCCCCGGGAAAAAACCCTCTATCGCCCGACGGTCACCATGCGAGACAAGCAGCTCCGCTACGTGGCCCACTTCACCGCCGCGACGGCCTCGCCCGGCGAGATGGAAAATCGCAAAGGCTGGCTCGCCGAACATGCCATCCTCAACCGCCGGGCCGCCCAGTCGGACCAGGCATGGAGGCACACCCAGAGTACCGAGACCATCTACACCACCGTCTCGTCCGAACGCCTCGTGGCCATCGGACGCAAACGCTGGGAGAAGGACAATGGCGGCCGGCCCTTCCCGGCCAATCGATACGTCGAGCAGGTCATTCGCATCAGCGATAACGATCCACACTACAACATGACCGTTCGGGCCGAGAGTTTTATCCCCGCCAAACCGGTTCGCGTCAAAGGGCCCGATGGGATCATCCGGTGGCAGACCATTGCGGGCAAGCTCAACCGCCCGCGGTTCGACTTCCACACACGCACGGGGCGCGTCCTGGCGACCATTGTCGCCCTGGAAGCAACCTGGGTGCCCGGCATCGAAAAGGACGGCCACTGGAAGCTTCAGGGCGGTGCGCTGTTCCACCAGACCGAGCTGACCGGCGAGGAAGTCGAGCTGCAGCAGAGCGGCAAGTTCCTGCAGTTTAGCTCCAGCCGCGAGCTGACGCGCCTGCTCGCCAGCGGCCAGGTCCGCGACCCCAACGCAGCCCGGCTGGCGAAATACGTCCGCTTCGCCGATCCGCTGAACAATATCGTCATGCTCCTGCTGGGCCTGCCGTTTATCCTCTCCCGCGAGCGAAACCTCAAAGCCTCGGCCCTGGTGTGCGTGCTGGTGGTGGCCCTGTTCTTCGGTCTCATCTACGCTGCCCGCTACATCGGCCTGCCCGATTTCTGGGGCGCATTCCTGCCCGTGCTCATCTTCGGGCCCATCAGCGTACTGATGCTCGACAACGTCAAGACCTGAGCCCGCGGGGCCGCTTGCAAACCAGCCGGCCGCCGGCTACGCTGCCGGGCATGCATCGTCCGCTTCGCATCTGTCAGTTCCTGACCGACCTCGCCCCGGCTGGGGTGGAGCGATGTGTCTACGAGCTGGCCACCCGGCTGGACCGCAACCGCTTCGATGTCCACGTCGCCGGCCTGCGCGACGGAACCATGGCTGACGATCTACGCCGGGCGGGTGTCGATACGACGGTCCTCGATGTCCGTCACAAGCTCGATGTTGATCGGTTTCGTTCCGCGGTCGATTTTCTCCGTGCCGGGCGGTTCGACATTCTCCACACCCATCTGTTCCATGCCGATGTGCTGGGCCTGCTGGCCAGCCTCTCGGCCGGTCGCTTGCCGGTCGTCCACACGGTCCATCTTGCCGAGCGACGGTTCCGCCCGTGGCGATTCTGCTGGTACCGCCTCAGCCGGAGGCATCACCAGGGCTTCATCGCCGTGACCGACGAGGCCCGACGCGTCCACCACCTGCGCACCGGGGTGGCCATGGATCGCATCGAGGTCATCCACAACGGCGTCGATGTCCATCGCATCGCCCCTGATCCTGTCGCCCGCAGGCAACTTCGCCAGCAATGGGGCGTGGACGAAACGCACTGCGTGATGGGCTTTGTCGCCCCGCTGGACAAGCAGGAAGGCCTCGACGTGCTCCTGGAGACCATGCGGTGGCTCAACGAACGCAAACCCACGCCCCGGCTGGTCATTGCCGGCGTCGGGCCCATGCGCGAGGAGCTGCTGCAATTTATCCATCGCGACCCGGCCGGGCGGCTGGTACGATACGTCGGCCCGGCCAGGGAAGTTCCGACCCTGCTGGCGGCGATGGATATGCTGGTCCTGCCCACTCGGCAGGAAGGCTTTGGCCTGATCGCCGCCGAGGCGATGGCCGCCTCGCTGCCCGTTGTAGCCAGCAAGGTCACCGGCCCGGCCGAGCTCGTCGAACACGACCGCACCGGCCTGCTGATCCGCCCCGAGTCGCCGTGGGCACTGGCCCGGGCGATCCGCCGTCTCGTCGACGACCCGGCCCGCCGCGTCGCCCTCGGCCAGGCCGGGCGAAAACGCATCGCAACGCACTTCATCATGCAGCAATACATCCGCCAGCACGAAACCTACTATCAGGCCCTCGCCGACCGCCTGGGCCTGCACCGAACGAACCCCACTTACAGGAGCATCCCATGAACATTCACACCCGCTCGTTTGGAACCGTCGATTGCCGCGAGGCCACCCTCTTCGAGATGGTCAACTCCCACGGCATTGTCGCAGCCGTTACCGATTACGGCGCGACACTCGTCAGCCTTGTCACGCCCGATCGGCAGGGGAACCTGGCCGATATCACCACCGGCTTCGAGAGCGTCGAAGGCTACACCACCGACCATCCCTACTTCGGCAGCACGGTCGGCCGATCGGCCAATCGCATCACCGCCGGCCAGGCCCCGCTGGACGGGCAGGTGCTCCAACTGGCCAAAAACGATAACGGCCAGCACCATCTCCACGGCGGCGAGGTGGGGTTTAACCGCAAGTTCTTCCAGGCCGAGCCCAGCCAAGCCGACGACGCCCTCCGCGTGACTTTCCGTTACACCAGCCCCGACGGCGAGGAGAACTATCCCGGCACGCTGGTGCTGACGGTGGTCTACGAACTCAATAACGACAACGAGCTGACCATCGACTACACCGCCACCACCGACAAGCCCACGCTGTGTAACCTCACCAACCACGCCTACTGGAACCTCGCCGGCCAGGACGCCACCGACGTGATGACCCACGAGGTCAAAATCGAGGCCGACCGCTACACGCCCAGCGACGAAACCCTCATGCCCTCCGGCGAGCTGGCCCCCGTGGCTGGCACGGCCGTGGACTTCACCGACTTCCACGCCATTGGCGAACGGATCGACCAGGTGCCCGGCGGCTATGATCTGAACTTCGTCCTGCGCGACGGCCAGACCGAAACGCCCACCCTCGCGGCCACGCTGCGCGAGCCGGTCGGCGGCCGCGTCATGACGGTCCTGACCACCGAGCCGGGCATTCAGCTCTACACGGGCAACTTCCTGGACGGCACGATCACGGGCAAAAACGGGGCGGTCTACGGCAAGCATGCCGCCCTCTGCCTCGAAACGCAGCACTTCCCCGATGCACCCAACCACGAGAACTTCCCCTCGACGGTGCTGCGACCCGGCGAGACCTATCGCCACACCACGATTCACCGATTTTCGGTGATGGACTGATCGGCCGGTGCAGTGGCCGGGGCCGATGAGGGCTGGCTTTGTGGGCGCAGAGGCCCGGGCGACTGGAAAAACCGCCGGATGACCTTCATCGCCGGCTTGCCGGTCGGTACGTAACTCGTGTCGCTGTCCGGCGCGACGTCGGCGTCGAGGCGGTCCCGCCATTCCCACACGAAAAAGCCCGTCGCCGCCGGCTCGCGCCCGAACGTCGCGAAGAACGTCTCGAAGCACATCGCCTGAAGCTCCGGGTCGGGCTTGTCGGGCTGGGCGTAGTAGTTCCACGGGAACTCGGCGGCCGAGATCTGGTTCGGCCAGCCAACCTCGGTAAAGAGGATCGGGCGATTGACCTTCTTCTGCCAGGCGAGGATTTTGTTCCGAATCTCCGCCCAGCGGTCCAGCAGCTCCTGGCGGGTGGGGCGGTCGCCCTCGGCCAGGGTGTAGTAGGTCGTCATACCGACGATGTCCAGCGCGTCCCACCACTGCGGGACCTGGTAGTGATCCCAGTTGGCCGAGTAAAACAGCCGCCCGGTATAGACCGCGCGGACTGCGGCGATGGTTTCGCGCCAGGGCTTGTCCTGGGTTTCGGTTTTGATGAGTTCCGAGCCGACGCTGAAAAGCTCGACCTCGCTCTTCTCGGCCAGGCGGGCATAGCGCAGCAGCAGGGTGCGATACTGCTTCCACCAGTCGGGCCAGTTGGGCGGTTCGATTTGCCCCCGCCATTCGCTGCCGCGGCGGTCGCTCAGCAGGATGACCGGCATGAGGGCGACCCGCAGGCCTCGCTTGTGGGCGTGGGCGATCAGTTCCGCCAGGCGTTCGTCGCTGGGGGTTTTGGCCGGGTCCACGGAGATGATTTGTGAGCGGGCGTGCTCCTGGAAGCCGTGAACGATGAGGCAGATGGTATTCGCGCCGGTCTTGGCGATCTCGTCGATGAGCGTTTCGTAGGGGTGGCGCGCATCGCCGGTGTGGATCTGTAAGCTGATGCCGCGGAACTCTCTCGCTTCGCTGGGCCTGGCCGGCGGGTCCGGCACGGGCGTGGACGCACTGCTGTCGCCGCCCGGGCAGAGGCGTTCGACCAGGACGACCAACGCGATGGTGGCCGCCAGCGTCGCGAGCAGGGCAATGTTTTTTCGCATCATCGGTTCACCGGTGCGGGGTTGCGTCGGACGTGTGTGAGAATATAATACCTGTACTGGCGTCTGGGAAGAGATTGGTTTTTAACCAAGGAGGTCCGCATGGCTGATGACGACCGCATTTCCCCCGCAGGCTTGGATGATTCCTCCGGCCCGGTTCCCGTGCCCCCTCCGGGCAAAGTCGCTCCGCCCCCTCCGCCCGGGCAGGACGAATCCACCGGCGAGCCGGTTCCCGTCCCCCCGCCGAAGAAAAAGGTCGAGGATGACGACGAGCGGATCGCCCTGGTTGACGATCTGGAGATATCCAGCGACGCGCCGAGCGCGCACCGCGTGATGGGCTCGGGCGACGGCATGCAGCGCATGAGCGAGTTCAAGCGTGCGATGAACCTCGACGGGCAGGGGGCGACCCGCTGCCGCATCTTCACCAGCAAGCTGGCCCCCGATCCGATTCTCCACCTGGAGAACATGATCAACGAATGGCTGGACGAGGCGGACATCGAGGTCAAGAACTGCACGCAGACCATCGGCACGGTTCACGGCAAGCGGTCGGAAGAGAACCTCATCATGGTCATCTGGTATTGAGGCCGCTATGCCTCGGCCGGGCCGGCCGGTTCGTCTGGCTCGTCGCGTTGCAGCGGCAGGGTGAGGGTGAAGATCGCGCCCTGGCCGGGGTCGCTTTTGACGTCCAGCTTTCCGCCGAGCAGCCCGGCCAGCTCGTGAGAAATCGCCAGGCCCAGCCCCGCCCCGGCCGCTTCGCGCGTCAACGTCGCGTCGACCTGGTAGAACTTCTCGAAGATGTGGGCCTGGTCGGCCTTGCTGAGGCCCGGGCCCGTATCGGCCACGGCGATGGCGACCTTGGGCGCCTGGTCCGAGCCGGTCGCATAGGCCGAGAGGGTCACCTTGCTCGAGGGGGGTGTGAACTTCACGGCATTGTTCAGCAGGTTGTAGAGGATCTGCTGGAGCTTGCCGCCGTCGGTTTCGATCATCGGCAGGGCCGGGTCGAGTTCGTCGATCAGCTCGATATTTTTCTTATCGGCGATGGGCTGCATCATCGTCAGGAGGGTCTGGCAGGTGTCCAGCACGCTGACGGTATCGATGCGGATGGTGGCCTTGCCGGCTTCGATCTTGGCCAGATCGAGCATGTCGTTAATCATCGCCAGGAGGTTCTTGGCCGCGGTGGAAATGTTCGTTCCGTAACGGGCGATGCGGGCGTCCTCGTCGTCGACGAGCAGGTCGGCAAAGCCGATGATGCTGTTCAGCGGCGTGCGCAGCTCGTGGGAGATATTGGCCAGGAACTCGTTCTTGACCTGGTTGGCCTCGAAGAGAGCGAGGTTCCGCTCGCCCATCTCGATGAGGTTCAGCTCGACGGCGCGGTGGGCCGATCGCAGTTTTTCGTGTTGGATCTGGGTGGCTTGGAGCATGTCGTTGAAGCTCTCGCCCAGCCGCTGGAGTTCATCGCCCGTGGCGACGTCGCTACGGACGGTCATGTCCCCCTCGGCCACGCGGTCGGCCAGTTCCCGCAGCTTGCGGACCGGCCGAAGGACCGTTCGGTGGGAGATGATCGAGAAGACGATCATGGCGACGGTTCCGGCGACCACGCCGCCGGTGAGGATGGCTCCGCGGGCCAGCCAGAGCTGCTGGACCGAGGCGACACTGGCCGGCAGGGTCAGGTCGATCAGCGCGACGAGTTGGCCCGGGGTGTATCGCAGGGCCTGGTTGGGGTTGTCTTTGTGACACTCGTAGCAGGCCGGCCCGATCCGCACCGCGCGGAAGCAGCGGTAGACGGTCTGGTCGCGCGGGGTGGTGGTTTTCCGCCAGGCGATGTCGCTGGCCGGATGTTCGAGGAAGAATTGATACGCCTTGGCGGCCGGGCGGTCGAGGCTGGTCTCGGGGGTCTTGGGATCGACGACCCGCACGAAGGGCCCCTGGCGGATATCGCCATCGGCGGCCGGGCTCAGCGTGGCCGGGTCAGACTCCTCTTCCGGCGGGCGAAAGTTGAAGTACTCCACGAGCTTGCTGCCGGAGCGGGCGGCTTGGATGTTCTTGGGGTGCAGGCGGTCCCATTCGATGAGTCGCAGCCGCGTCAGCTCGCGGGCGGGAGCTTCCAGGCCCTGCTCGGCGAGGACTTCCATGAAGTACCACGGGACAATGAGGGCCGCGGCGATGACCAGCAGCAGCGCCAGGCCGAACAGCAGCCGGAACTTCACGCTCAGGGAGAATCGAATATGCCGCGATGCCATGCCGCTATTCTAGCGAACCGCCCGCCGATTGCCACCCGGCGCTAGCGGCTCAGGAACGTCTCGCGGATGTCCCGCAGGGTATAGCCGCTCTGGTTAAGGCTGTGGATGAGGTGAATGCGGCGGATCAGGGCGCGGTCAAAGTATCGGCCGCGCCGGCCTGGCTTGCGGCGGGGTTTGACCAGCCCGAGCAGGATGTAGTACTCCAGCGTCTGTTTGCCCACGCCGGCCGCCCGGGCCGCCTCGGCGAGGCGAACCAGCTGAGACTTTTTCGGAAGGTCGCGTGTGGTATTCATGTGTTAGTGTTTATCGACCGGCTGCGGCTGCGGAGGTGAAAAAACTTCAAACCGCGGGCGGCGGCGGTACAATGGAAACCATGAAATCACTCTTTCTGGAAGATCCTACGACGCTGTATGTGATTCTCGGGGTGGCGATGCTCGGGTTGCTGCTGGGGTGGCATTACCGGAGGCAGAAAATCCTTTTGAAGCTCGCAGCCTTGCCGATCCTCCTGGCGGGCGGGTTGTTCATTCTCGATGCCGCCGTCATGACCGACCGCGAAGAACTCCACCGCGATATCCGCAATCTCGCCGAGCGGGTTGAAGCGCGGCAGATCGACGGGGCGCTGGAGTATCTCGACCCGAACTATCGCGGGTTCCGCGGCGACCGGGAGGGCCTTGCCAACGCCATTCGCGTCGACTCCCGCATGGACGATCTCGAAGAAATCCGCATCGGGAATTTCTCGGTCGACGTCCATGGCCGCCAGGCGACGATGCGCGTCCAGAGCGTGCTGAAGGTGTCCGGCTCGTACGCGGGCACCTACGCGTTGAACTGGACGCTCTACTGGATCAAGCGCCCCGAGGGCTGGCGGATCGAGGAAATCAAAGAGCCGCAACAGGCCGTGCCTGGTTTGGGGATTTGACCGAGCGGCGGCTTTCGGCCGGGCGGTTCAGTCCAGCTCCTGACTTCGACATCCCCTTTGGATTGCGCTGTAAGTCTTTGTTTTACAAGG
>CAZCDM010000061.1:0-12364 GCA_964497475.1 uncultured Planctomycetaceae bacterium
CTAAATCGGAATCCAACGGTTGGGTTCCAGAATTATTGTGCAACAGGCTCTTGAGTCAAGTAAATACCCCTGTCTTTGAATATCGCCAGAATCCGTCCCCAGGCACCCCTGACGTCGTCGATCGTCATGAGACCTTTTTGGGAACGCAATAAATCGTATCTAACTTAATGACAGATATTTACAGTAGCATTACCGGTGTTGCCTCTTGACAAGGCTTATCGCATCTGATAGACTCGCCTCTTCGTAGTTTATTGCTTTCTGTTCACATAAGACCCATACGTCCTGCCTGTTCACTTGGAACACACCTAATGGTCAGCACAACCCAGACGAAGACTTCCCGGAAGAAGAAAACGCTGCCGATCCGTGGCTATGATTCGGCGATTCGTTTTCTGCAATCGCAAACCGATTACGAACAGATGCTTCGCGTTCGGTACAACCGGGACACGTTCAATCTTGATCGCATGAAGCTTCTTCTCAAGAAGCTCAACAATCCGCACGACAAGCTCCGCACGGTGCACATTGCCGGGACGAAGGGCAAGGGCTCGACGGCTACGATGCTTGCCGCCATGCTGCAGAATTGTGGCTACACCGTCGGGCTGTACACCTCGCCGCACATCAGCGACGTCCGCGAGCGGATCACCATCAACGGCCAGAAGATCCCCCGCAAGAAGATGACCGAGCTGATCGTCAGCACGGCCCGCCACGTCGAGAAGATGAAGAAGGACGACAAGCCGACCTTCTTTGAGATCCTCACGGCGATGGCGTTCCAGCACTTCGCCAGCGAGAAGGTCGACATTGCCGTGATCGAGACCGGCCTGGGCGGGCGCCTGGACAGCACCAACGTCCTCAAGCCCGACGTCGTCGGCCTGACGAGCATCTCGATGGACCACATGCACCAGCTCGGCTCGACGATCGGCGACATCGCACGCGAGAAGGCCGGCGTCTTCAAGAAAGACGTCACCGCCGTCAGCGTCGAGCAGGACCCCGCGGCCAAGCGCGTCCTGAAAAAGGTCGCCGGCGAGACGAAGACCAATCTCCTGTTCACCGGCGAGCAGATCGAATTCAGCTATCGCGTGGAATCCAGCCGGCAGAACGGCTGCCATACCCGCGTCTGCCTGACCACCCCGGCCAGCCGATTCGAGCACCTGCCCGTACCGGTCCTCGGCGAGCACCAGGCGGTGAATTGCGGCCTGGCCCTGGCGCTGCTCGACCAGCTCAAGGCCAAGGGCATGAAGATCGACGACCGCCGGGCCATGCAGGGCCTGGCCAGTGTCGACCTGCCCGGGCGCATGGAGCTGATCTGCGAAGACCCGCGCCTCCTCGTCGACGGCGCCCACAATGCCGCCAGCATCCAGGCCCTCATGCGGGGCATCGGCCAGCACATCCCCTACGACTCGATGGTCATGGTCTTCGGCTGTGCGGCCAACAAGGACATCCGCGGCATGATGGAGCAGGTCGCCACCGGGGCCGACAAGGTCATCTTCACCCGCGCCCAGTCCTCCGGTCGGGCCGCCGACCCCAAGGACCTCGCCGAGATCTACTCCGAGCTGTCCGACGGGCGAATCGCCCAGATCGCCGACAACCTCACCGACGCCCTGAACCTGGCCAATAACGCCATCACGCGCGAAGACCTCATCTGCGTGACCGGTTCGTTCTACCTCGTCGGCGAGGCCAAGGACCTGCTCAAGAACCGTCGCTAAGCGGGATAACGCATTACCGCAGAGGCGCAGAGTACGCAGAAAAGTGCGTTTTCTGTAGGCCCGGATGTAGCTTGCGAGCCCCGGTTCTCCGTTGAAGCGGAAGCCTTTTTTGGTTCATCCGTGATTCGTGGGGAAGGCTCGCCTCTGGGCCCCGGCGGGGTCCGACAGGAGCGGTCGGCCGTGAAGCGAGGCGGAGCCCTCGGATGCCGATGTCCGATCTCCCCAAGCCCAACGGGGGCGAAGGTATGTAGCCGGGGTCGCACTTGTCCTCCTTCGCCGTGTGCGACATGATTTTGGGGCGGCAATTCAGGGGGCTCGAAGCATGCTGGGGACGTTCACCTGCCCACCCGTGCGGACAGGCTGCCAGCGTAAGCATGCCTATGCAAGCATAGGCACCTGGCTACCCGAAAGATCAGCCCCGTAGGGGCGAAGGTATGTAGCCGGGGGCGCGAGCCCCCGGTAGGGAATGGCGGAACACCAAGCCCTGAAAGGGCGACAGAGACGACCGCCAACAGGACTTTCGCCCCTTCGGGGCTCATTGCATTTGGGACATTGTTTCCGGGGGCTCGCGCCCCCGGAAACATCCTGCTGGGCCTTCGGCCCTGAAAGCTCATCCCCTCCCCGCAATCGGATCATGAACCTGAAATACCGCATGTCCAATTCACTCCCCGCGAATCGCGGATGAGCTTTTTATTGCGGGGAGATACAGGCCGACTTGCGAAGACTTCTCTGAGCCTCTGCGTCTCTGTGGCGCACTGCCGGGCTTGCCGCCAATGCCCGTCGGCCCGACGGCGATGAGTCTTGGCAAGGCCCGGCCTATCGGCTAGGCTGGTGCGATGATCGGCAAGGCCACAGCCTGGTTTTTCACCCACGCCCGCGATGCCTTTGCGCGCCGGATGGTCCGCGTCGGGATCACGCCGAACATGCTCACCATCGCCGGGTGCGTGCTGACCTGTCTGGCCGGGGCGTCCCTGGCCATGGGCATTCGCACGGGCGAGCATTTCTTTTACGCCTTCGCGCTGCTGCTGCTGTACTGGTCGGCGGCGTGCGACATGTTCGATGGCGCGGTGGCGAGGCTGGGGAACAAGGGCTCTGCCTTCGGGGCCGTCCTCGACAGCACGGTCGACCGCATCAGCGACTTCGCCCTCTTCGGCGGCGTGGCGGTGGGCTTTGCCTGGCAGGACCCGGCCAACATCACCTTCTCGCTGCTGGCGATGCTGGCGTTCCTGCACGGCTTTCTCATCAGCTACACCAAGGCCCGCGCCGAGGATATCATCGAGTCCTGCCCGGTGGGCTATTGGCAGCGGGGCGAGCGTGTCGCGGCGGTGGTCTTTGCCACGCTGGCCGCCAACCCCGGGGCGCTGGTCGTCCAGCAGGGCATCTCGCCGATGTTCACCTGGCTGCGCCGCGTCCGCTACACCCGGGCGATCCTCGAAGGCAGGAACCCGCCGATCGATCCGCGCCAGGGCCGATGGTGGGATAAAATCCAGCTCTGGAAATGGCCTCGGATGACCGTGCCGTATGACCTCATCACGCTGGCCAATATCGCCTGGCTGCTCTTTGCCCCCGTCGACCCGGCCCGGTGGGACCTGCTCCGCACCTGGCTCGGCTAGCGTTTTGGCATACTCTCGGTCGCGCCGTTGTCACCCTGAGCCAGGCCGAAGGATCTTTTCGCGGAAAGATTCTTCGCTATTTTGCCCGTAGGGTCTTCGCGGCTTGCTTCGCAACCCGCTTCGCTCAGAATGACACCATGCCGAAACGACATATGTTTTGCGAAATTCGCTAACCCAGCCGGCGGAGAATGTCCTCGATCGCCTCGTACTCGGTCTTCATCTGATCGAGCTGCTGGCGGGTGTGATTGAGAATCGGCTCGGGAGTCTCTTCGATGAATTCCGGGTCTTCGAGCATGTCGTGCATGGCTTCGATCTGATCGGCGAGGCTTTCCTTGCGGCGGCGGAGCAGCTCGATGCGTTCTTCCCGCGTGCCGGGCTCGGCCTGGGAGACCTGCTCGAAGACATGGTCGGCCACGAACAGCGGCGTGTTCAGCCCGGCCGCGAGTGCAATGGCGTCGGAAGGGCGGGCGTCAACCTCGATGAGTTCGCCATCGCGACGGATGAAGAGCGAGGCGTAGAACGTGTGGTCCTGCAGATCGTTGACGACGACGCGTTCGATGGTCCCGCCGAGCGATTCGACCACGCCGGCCAGCAGGTCGTGCGTCATCGGGCGCGGCGTTTCAATGCCCTTGAGCCGGCGGTCGACGGCGAGCGCTTCGGAAATACCGATGATGATCGGGAAGGTCCGGTCACCCTCGATCTCCTTGAGGAAGATCACCTGCTGCTCGCCAAGCTCGGTGATGACGATTCGCGATAGTTCGACGGGAATATCCATAGCCCCATTGTAAGGCCCTGCCCGCTTGACGAAAGACAAATCACGCCACCGAGGCCGAAATGCCGATCCCCAATGAGCAATGACCATGAACAGCCCAGCCCTCCACATCCAACGCAATCTCGATCTGTCGAGGGGCCTCGGGCTGGGGACGTGAATCAAACCTTGGGTATTGGCGATTCAATGGGCATTGTGCATTGGGCGGTCCGGCCGGGGCCATTGCACAGAGGGCGGATGCTGCTGGCAGAACTCAGCCCAGCTTGGCCAGGGCGTCGCGGACGGCGGCGATATCCCGCTGCATGTCGTCGAGTCGGCCTTGTTCCTGCTGGACGATCTCGGCCGGTGCGTTGGCCAGGAATTTTTCGTTGCCCAGCTTGCCCTCGACCCCGCGGATGCCTTTTTCCAGCGTGGCCAGTTGCTTCTCGAGGCGGGATCGCTCGGCGGCGGTGTCGATGACGTCCAGGACGTAGAGCTTCACGCCGCGGGCGGTGACCGAGCCTGCATTGGCCGGCGGGTCGACGGCATCGTAGCTGATCTCCAGCGTCTCCAGGCCGGCCAGGGCTTCGATGGTCGGGCGGTTTTCCGTCACGATGTCGCATTCGCCCGTGCCCTCGATGACTTCGGCAATGGCTTTAATCTTCTGCGAGGGCGGCACGTTGTGCTGCGTGCGGATATTCCGCACCTGGCGGATCAGGTCGCGCAGCAGCTCGAAGGCGCTCTCGGCCAGCGGGTCGATGGCGTCGCCATCGGCGCGGGGCCACTCGGCGAGGATCAGCAGGTCTTCCGCGGCGGTATCGCCGGGGCCTCGCGTGGGCGTCTGGCGGTTGAGGTTCGTCCAGAGCTGCTCGGTGAGGAAGGGCATGGTCGGGTGGAACAGCCGGAGGATCACGTCCAGCCCGTGGGCCAGCAGGGCCCGGGGCGTGCGATCGCCGGCGGCGATGCGGACCTTGGCGATCTCGACGTACCAGTCGCAGAAGTCGTCCCAGAAGAAGTGGTACAGCCGCTCGGCCAGTTCGTTGAAGCGATACTCCTCCAACGCCAGCGTGCAATCGCGCACGGCCGCGTTGAGTCGGCTGATGAACCACGCATCGGAGAGGTTATCCGTCGGGCGGATTTCTTCCCAGCGTGGGCAGCGGATGAGCTGACCGAGCACGAACCGCCCGGCGTTCCAGAGTTTGTTGGCGAGGTTTCGCCCGATGTCGAACTTCGGCGAGCTGTTGACCTCCCGCCCGTCGGGCAGGGTGAGTTTTTCCAGCGGCATGCGGACGTCCTGCGTCTGCGTGGTCATGCTCACCAGCGTGTAGCGCATCGCGTCGGCACCGTGGCTGTCGATGACCTCCAGCGGGTCCACGCCATTGCCGAGGCTCTTGGACATCTTCCGCCCCTGGCCGTCCTGGATCATCGCGTGAATGAAGACCTCGCTGAAGGGAATGTCCTCGCAGCAGTATTGGCCCATCATGACCATGCGGCTGACCCACAGCGTGATGATTTCCCGGGCGGTGCTCAGCACATCGCCCGGGTAGAACTTGGCCAGCTCGGGCGTCTGCTCCGGCCAGCCCAGCGTCGAAAACGGCCAGAGCGCCGAAGAGAACCACGTGTCCAGCACGTCGGGGTCGCGCTGCCAACCCTCGGATTCTAACTGTGCAATAACTGTTGTGTCGGAGTCACCCGGCCTGAATGTCAAAAACGTCGTGAGCGTATTGTCATCATTGTGCCGTTCTTGGAAATAGTACTGCGTGCCTTTGTATGTCAGGTGACCAGCAGTTTGAGTACGGTCTTGTCTGCCCTGGATTGCATTAATGATTTGTTTTGCATTTCCTTGAAGAACATATGCCACACGATCTTCAGTGGTTTGAGACCAGACGGGAATCTGATGGCCCCACCAGAGCTGGCGGGAGATGGGCCAGTCGCGGAGGTTTTCCAGCCAGGTGCGGTAGTTCTCGGCGTAGCGGTCGGGGGTGAATCGCAGGCGGCCGGACAGCAGGGGCGTCAGGGCCAGGCCGGCCAGGGAGGTCACCGGCACGTCGGTGCCGGCGAGGATCGCATTGCCGTCCTCGTCGGCGATGGTTTTTATATCATCCCCTCTGTTTTTGCCGCTTTCGTCTTCTTTGTGTTCTCGCTTCAAAATATCGTCGGCATCGAGGCCTGGGATGGGAGCCTTGACCGCGACGTACCACTGGTCGGAGAGGTAGGGCTCGATGGGCACATGGCTGCGGTAGCTGTGGCCGACGGAGTGTTTGTAGTCGGCGACCTTCTCCATGAGTTTTTCCTGGCGGAAGAAATCGACGATGGCTTCGCGGGCTTCGAAGCGGTCCTTGCCGATGACCCACTCGTCGAGCACGTCGCGATTGGATTCCGGCAGGGCGTCCCAGTCGTCCCAGCCGTGGGCCCGGCTGATCGAGCCGTCCGGGGCCATGACGTTGATCATCGGCAGGTCGTGTCGCTGGCCGATCTGGTAATCGTCCGGGTCGTGGGCGGGGGTGACCTTCAGGAAGCCGGTGGAGAACTTCGCCTTGTCGTCATCGCTGTCCGGGTCGGGCAGGACGACGTGGTCGTCGGCGATGATGGGAATCTCGCGGCCGACGATGGGCAGGCGAACGGTCTTACCCACGAGCGATTCGGCCCGCGGGTCTTTGGGGTTCATGGCCACGGCGGTATCGCCGAGCATGGTCTCCGGGCGGGTGGTGGCGACGGTGACGTACTCGAGCGTCTGGCCATCAATGGTCACCGGCTCGACCAGCGGATAGTTGAGGTACCAGAAGTGCCCGTCGATGTCCTGGTGTTCGACTTCGTCGTCGGCCAGGACGGTCTGCGTGGCCGGGTCCCAGTTGACCAGCCGCTTGCCGCGGTAGATCAGCCCGTCGCGGAAGAGGCGGAAGAACGTCTCGCGGACGGCGGCGGCGCACTGGGCGTCCATCGTGAAGCGGGTGCGGTCCCAGTCGCAGCTGCAGCCCATTTTCTGGAGCTGGCCGAGGATGCGGGCTTCGTAGTCATCTTTCCAGGCCTGCACGCGGCCGACGAATTCTTCGCGGTCGTACTCGGTGCGACGCTTGCCCTCCTCGGCGAGCAGGCGCTTTTCGACGACGGTTTGCGTGGCAATGCCCGCATGGTCGGTTCCGGGCATCCAGAGGGTATTGCAGCCGCTCATGCGGCGGTAGCGGATCAGGACGTCCTGGAGGGTGTTGTTGAGGGCATGGCCGAGGTGCAGTGCGGCGGTGACGTTGGGCGGCGGGATGACCATGCAGAAGCTGCGGCGGTCGTCGGTGGGGTCGGCCGAAAAGGCGCCGGCGTCGAGCCAGGTCTGGTAAATGGCGTCCTGGACGGCGGCGGGATCGTAATGTTTGGACAGATCGTCGGACATGGCTCAGGCGGTTTCTTCGTCGAGGAGTTTGTATTCGATGGCGTCGGTCAGTGCCAGCCAGCTGGCGTCGATGATGTTTTCGTCCACACCGACCGAGCCGAAGGTCGCGCCGGTCTTGCTGTCGTGCCAGTCGATGACGACACGCACGCGGGCGGCGGACTCGGCCTGGGTGTTGACGACGCGCACGCGGTAGTCGACCAGGCGGAGATCGTCGATAGCCGGGTAGGCCGGCCGAAGGGCGTAACGCAGCGCGCTCATGAGCGAGTCGACCGGTCCGTCGCCTTCGCTGACGGTGTGGCGGAGGTCCTCGCCGATGGTGAGTTTGACGATGGCCTCGGTGTTGGCCTCTTCGCTGTCACGCTTGAGGATGACGCAGCGGTAGTGGTCCAGCGACCAGAGCGGGCGATACCACTTCTCGCCGAGGGTCTTGCGGACGAGGACCTCGAAGCTGGCCTCGGCGGCTTCGAACTCGTAGCCCTCGTTTTCCATCTCCATAACACGCTGGAGGATGGTGCGCTGGGCGTCTTTGTCGTCGACGATGTCGAACTTACCCGCGACGGTGGCTGCGATGTTGCTCACGCCGGCCAGCTCGCTGACGAGGATGCGTCGGCGGTTGCCGACCAGCCCAGGGTCGATGTGCTCGTAGGTGGTGGCGTTGCGCTGCACGGCGTGGACGTGCATGCCGCCCTTGTGCGCGAAGGCCGAGCCGCCCACGTAGGGCTGATTGTCGTGGAAGTTGAGGTTGGCCACTTCGTAGATGTAGCGGCTGACGCGGGTGAGCTTTTTCAGCGAACCATCAGCCAGCAGATCGTAGCCGTACTTCAGGGAGAGGTTGGCCGCTACGGAGACCAGGTCCGCATTGCCGGTGCGCTCGCCGATGCCGTTGATCGTGCCCTGGACGTGCGCGGCGCCGCTGCGGACGGCGGTCAGGGAGTTGGCCACGGCCAGGTCGCAGTCGTTATGACAATGGATGCCGACGGCGGTCTCCGGCAGGGCGGCGGTGACGGTAGCGATGGTCTCGGCGATCTGCTCGGGCGTTGAGCCGCCGTTGGTGTCGCAGAGCACGAGACAGGCGGCACCGGCCTCGGCGGCGGCGCGGAGGGTCGCGATGGCGTAGTCCGGGTTGGCGCGGTAGCCGTCGAAGAAATGCTCGGCGTCGTAGAAGGCTTTGCGGTCGGACCGGGCCATCAGGCCGACCGAGTCGGCGATCATCGCGAGGTTCTCGTCTTCGCTGACGCGAAGCACCTCGCGGACGTGGAGGTCCCAGGTCTTGCCGACGATGGTGATGACGGGGGCTTCGCTGGCCAGCAGGGCCTGCATGCCGGTATCGTCCTCGGGGGCGATGTCGCGCCGGCGGGTCATGCCGAACGCGGCCAGGCGGGCCCGGCGGAGATTCAGCGAGCGGACCTCCTGGAAGAATTGCTCATCCTTGGGGTTGCTCAGCGGATAGCCGCCCTCGATGTAGTCCACGCCGAGGTCGTCGAGCTGCTCGGCGATTTCGAGCTTGTCGCGGAGCGAGAGGCTCACGCCCTGGGCCTGGGTGCCGTCTCGCAGGGTGGTATCGTAGAGTTCGATGCGTGGGGTAGATGGGGTCATGGTTATCTCGTGGCGTCGAGCCGGTGGTGGAAAAGGGGATCGGCCCCGCGGCGGCGGGGCGGGAATCAGGGTACGACGGGGGCGGCGAGGGGGGCAATGCCCGCCTCGCAGACGAACCGCTCGGCCGGGTGGCCGGGTGTGTATTGTCCGGTTGTCTGCATGGGCCTCTTCCTGTTCCGGGCCGTCGCGTGACGGCAAGAGTTTCCATTATAGTCTGCCGGACAGGGGAGTCAACGTCCGGGCGGGCTTTGCCTTTGGCGAGCGTTGGCGTATAATCCCGCCATGGAAACCATTCCCAACGAGAAGCTCGATACGTTTCTGGCGGCCTGTCGGGCCGTCCACGGTCATGGCCTGCAGCAGTGCAGCAGCGGCAATCTTTCGCTGCGGCTCGGCGAGGACCGCATGCTCATTTCCGCCAGCGGGTCGTGGCTGGGATCGATCACGCCGCAGCAGGTTTCGCTGTGCAGCCTGGCCGGGGCGGAATGTATCAACGGGGTGCGGCCGTCGGTCGAGTCGGTCTTTCATGCGGGCATCCTGGCCCGACGGGAGGCCGTCAACGTCGTGCTGCACTTCCAGAGCCCGGCGGCGACGACAATGGCCTGCATGGACACCCGGAAAGTGGACTTTTTCGTCCTGCCGGAGATGGCCTACTACATCGGGCCGGTCGCGGCCGTGCCGTACATCACGCCCGGTACGGGCGAATTGGCCGAGGCGGTCATTGAGGCGATGAGCGACCACGACATGGCGATTCTGCGGAACCACGGGCTGGTGACCGTGGGAGCCAGCTGGGAAGAGGCGGTCCAGCGGGCCTGCTTTTTCGAGCTGATCTGCGATGTGATTCTGCGATCCAACGGCCGGGCCGATCGACTGAGCCCCCAGGCGATCGACGCGCTGCGGCCGGGCCAGGCGAAGGGAGTCTGACCGTGGATGCCATGGACTGCGACAAGTGCGACGGGCTGTGCTGCAAGTACTTCTGCTTCGAGATCGACGAGCCTGACGATTACGACGAGTTCGAGGACGTCCGCTGGTACATCTGCCACGAGGGCGTCAGTGTTCACATCGACGAGGAGGGCGACTGGTACATCCAGATCATGAACCGCTGCCTGAAGCTCGATGAAAAGAACCGCTGCACGATCTACGACGACCGTCCGCTGATCTGCCGGACCTACGGCCAGGAGTGCGAGGCGACCGGCAACGATTACTGCTACCAGGAAGAGTTCACCACGCCCGAGCAGCTCGATGAATACGCCCGGCGAACCCTCGGCCCGGAGGAGTACGACAAAGAAATGCTCAAACGCCGGGCCAAGCTCGACGGCGTGAGCCGCAAGCAGATGCGGGCGAAGCTCATCTCCATCGGCCGACTCGACCCGCCGGATGAGGGCGGCAAGAAAAAGGGCAAGACCAAACGCAAGGGTAAAGGCAGGAAAGGCAAGGCCACATCGTGACGATCCAGGCGGTCAAGGGAACGCGGGATTTCTATCCGGAGCAGATGCGGCTGCGGAATTACATCATCGACACCTGGCGGAAGGTCTCGCTGCGGAACGGCTTTGCCGAGTACGACGCACCGATCTTCGAGTTCCTCGACTTGTTCACGATCAAAAGCGGCGATGAGATTGCCGAGCAGCTTTTCCACTTTACCGACCGCGGCGGGCGGGATTTGGCCCTGCGACCCGAGATTACCCCCTCGCTGGCGCGGATGGTGGCTGCGAAGATCAACGCCTTACCCCGGCCGATCAAGTGGTTTTCCGTACCTCGGCTGTGCCGGGCGGAAAATCCCCAGCGCGGGCGGCTGCGAGAGTTCTTCCAGTGGAATATCGACATGCTGGGCGTGGCGGACGTTATCGCCGACGCCGAGTGCATCTTCACGCTGGTGGACTTTCTGCGGGAGGTGGACCTTCGGCCGGAGGACATCAAGGTGCATGTCGGCTCGCGCCCGCTGGTGATGAACCTGCTGAAAAGCCATGGCGTGGACGAGGCGGGTATGGACCAGGCGCTGCTGGCGCTGGACAAGCGGCCGAAGGTGTCCGAGGAGGAATTCGCCCGGCTGTGCGGCCAGGCGGGGCTGGACGATGCAGCCATCACGGCCATTGGCGAGTTCATGGACGTCCCGGCCGGGGAGTGTCTGGCCTACCTCAAGCAGTTCGATGAACTCACCGAGCAGCGCGAGCAGCTCGAGCAACTTCACGGATTGCTGACGGCGATGGGGGCTGCGGAGTACGTGGCCTTCGATTGGCACATCGTGCGGGGGTTGGCCTACTACACGGGCGTGGTGTACGAGGCGCTGGCTGAGGGCGAGCGGGCCGTGGCTGGCGGCGGGCGCTACGACCGACTGCTGGAGCTGGTCGGCGGCCCGGCGTGCCCGGCGACGGGCTTCGGCATGGGCGATGTGGTCCTCGGGCTGCTGCTGGAGGAAAAGAACCTCCTGCCGGAAGGGTTGCTGGACGGCGGCGTGGAAGTCTTCGCCATCGACGCAGCCGAGGGAAGCTTCGGTGCGATGCTCGAACTGGTCGGCCAGTTGCGCAAGGCGGGCATCGCGACGGAGTACAGCGTCAAGCGGCAGAACGTGGGCAAGCAGATGAAGGCTGCCAATCGTGCCAACGCCCGGTGGGTGGTGCTGGTGGAAAAGCCATGCCAGGCCGATCCGGATTCCGTGACGATAAAAAACATGGCCTCGGGGCAGCAGCAGAGCATGTCGCTGGCTGCGTTGCAGGACAACCCCCGTGGCTACTTGCCCGGAGAGAAATAGCAGGGGGTAGCGTGGCCAGGCGAAGCGTGCATTACGAGGCGGCATTCGAGGAGTACCTCCGGGCGAAGGGGCTTCCGTACGTAGCCGTCGACGAGGCCAAGAAGGCTGTCTTCGGCTCGGCCTCGCTGAAGAGCTTCGACTTCGTGGTCTACAGCACGCAGGCGGCGAATCTGCTGGTCGACGTGAAGGGTCGCAAGTTTCCCGATAGCGGCGGGGGGCGGAAAGCCTCGGCCGGCCGGGCGTGGGAGAACTGGGTCACGCAGGACGATCTGGACGGCTTGGAGCAGTGGCAGGGGGTATTCGGCGAGGGGTTCCGGGCGGTGCTGGTTTTCGCGTACTGGCTGCAAGGCCCGCCGCAGCGTGCGCCGTTCGCGGATGTTCACCTCTACCGGCAGGAGCATTATGCTTTCGCGGCGATACCGTTGGAGGTCTATGCGAGCCTGGCCCGACCTCGCAGCCGGAAGTGGAACACCCTGGCCGTACCGTCGGCGGAGTTTGCCGCCGCGGCGCGGGATATTCTGGAACAGGGGTATTTACTTGACTCAGGTTACCCCTACATGTAGTGTCGTTGGCCAT
>CAZCDM010000062.1:0-12335 GCA_964497475.1 uncultured Planctomycetaceae bacterium
CACCACCGACGATGCCCGAGTGAAACTGAAGCGACTCTACCCATCCTTTTAGATGAGACAGACTACTAGTTTGCCTGCCCTGCCGGGCGATGGTCAGGCGAGGTCTTTGGCGATCTGCTCCATGACATCGATGCCTTCGCGGAGGGCTTCTTCGGTAATCATCAGCGGCGGGCAGAGCTTGATGCAGCAGCCGCCCACGCCGACGGGGGCAAAGAGCATAATGCCCTGCTGGATGGCCCGGTTGACGAATTCCCATGCGGTGTCGGCATCGGCGTCGGTCGTGCCCGGCTGGGTAAACTGTACCGCCCCGACCAGGCCGGTCGCGGCATAGGTGCCAACCTTGCCGCCGGCGGCATCGGCGATGCGTTTGCACCCTTCGAGCATGACCGGCTCGAGGGCGGCGGCGTTTTCGATCATCTTCTCTTTCTCGATGAGTTCGAGGTTCGCCAGGGCCGCTGCCGAGCAGACGGGATTGGCCGAGTGGGTCGAGGTCATCTCGCCCGGGCCGTACATGCTCATGAGTTCTTCCGTGCCGATGGTGGCCGAGAGCGGCATGCCGCCGCTGATGCCCTTGCCGCACGCGACGAGGTCGGGCACGATGCCGTAGTGCATGAAGCCGAAGGGCTTGCCCGTCCGGCCGAAGCCGGCCTGAACTTCATCGAAGATCAGCACCGCGTCGTGGCTGTCGCACCAGGCGCGGAGGGCCTGGGCGTAGGCGGGCGGCATGAGGGTGGCGTTGCAGCCCTGGTAGGTTTCGCCCATCACGCCGCAGACGCGGGCCGGGTCGACGCCCTGTTCGGCGAGGCTTTTTTCGAAGACCTCGAAGGAGGTGTCCTTCTGGCGGAAGCCCTCGGGGAACGGCACGTTGACGAAGGCGGGGTTGGGGCCGATCCAGTCTTTGGCAGCGGCCGAGCCCCCGGCCAGCTGGGCGCCGTAGGTCCGCCCGTGGAAGCCGTTCTCGAACGTCACGAGGATGTTCTTTTCCGGGCCGACCTTGCGGAAGGCGCGGGTGCGGGCGAGCTTGATGCAGCACTCGGTGGCTTCCGAGCCGGTGGTCAGCAGGAAGATGCGTTTGAGCGGTTCGGGCAGCAGGCCGGTGAGTTTTTCGACGAGGCGATAGCGTGTCTCGGTGGGGAAGCAGTAGCTGTGGTAGAGCTTCTGGGAGGCCTTGGCGGCGATGGCGTCGCAGATTTCCTTTCGGCCGTGGCCGGAGGAGGTCACCAGCACGCCGCTGGAAAAGTCCAGCCAGGTATTGCCATGTGCATCGCCCACGGTGAAACCATCGCCGTGGTCCCAGACGACAGGCGGCTGGCCGCCCATGCTGCGCGGCTCGAGGGCGCGAAGTTTTTCCAGCATCGCCGCCGACTCGGGGTGGGGAATCTGCGTGACGATGCGGCGGTACCTGGTTTCGACGGTGGGAACGTCCTGCGGAATCAGGGGGAACTCTTTAGTAGCCATGATGATCTTTCTGTGGGGTAAGGTGCAGCGGTGGTTATTTGTATTCTTTGAAGCGGACGGTGGGCTCGTCGCCGTAGACGATTTCGATCTTGCGGCCTTGGTTCTGGATGCTCAGGCGGGCGGCTTCGACGACCAGCTCGTTGTAGGAGCTGTTGGCCGGGGTGGCCATGATGCCCTCGGCGTCGTAGCGGTCGATGAGCTTCTGTCGCTCGGCCAGGTCGGATATGGCCGAGGCTTCCACGCCGGCGCGGATGATGTACTCGGCGCTGCGGTGGCCGTAGCCGACGGGCGTGAGCCCATCGCCGCCGAGATCGAGCATCTGGAAGTAGTCAGGGTTTGGCTCGGCGTAGACGGTATCGCCGGGGTCGCTGCCGGCCGATTCGTAACTGTGCTTGACGCCGCGGAACTGATCGGAGTGCACCAGCAGGGTCGCGTCTTCGCTGCCCTGACACCACATGGTCAGCCCCTGTGCATTGCCCCCCGCCGCCCGGTCCGGGTAGCCGATGGCATCGACGACGCTGAGGCTCGCGCCGTTCTCCCACAGCACGCGGCCGTCGGTCCAGAGGTAGCCCGTATTGCCGTTGGGGTACTCATCGACAATGCCGTAGACGCTCACGCTGGTCGGCTTGAGGCCGGTGATGAAGGCCACCAGGTCCACGTAATGGCAGCCGACGTAGGTGAACAGGTCGGTATTCTCGCAGGTGCACCAGTTCATGAAGTTCGAGTCGCGATAGTAGTACGGCTCGATCATCTGGGCCTGGGCGAGGCGGAACTCGCCGAGTCGGCCCTGGCGGTAGGTCCGCCGGGCCATGAGGTTGCGGTAGTCGAACCGCTTGTGATACTCCACGCCGACGACGATGCCCTTGCTCCGGGCGAGTGCGGCGATTTCCTCGGCCTGGCTGTGCTGGAGGACGAGGGGCTTGACGATGCAGACGTGCTGGTCGTTTTCGATGGCGGCCTTGAGGACCGGGTAGTGAACCTGGTCGGGCACGGCGATGACGGCGATGCTGCCGGCCGGTGCGTCGGCCAGGACCTGCTTGTAGAGGTCCGGGTGCGGCTCGTCAAGATCGGTCGTGGCCGGGTCCGGGTGGGGCGTGAAGCTCTGGCTCGGAAAGGCGCGGGCCAGGGCCGGGTCGTCCTGGAGGGTCTTGAGCGGGCCGGCGTTGAGAGCACAGACGTGGATGTCGCCGACGACGCCCTCCCGCTGCATCTGGTAGATCGTCGGCAGGAGCTGAATCTGCGTAATCATGCCGCCGCCAATGACGGTGACCTGCGGTGCGTTGCTCATCGGTATTCCTTTGCGAGTTTGGGGGTTCGTGAGGCGGGTTTGCGCCGGGTGCGGCGCGGTGCGGGCCGGGCCGATCGGCCCGACGGGGTTTCGTGTGATTTCATCTGGCCGAGGTGGTCGGTCAGGGCGTTTTCGGCCTGGCGGACATTGCGATCGACAAGGGCGTCGAGCAGGCGGCGATGGCTGTCGAGGGCAAGCTTCTGGTCGCCGGGGCGGTTGGAGGAGTAGACCGACGAGAAACGGTGGTACTCGTAGATGGCCGCGAAGGCGGTGACCAGCACGGTATTGCCGCTGGCTTCGACGAGGGTCTGGTGGAAGGCCAGGTCGCTTTCGAGAAAGGCCGGCAGGTCGTCGAGATCGTCGGCCATCCGCTCGATGAGGCCGGCGAGGCGGTCGAGGTCGGCCCGGGATCGTTTCTCGCAGGCGGCCCGGCAGGCGGCGAGCTCGATGGCCAGGCGTGCGTCGACTACGTCGTCCATGGAGACCTGCTTGAAGTCCGGCGGGAGCAGCTCGGCCGGCAGGCGACGCGGCGAGACGTGACGGACATACACGCCGGAGTTGGGCTTGATCTCGACGACGCCGAGGCGGTCGAGTTCGCCCAGGGCCTTGCGCAGCGTGCCGCGGCTGACCTCGAAGCGGCGCGTCAGCTCGCGCTCGGCGGGCAGACGCTCGCCCGGCTGGACCCGCCCGGCAGCGACCGAGCCGATGATCTCGCGGATGATCGTGATGTAAAGAGGTTCGCGTTCCATGGCTTGAAATTGGTCTGATATGTGTACCAATTCGAGCCGACGGCTGCAAGGGCAAACCGCAGCGGCCGGGAATAAATTTCCAGTGCCTTGGCCCCTGCCGGTCGCGCGGGTATACTCGCGCCATGGCTAAGCAACCCAACATCCTCATTCTGCTGAGCGATCAGCTCCGCCGCCGCAGCCTGGGCACCTACGGCCACGAGCAGATCGACACCCCCAACATCGACCGCCTCGCCGCCAACGGTGCGTGCTTCGAAAACGCCTGTTCGAGCTATCCCATCTGCGTGCCGTTCCGCTTCACGCTGATGACCGGCCAGACCGCCCAGAGCAGGCTGGTTCCCGGCATCGAGTGGCGGATGAGCCCGGCCGAGCGGACCCTGGCCGATGAGTTCAACGAAGCCGGCTACGAGACGCTGTACGTGGGCAAGTGGCACTTGTATGGCGATACGTTCCACATGCCCGGCTACGGTCGTCACCACGAGGGCCGACGCCCCGTGCCCCGCAGCCACCAGGGCCGATGGCAGCACTGGCGGGGCTTTGAGCTGCGGAACGACCCGTTCCACACCTGCTACTTCGTCGACGACGACCCCACGCCCCGCCGCGTGCCCGGCTATCAGACCGACGGGCTGTGCGACATCGCGATGGATTTCCTCGCCAACGACCGCGATACGTCCAAGCCGTTCTGTGCGGTCGTCAGTGTTGAACCGCCCCACCCCCCCTACGACGCCCCGCAGGAGAATCTCGACCGATGGGCCGAGCGAGACTTGGTCCTGCCGGAGAACTTCATGACGGCCTTTGACGATTTCGGTGAAGGCGAAGAGCCACTGACCGAAGAAAACCGCGCCTCCCGCATCGTCGAATTCCGCCGCTATCACGCGATGGTTGAAAACCTCGACGCCAATGTGGGCCGGATGATGGACTTCCTCCAGAGCCATGGCCTGGCCGAGGATACCATCGTGCTGCTGTTGAGCGATCATGGCGACCATCTCGGCAGCCACTGCCTTCGCAGCAGGAAGCAGTATCCCTACGAGGAATCGGTAGGCATACCGCTGATCGTGGCCGGGCCCGGGATCGCGTCGGGCCAGCGGATCGCCCTGCCGAGCAACACCGAGGACCTCTTTCCGACGATTCTCGGCCTGGCGGGCCTGTGCCCTCGTGATGCGGTCCCCGGGGGGAACCTCTCTGGCGTGGTGACCGGCACAGCCGACGAGATCGACAGGCCAGGCGTGCTGCTGGGTTTCGTCAGCGAGTTGCGGAAGGAACAAGCCTTCTGCCAGAAGACCTGGCGAGCCTTTCGGAGCGAACGGTATTGCTACATTGTTTTCGGCGACAATACCGGGGCCGAGCCGGCGGGTTTTTTCGATCTCCAGAACGACCCCGAGCAGATGGAGAATCGTATCGGCTCGGCCGAGCATCAGGAACTCATCGCCCAGCATCACCGCTGGCTGGTCGATGAGCTCAATCGCGTGGAAGACGATTACCCCCTGGCCGCTGCATTGGGTTGCGAGGCGCGGCACGTCTATCCCGACGAGCGGATCTCGGCCGAGGAACTTCCCTTTACCCAGGACTGACGAAGGGCGACGTGAGGTCAGGCGTTGACGGCGTCGAGTTCGCCGAAGGCCTGCCAGGCCACCCCGGCCGCTCCGACCGCGCCGGCATCGGAGCCGAGCGTTGCGATGGCCAGCTCGGTCTTCTGCTCGAAGAGCGTCCAGTTCTGCTCCAGCCAGTGCTTGCGGACCGGATCGAGCAGGTCGTCGCCGGCGTTGCTGAGCCCGCCGGCCAGGACAATGCGGTCCGGGTCGAAGATGTGACAGAGGTTGATGCACCCGATGGCCAGGTGGTAGCAGCACTCGTCCCAGACCTTCGCAGCCAGTTCATCACCGGCCCGGCGTGCTTGGTTGATGTCCCGCGAATCGATCGAGCCCTTCTCGGCCAGAATGTCCTGCAGGGAGCTTTGCTCGCCTTGTTGCAGGTGGAGCGTGGTGTGGCGGGCCAGGTTCACTGCCGAGCAGTATTGTTCGAGGCAGCCCTTCTGGCCGCACTTGCACTGCCGCCCGCCGGGCTTGATGATGATGTGTCCGACCTCCCCGCCCATGTCGTGGCGGCCGTGGATGATCTGCCCGTGGTAGATCAGCCCGCTACCCAGCCCCGTGCCGAGGGTCAGCATGCTCATGGCCTGGCTGCCCCGCCCGGCGCCGATGAGATACTCGGCGAAGGCGGCCGAATTGGCGTCGTTCTCCAGCGTCGTCGGCAGCGAGAGTTTTTCGCCCACGGCATCGCGCAGGGGCAGGTTCTCCATACCGGGGATGTTCGGCAGGGCCAGCAGTACGCCTTTACGGATGTCCAACGGCCCGGGCGAGCCAATGCCGACAGCCAGGATGTTCTCGCGATCGATGGCGCGATGCTCGATGAGCTGATTGACCCCGGTGACGATCTGGTCGATTACCGCCTCGGGGCCCTGATCGATCGGCGTGGGCAGAGACGTCACCTCGCCGGGGGTGAGCGATTCGTCCAGCGCGGAAAACTTGATCGCCGTGCCCCCGAAGTCAACGCCAATGCAGACCTTCGCCATGGATCGTACACCTTTCCGTCAGATCAGATGCTTTTGCGCAGGACGACGGGCCTGGACTGCCAGGTCTTGCCGTCCCGCTGGAATACGAATGTAAACTCCTTGCCCGCCTCGCTGAACAGCAACTGCCGGAGATCGAACATGGAGTACTCGGCAATCGCCTTGCCGTTGATTTTCTGCAGGACATCGCCGGGCTTGAGCCCGGCCGCTTCGGCGGGGGACCCTTTGTCGACTGCGCGGACCTCCACGCCCTTGTCGGTCCGCAGCATGTGCAGGCCGGACATATCGCTGGTATCCGGCTTGTCAAAGCCAGCTCCCTTGCGAAGGTAAATCCGCGAGTTGACAAAGTCGAGCACCACGTGATGGCGGGCGAGCCACTCCAGCCCGAGAATCGAAACCTGCCCGCCCTTATCGAAAATCAGATTCGCGTACTTCAGTTGATCGAACGTGTCATCCGGCTTGCCGATCATCAATGTATCGATCCGGGCCTGATCACTCTGCCGCGTACCGCGTCCGGTGAGATAATGAGACACGGCCGTCTGGGTGATGATTTTGCGCTGTCTGAGCTTGTCAAAGAGTTCATCGGCCAGCGATCCGTTGGAAAACAGCCCCGTGTCGATCAGGAACAGGACGACAAATCGCCCGGCGATTTCGCCCTGGATGAAGGGCATGCCCTGGCGGCTGACGGCGATCTGTCGTGGTGCGCCCCAGGCTATTTGAATATTCGGACCGGGCTCGATGAAATCCAGAAGGCCTTTGCTGAAGTCGATGGCGATGGCATATTTGCGAAGCAGCCCCGTACCGAGCACGCCGCGGATATTCAGCCCCGTGATTTCCCGCAACGGGGAAAGGTCGGCCACCAGGACCGGCCCGGCTTGCTGAATGTCAATCGGTCCGGCTTTGGCTTGGGGAGCGTAGTAAATCTGGATTTCCTCGGTTTGGCCATCGGGGAGGGGTATCTCCTGGGTGGACTTGACCTCGCCCAGCAGATCGCGCAGCGATTCGTCAAGCGTGGTGTTGCGCGTGGCGGTATCCAGGAGGAAGGCGTAGGTCTTGCCCTGCAGGGTCACCGGCATGACGATGGGTCGTCCGTCGGTGGCGATCTGGAATCGGGCGACGATTTTGGGTTGCTGCGCCAAGGCCGTCCCGCCCAGGGCGAAAACCATCGCAGCCAGACAGAGCCATCGTGTGTTCATGGGTTCACCTCCGCGTATTGATCCAAAGTGATACGCAAGAATAGGAGTATAGCGTTCGGCCCGGACGATGCAAATCCTCTGCCGGGCTCACTTCATCCAGGACTTGATACGGGCGAGTTTCTGCTCGCGCGGGGCTGCGGGGTCGTACTCGCCCAGCGCGGGGGCCAACTGCTTGAGAATATCGAAGAGTCGCTGCTCGGCCTGGGGGTCGGGCGTTTCGGATAGCACGAGCTGGCGGAGTTCATCCAGAAGCGGCGTGACCGCTCGGCCGTCCATGGCAACGAGTTGCGTGCGGGCGTCGGTCTGGGCGGCCGAGTCGGTCGACAGCAGCCGGGCGGTAAGCGTAGCGACCTGCTTGCGATCAGTCTGGAGCTGCTGCTGTCGCGCCAGGGTGAGTTGCTCGGTCATTGCCCGGGATTGCTCGCTCGACAGCCGGGCGCGATTCTTCTCCAGCACCGCCGAGGCCAGCCGGATCGCCCTTGCGTACTCCTGCTGGCGGTTGAGTTCGCTGAGTCGGCCCTGGATTTCCCGCACGGCCACGTCGTACAGCGTGTCGTCGCCCTGCGAAGCCAGCACGACGGCCACGTTGGCATCGTCGGCGGCCAGCAACGCGGCGATATACTCCATGAACAGCTCGTTCCGCCAGGCGGCCTCGTCGCTGCCGGCGTGAGCGCGGAGCGACGCCATCAGCCCGGCCAGGACGATGACGGCTTCGTCCTCCCGGTCCGCTTCGATCAGTCGCGACGAAAGCCTGCGGTTCAGGGCCACACGAAGAGCGAGGTCCTCGGGGTCCGATTGCTGAATGAGCTGCTGGAGCAGAGCGATCTCCACCTGCCGGCGAAGCTCGGTCCGCGGCTCTTCGAGCACGACGAGCGTCTCGGTCAGCAGCCGCGGCGAAGCCTGCCCGGCCAGGCGGATACACGCCTGGGTGGCCGCCTTCTGCACGGCCGGGTCGGGCTCGGCCTGGGGGGCGGTTCGCTCCAGAATAGCAGGCAGGAATTGCACCTGCCCCAGCTCGACCAGCGCGTCTATCGTCGCCTGCCGTACGCCACGGTCCGGATCGTCCAGCAACCCAGCCAGGGCATCGCCGGCCGATTCCGCCTTCAGGCGGGGCAAGCCATTGACGGCCGCCAGGCGAATCAGACCCGAGTCATCCCCCAACGCTTCGGTAAACAGTGCAGCCAGTTCCTGGCCATCGCCCACCGCAGCCATCGCAGTAAGCAAGGCCTCGACCAGCGAATCGGCCGCTTCGGCGCTTTGCTGATATTTCGCCAGCAACGCGTTGATGGCTCGCTGGCGGGTCGCCTGGTCCAGCGGATGTTCCGACGCAATTTTTCCCAGCGAGCGAGCCGCGGCGATGGCTTCGACATCGGCGGAACTGGCCAGGGCCTGGCAGATCCTATCCAGCGAGGCCGCATCGCCCTGCTGGCCCAGTGCTGCAAGCAACCCCGCCCGGACCTGCGGCTCGATTTCGTCACGCAGCCGATGGAGAATCAGCCGTTCGATTCCCTCTGCCCCCGCGGCCGTCAGCAATCCGATCGAGGCCCGCCTGATCCGCGGGTCGCGGTCGTCCAGCAAGAGGCGCACATGCTGCAGCAGCGACTCGGGCAGGGTCCCCTCCGCCGCGAGCAACTGCTCGGCCAAGCTCACCCCGCGCAAGCGGATGTCCGCCACGGGGTCCTTCATCATCGTCAGCAGAATCACAGGTTTCTGCGTAGCGGCCGAGGCATTGTAGAGTTCTTCCATGGCCCGGCCGAGCCGCTGGCGGAGCACGTCGTTCTGCAATTCGATCTGCTGGCGGGTGCGGGTCAGGTGCAGGACCATTTCTTCCAGCCAGGCGGCACGGGGCTTGTTGCGGTTGGCTTGCCACCACGCCCGCCAGGCCGAGGGGTCGGTGCCCAGGTCGGTCTGGCCGGTGAGCTGTTCGAGGGTTTTGCCCGCCTGGCGTCGTACCGCCGGAGCCGGGTCGGCGAGGCAGTCCAGCAGCGTATCGACACTCGACCGCGAGAGCACACGGCCCAGGGCGTTGATCGCGGAAATACGAACCGGCGTAGGGGCCGAGCGATCCCGGGCCATGCCTTGGAGGATGCGGGAGGCCTCGGGGTCCTGGTAGCTGGCCAGGGCCATTCCCGCCGCCGAGCGGACGGGTTCGTCATCCGCGCCGAGCAGCGATTGCAGTGGCTCGATGAAAACCGGCCGCTGTGGCAGGTCGTGCGTGATCGCCTGGGCGACGGCAATCTGGGCGGCCGGGGTCGAGCTATCATGCAGGGCCTGAATGAGGATGCGATCAGCCTGGGGCAGGTTCCGCGAAAGCAGCAGCCGAGCCGATTCCTGGCGCGTCTTGGCCAGGCGTCCCGGTTCCAGGAGTTGCTGGCGGAGCGTTTCGAGCTCCCTCTTCTGGGCCGGGTCCAGGGGCGGCTCGGCCGGGCCGGGCGCACAGCCAGCCAGAGAGAAAATCAAAGCGGCCCCGATCGAAGCCGCCAACCACCGCGTCATTGCCTCAGCCGGCTGCATGCTCGTCCCATTTATCCCAGTGCAAGACCACAGCGTATCGTCGGCGAGGGAAAAAGTCAAACGCCGAGCCATAACAGGAGATTGCATTACGCCGCCGGTTCGCTAGGATACGAGGATTACCGCGGGCCGAAACGGCCTGCCCACTTCAGCCATGGACACGGCATGAGCGCCAAACGCAATCGAAAACCGAACACCAAAGGCAACCGCAAGCCGATCACATACAAACAGTCTGGCGTGGACATCGACGCCGGCGAGGCGATGGTCGACCTGATCAAGCCCGTCGTCCAAGCCACTCACAGCCCGCGTGTCATGGGCGGGTATGGCGGCTTTGCGGGGCTCTTCCGGCTGGACTTCGACCAGACGCTCTTCAAGAAAAATTACCGCGACCCAGTCCTGGCCGCCTGCACCGACGGCGTGGGAACAAAGCTGCGCCTCGCGATGCTCATGGACCGCTACGACACCATCGGGACGGATCTCGTGGCGATGAACGTCAACGACCTGATCTGCGGCGGGGCCGAGCCGCTGTTCTTCCTGGACTACATCTCCACCGGCCGACTCGAACCGCAGAAGATGGCCGACATCGTCGGCGGCATTGCATCGGCCTGCCGCCGGAGCGGCTGCTCGCTGCTGGGCGGCGAGACCGCCGAGATGCCCGACTTCTACGACCCCGAGGAGTTCGACCTGGCCGGCTTTGCCGTCGGCGTGGCCGAGCGCAGCCGGCTGATCGACCCGGCCAGCGTGCAGGTCGGCGATGTGGCGATCGCACTGGCTTCCGACGGGCTGCACTCCAACGGCTTCGGCCTGGCGCGGCGCGTCCTGCTGGACGTGGCCGCCTACAAACCCACCGACACGCCGGCCGAGCTGCAAGGCCAGTCCGTCGGCCAGGCCATGCTTACCCCCACCCGCCTCTACGTCCAGCCCGTCCTCGATGTCCTCTCACAATACACGGTCAAAAAACCCATCCACGCCATGGCCCACATCACCGGCGGCGGGCTGCCTGGCAACCTGCCCCGCGTCCTGCCCAAGGGGCTCACCATCCGCCTGAAGCGCGACAGCTGGCCCGCCCCGCCCATCTTCAAACTCATCGCCCGCAAAGGACCCGTCGACCATCTCGAAATGTATCGCGTGTTTAACATGGGTGTGGGCTTTGTGATGATCGTCGCGCCGAGCTTCGCCGAGTCGATCATGGCCCGGCTGCGTCGCAGCGGCGAGCGGTGCTGGGAACTCGGCAAGGTCAAAAAAGGCGGGCCGGGCCTGCAATGGGCCTGAGTGCGGTACCCACATGCTCTCTCTCGCTAAAGGAACCTTTATATGAAACCAATTGGCATGGCCATCCTCGGTACGAGCTTTCGCTCGACGATGCTGGTCAACTATCTCAAACGGAACCCCGAGCAAGGATTTCTGACCGGCCTGTATGACCAGTACCCCGCGCGGTGCGATGTGTTCCGCGAGGAGTTCTCCCTCGATGAGTCGGTCCGGACGTACGCTTCGCTTGAAGACGCCCTCGACGACGAGCGAGTCGAGGCGGTCTTCATCGGCACGTGGGATGCCGCCCACGTCGAGCCCACCGTCGCAGCCTTGCAGGCCGGCAAGCACGTCTACTGCGAAAAACCCATGGCCACCACCCTGGCTGACTGCGATGCCATCATCGACGCAGCCCGCAACGCGCAAAGCGTCTTCTACATGGGCATGAACCTTCGCCACGGGCCGGTCCACGAGACGCTGCACGAAACCCTCGCCAGCGGCAGGCTCGGCAAGCTGCTGACCATCGAAGCCAACGAATACTACTACGGCGGGCGGACCTATTTCCGCCGCTGGAACCGCCTGCGGGAATTTGGCGGCGGGCTGTGGATCACCAAGGCCTGCCACGACTTCGACCTGCTGAACTGGTTCGCCGGAACGCAGGCCAAGCGCGTCTTCGGTACGTCGAGCCTGAGCTTCTTCCGCGAGCGTCCCGACGCCGGCCCGCGATGCAGTGACTGCCCAATCGAAACCACCTGCCCCGAGTCCTATTTCTCCAATCCGCGGGAACCCATCGAGCCGGATTCCTTCCGGGATCGCCTCGGCAAGGTGCTGGAGGATAACATGGGCTATCCGCGGGACATCTGCCTGTTCAACGGCCCGACCGACACGTTCGACAACGGCATGGCCGTGATCGAATACGACGATGACATCCGGGCGTCGTACTGCGTCAACGTCGTTGCCGCCCGCGGCACGCGACAGATGAACCTCATGGGCACGGAAGGCTCGGCCGAGGGCGACATGACCGATGGGCGGGTCCGCATCTGGGACCGCCACAAGGAATCGTGCGAGGAGATCGACCTGCGCGAGAAAATGAACTCCGGCCACGGCGGCGCGGACGATAACATCCTCAACGATTTCTTCCGCTGCTGCCGCACGGGCGACAAGCCCCGCAGCAGTTGGATGGATGGCCGGGCCAGCGTGGCCGTCGGCCTGGCCGTTCGCGAAAGCTGCGACACCGCCCAACCCGTCACACTGACCCCCTGCCCTTAGAGCCTATCCTAAAACCCCTTGATTGTCCGATAGAGAAGTCAGAGGCATGG
>CAZCDM010000063.1:0-12237 GCA_964497475.1 uncultured Planctomycetaceae bacterium
CTTCGTCGCCTGGCCGAACGTGTAATGCCAGATCACCCAGTTCCGCAGGTGCAGCCCCAGGTCGCGGGCGATGATCTTGACCTCGGCGGCGTACTCGTCGCCGATAGCGATCCAGAAGCTGCCCGTGGGTTTGCAGACGGCTTGGCAGGCGGCCATCCAATCGGCCGTCCATTGGTAGTACTCGTCGTAGGCTTTGCGGTCTTCGTAGACGTCGTAGGTATAGCCGATGTTGAACGGCGGGTCGGCGAAGACCAGGTCTGCCACCGGGCCATGCTCGGCTGCGATAGACCGCAGGATTTCGATGCAGTCGCCCTGACGGATGGTATCGGGTTGAAAGCGGCTCATGTGGATGCCCTTGACTGATAGTAAAAAGGGGATCTGGTTACGTTTTCTTGGCTCTGGCTGAGCCGTCTTGGCTGAGTTATCTCCTGCCGAAGTATTGCCTGACCGGGATGTTCACAGCCGGTGGGCTGTCGTTGGCGAATGCGGCATGTGAAATCAATTTTCCAGACAGAGCGTCCTGCCTGTCACCCTGAGCGTAGTCGATCGCCCGCCAGGCGAGCGGCGAAGTCGAAGGGTCTTTACGCAAAAAGATTCTTCGGCTCGCCCTGCCGGGCTTCGCTCAGAATGACAACGGGTAACGCCGAAATGTCGATATTATTTCAGCAGTTCTTTGGCGGCGGGGTTGTTGCGGGGGTCTTCGACGGGTCGGCTGGGCCGGGCCGGCTCGACGATGGGTGCTCGCGGTGCGGCGGGGATCTGTTTCGCCGGCTGGAAGTAGCTGACGTGGTCGGCCAGTTCGTCCAGGAGCTGGCGGGCTTGGTCGAGCGTGGCCACGCGGCAGGTCAGCACCAGGGCGTGGTAGCGGGCGGGTTGGTCGCCCTTGGCTGGGAGGATGGCCATGCGATGCAGCTCTAGGAAGGGCTTGGATGCGGGCGGGGCCTTGCCGGCCGGGGCCGAGGCGGGCTGGCTGGTCGCAGCGGCCGTGCGGCGGACGACGAGTTCGTAGCCGTCCTCGTCGCCCAGCTTGGTCGGGCCGGAGGAGAGCACCTCGACCGTCGCGTCCTGCTTGCGCTGGAAGTCCAGAACCCTCTGGCCGCACTGCTGGGCCGTCATATCCGGCGGGGCCGGCAGTGAGATCACGTGCACCGACGGCGAGATCAGCCCGCGTCGCAAGTCGACCTGGCCGAGCACGAGCCCGAGGTGATCCTGCGTGCCGAACCACCCGTCCGGCTGGCGGATGACCACGCCGTGCTTGAAGTTCTTGAGGAACGGTCCGTCGAAGGTTCGCGGCAGGTCGATCGGGTGGCGGATGGGTTCGTAGGTCAGGCTGCTGCAGACGGCCAGGATTGTCGGTTCGAGGAGGTCGGCCTGGTCGGCCTGGATTTCCATCGTGAGCATGTACGCTACGGAGTGATCGGCCTGGTCGTCGCCGGCCTGGAGGGGGCGAACGTAAACGACGTGGGCGGCCTCGGTGGCCGTGCCGCGGTAGCTGTACCGCACGCGACTGAGGACCGCATCGCGCCCGCCGCAGACGAACTCCCGCGTCGAGAAGATCTCGACATTCCGCGTGACCAGTTGGCCTTGAAGCGTCTTGAGATGATCGTCGGTGTACTGCTTTGCCGTCATGCCAGGCTGGACGGCCGAGACCGTCAGCGAGATGCTTCGCGTGGCCTGGGTGCCCTCGATGCGGCGGGCCAGGAAGATTTCATCCGGCTGGTCGACGCCGGCGGTCTGGTAGCCGGTGGGCAGTTGAAGCGAGACACCGGCCCAGGGGAAAGACTGCGGCTGGTTGAGCTTGACCTCCTCGGCCGATGCGGCCGGGGGCAGGGCGGCTGCGGCGAAAAGGGCGAAAAGGGCCTGGACGAATGAGCATCGCAACGGGTGGGCAGTATTCATGGTACCCCTAGTATAGCACCCGGCGTGGGTCAGGGCGAGTCCGTCGCCAGAACGCCCGAGGATACCAGCACCAGCAGCGTGGCGTAGTAGCCCAGGAAAATCGTCACCAGCACCGCGCCCTGCCAGCGGCGGAAGGTCTTGCCCCGCAGAAAAATGAAGACGGTGAACAGACCCAGCACGGCCAGGATGATCGGGAAGTGCAGGTAGTAGAACTCGGTGGGCACTTCCAGCCGGGCTGCGAGGTTCGACGCACCGATGACGAACAGGACGTTGAGGATATTGGCGCCGACGACATTGCCGACCAGCAGCTCGGGATGGCCCCGCACGACGGCCATGATGGCGGTGACCAGTTCGGGCAGGCTCGTGCCGAAGGCGATGAGCGTAACAGCCAGGACGTTGGGCGGCACGCCGTAGCGGAGGCAGAGCTGGCTGACCGAGCCAACCATGACCTGGGCGCCGCCGATGACCATGGCCAGGCCGACGCCCAGCAACAGGACGCTCAAGGCGATAGTGCGGATGTTGCGCAGGGCCTGGTCTTCGGGCGGCCGGGCCGTGGCGGGCAGGGCGTCGGGGTGTTGGCGGGCCCAGCGAATCGAGGCCACCAGGTAGGCTGCGATGACGGCCAGGAAGATGATGCCGATGACTCGCGGCAGGGTCACGCCATGAATGGATCCATGGGCTACGGCCAGGCCGGTTGCGATGGCGATCAGAAGCGCCGCCGAGCCGAACTGCAGCAGCCCTTGGCGTTTGAGGACGAAGCGGTCTTTCGGCAGGTTCCTCAGGCAGGCGCAGAGCCCGAAGATCAGGGCCATGTTGCAGATCACGCTGCCAATGCCATTGCCCAACGCCAGGCCCGGCTGACCCTGAAAGGCGGCCGATACCGACACGGCCGTCTCCGGCGCGGTCGTGCCCAGCGAGACGACCGTCGCGCCGATAATCACCGTGCTCATGCCCAGCGCGCGGGCCATCGTGACCGCGGCCGATACCGCGCGGTCGGCGCCGAAGACCAGCAGGGCGATGGCACCGGCGGCCATCAGCCAAAGCCAGAGGCTGTCGAGCGACTCGAAAAAGGAAGCGGGGATCAGGTCAGCGAGCATCGCCAAAGCCTATCGACCCGCAAGGCCAAACGCAAGGGCTCGGCCGATTGCGGTTTTTCGTTGTCCGGCTGCTCTGTTACTGGTACGAATGTCGCACGAAAGGAACCATGCATGACGCCTCGCGAAACATTCATGATGGCCATGGAAGGCAAGCAGCCGCCAGGGCGCGTACCGCATTTCGAGCTGGTTTTTTTCCTGACGATGGAAGCCTTCGGCCGCATCCATCCGCAGCATCGGCGGTACCATCAGTGGCACCAGATGAGCCAGGCCGAGCGCGACCTGCACATCGCCGACCTGGCCGACCTCTACGTCCAGACCGCAAAGACCTACGAGCACTCGGCGATCTTCTCGCACGGGGCGGGCTTCCTGCCGCCTGAGGGCGAATTGCTCATCCTTGATGAGATCCGCCGCATCAGCGGCGAGGACTATTTCCTGATGATGCACGGTGATGCGACCTACTCCGTGCCGGGCGGCGACCGGATGATGGAGTTCATCGGGCAGATCGCCGACGACCCGCAGAGCGTCAAGGACGAAGCCCAGCGGCGTGTCGACGAAAAGCTCCAGCGCGGACGGCAGTTCCAGGAGCACGGGGCGCTGGACGGCTTTGCCCTGTGCAGCGATTACTGCATGAACGAGGGGCCGTTCCTCTCGCCGGCGATGTTCGATGAGTTCGTCACGCCATATCTGGCCCAGCTCATCGCGGGCTATCGCGAGATGGGCTTTTACACGATCAAGCATTCGGATGGCAATATCATGCCGATCATCGACCGGCTGGTGGAATGCAATCCGCATGCCCTGCACAGCCTCGACCCGCAGGGCAGCGTGGATATCGCGGAGGTGAAGCGCGACTACGGCGAGCGGGTCTGCCTGATTGGCAATGTCAATTGCGGGCTGATGCAGACCGGCACGGAGGAGCAGGTGGCCGAGTCGGTCCGCTACGCGTTGCAGCACGGCATGCCCGGCGGCGGGTACATTTTCTCCACGAGCAATTGCGTCTATACCGGCATGGCGTTGGATCGCTACGAGTTGATGCTCGACATCTGGCGGGCTGAGGGTAATTACCCCGAGTAACGATTGCGGCTAGGCGTCGCGGGAGCGGTCGGACATCAGCAGCAGGTCGCGGAGATGCTCTGCGTCGTCGGCGGTCAGCCAGCGGTCGAGGAACCCCTTTTCCTGCACGATCTGCGCGATGGCCATCAGCGCCCGCAGGTGATAGTTCCGCTCGTCGCTACTGCCCAGCAGCAGGAAGCACGTCTTGACGTACGGCGCGTCGGGGTCGAATATGATGCCCCCTTTGCATCGGACGGGGAGGATCTCGAAGATGTTTTCGCCCGGGACGATGATATGCGGCACGGCCAGGCCGGGCTGGAGAACCGTGCTGGACTGCTTTTCTCGCCCGGCCAGGCGGCTGACAATGTCGGCTGCATCCAGGCCGATGCGATCGGCGAGCAGCTCGGCGGCCCGGGCAAAGAGTTTGTCCTTGGAGGTGGGGCCGGCCAGGTCGAGAATCGGCGTTTCGCGCAGCAGCCGGTCGAAGCGGTCGTGGGAAATCTCGTCGCGCTCGGTGGCGATGTGGCGAAGCTCGTCTTCCAGGTCGCTGCGCTGGAACTCGCGCGAGACGATTTTGCGGACGAGGTAGACCAGGGCACTTTGTCGCTGGGTGCGGCGGCGGACGTAGGCGAAGTACCACACCAGCCCGGCGGCGGCGAAGGCGCCGGTCGTGGCCAGGGGGACCACGCCCATGTCGGCAATGAGGACGACGTACATCACAATGCCCGCCAGCGGCATGTACGGATAGAACGGCACACGGAACGGCGGGCGGTAGTTCTGGATGCGGCTGGTCCGCAGGACGACCACGGCCAGGCAGGTCAGCAGATACAGCAGCAGGAGCATGGTGCTGGCGACCTTCACGAGGTTCTCCAGCGACAGCGCGGCGATGACGACGGCCATGAACGCTCCGGTAACCAGCACGGCCACCCAGGGCACGCCGTTGGCTCGCGAGCGGGTCATGACCGGCGGCAGGAGGTTGTCGCTGCTCATGGCCAGAGGGGCTCGGCTGGCTTCGAGGATGGCGCCATTGGCGGTGGTGATGTAGGCGAGCATGGCCGCCGCGGCCAGGATGATCAGTCCGGCCCGGCCCCAGAAGGTTTCCGCAGCGAGCGACAGCGGCGTGAGATTGCCCGCCAGTACCTCCGGTTCGGTCACGCCGACGGTGACGAGCACGGCTGCGACGTAGAGCACGGTCACGACGGCCAGGGCGGCGAACATGGCCTTGGGGAGCGTCCGGCCGGGGCGGCGGACCTCGCCGGCGATGTTGGCCACGCCCAGCAGCCCGCCGAAGCTCACGAAGACCAGCCCGGCTGCGGCGAGGACGTTTTTCGCCCCGGCGTCGAAGAACCCGCGGAAGTGCTCGACCTGCATCGACCCGCCGGTGGCGCCGCCGCCAACAAACGCGATCAGCACCGCCAGCAGCACGCCCACCATGAAGACCTGGAATCGGCCCACGCCTTTGACGGTGAGGACGTTCAGCAGGGTGAACAGGCCGCAGCCGCCCAGGGCGACGAGCTTCATCGTGCCGTCGGGCAGGTCGGGCCAGACCAGGCGGGCGAAGGCCCCCATGCCCAGCAGGGCGAAGGCGGCTTTGAGGGCGATGGCGAACCAGCTGGCCAGGCCCGCGAACGTGCCCGCGAACGTGCCCAGGCTGCGCTCGACGTGGAGGTAATTGCCCCCTGCCCGCGGCATGGCGGTGGCGAGTTCGGCCTGACAGAGCAGGGCGGGAATCACCATCAGCCCGGCCAGGCCGTAGCTGAAGATCACCGCCGGGCCGGCCGTTGCGAAGGCCAGCCCTGGCAGGACGAACAGCCCGCTGCTGATCATCGCCCCGGCGGCGATGCAGAAGGTCTCCCAGAAGCCGAGCTGTTTGTGAACGCTCATCCGCGGGTGCTCAGTACGTCGGCTTCGTATTGCTTGACCTCGGCCAGCCAGGCGGTGTCGCAGGGGACGTCGTGGCGGTGGCAGTATTCGTCCCATACGGCCCCGGCCGGGAGGGTCTTGCAGTCTTCCATCAGGGCCAGGCGGGTCGTGAAGTCGCCGTCGGCCTCGGCGGCCACGAGGCGGTCGGTCGGTTCGAGCAGGGCTTCGAGCAGAGCCTTGGCCATGTTGCGCGAGCCGATGACCCAGGCGGCGACGCGGTTGATGCTGGCGTCGAAATAGTCCAGGCCGATGTGCGTTCGGCTGAGATATCCGCCGCGGACCAGTTCGGCGGCGATGGCGCGGAGCTCGTCGGTGAGGATCACGACGTGGTCGCTGTCCCAGCGGACGCCTCGGCTGACGTGCAGCAGCAGGCCGGGCACCCAGGGCATGACGGCCGAGATCTTGTCGGAGATGACCTCGGTGGGGTGGAAGTGGCCGGCGTCGAGACAGAGGAGGATTTGGTGGGCGGCGGCATAGCCGAGGTAGAACTCGCTGCTGCCGACGACGTAGCTCTCCGAGCCGATGCCGAAAAGCTTGCTCTCGACGGCGTCGAGGTTGCCCTCCAGGGGCTCGGTGAGGATCGCATCGAGCGATTCGATGAGTCGCTGGCGGGGCGCGGCGCGGTCGGCGGGGGTGTCTTTATAGCCGTCGGGAATCCAGATGTTGGTGACGGTGTCCGAGCCGAGGGCCTGGCCCATGGCGGCGCCGATGGTGCGGCAGGCGCGGGCGTGGGCGATCCAGAATTGGCGGATGGTTTTGTCGCGGTGGGAGAGGGTCAGGCCGTCGGCGGCCTTGGGGTGCGAGAAGAAGGTGGGGTTGAAGTCCATGCCCAGGCCGAGCTGTTTGGCCCAGTCGATCCAGGCGGCGAAGTGCTCGGGGGCCAGTTCGTCGCGGTCGACGGCCTTGCCGGCGGTTTCGGCGTAGATGGCATGGAGGTTGATGCGATGGCTGCCGGGGATGAGGGAGTGGGCCTTGGCGAAGTCGGCGCGGAGTTCCTCGGCCGATCGTGCCTTGCCGGGGTAGTTGCCCGTGGCGGCCAGGCCACCATCGAGCTGGCCCGAGCCTTCAAAGCCGCCCACGTCGTCGCCCTGCCAGCAGTGGATGCTGATGGGGATATCGGTCAGGGCGGTCAGGGCCGATTCGGTATCGACGCCGAGTTCGGCGTAGCGGTCGCGTGCGAGCGAATAGGCGGATTGGATGGCTTGTTCGTTCATGGTGGGGCTTTCGATCAGATGGCTTGGGATTTGCGGTAGGCTTCGACTTCCCAGTTCTCGATGAAGGATCGCTGGCGGTCATCGAGGTATTTCGGCCCGCCGAACGCACCGGCGAGCTGGACGACCATGGCGGCGTCGACGGCCAGGGACAGGGCGAGGTCGGCTTCCTTCTGGGTGGCGCCGATGGCGAAGACGCCCTCGTCCATGGCGATGATGCGTGGGGTGAGGCCTCGCTGGTCGCGGTATTGTGCGACGGCCTGGGCGGTGGGCTCGCCGATGAGCGGGAAGCTGCGGGCGTAGACGATGTGGTCCGGGCTGAGCGGACCCGGGGCAACGTTGAAGGGGCCTGAGGCGGCGATGCAGGCGGCTTCGTCGCCGAGGGACTCGGCCAGCAGCTTAGCTACGTGGCTGGTCAGCTCGGGCGACGGCGGCGGGCCGATGGGCAGGTCCGGTGCGATGTCGGCCCGCTCGTACTCGCCGGCGAGTGTGTCGAAGACGGTATCGTACAGCCGCTGGATTTCGCCGGGCATTTCGGCGGCGACGAAGATTCCATGATTGCCCAGCAGCACGATCGGCGGGTCAACGTCTTTGCGGTCGCGCCAGGCCTGGAGTTCGCGGCGGACCTCCATGCAGAGCGTGTAGCCCGGATCGGTGTAGTCGACCCACATGGCCTCGGGGAAAATCTGCGTGGCCAGCTCGGTCTGCTGCTGGCTGCAGCAGAGCCCGTTGACCAGGGCGGGGTGGGTGTGGACGACGAAGGTGGCCTGGAAGGAATCGTGCAGCGGGGCCTCGACGCTGGGGCGGACGGCCTGCTGGCCTCGGACGGTGGCATTCATGATGTCCTTGACCATCGCTTCGCGGGCGGTGGCGTCGTCGGGCGGCTGGGCGGTGAACAGCTCGGCGATTTTCTCGCGGTCCAGGGCGGCGAAGGTCTCCGGCGTCATGCCGGCCAGCGTCGTCCCGGAGGGCTTGACCCAGAGCGTGTCGGGATCCTTGGCCGAGGTATTGCCCCCTCCGCCCAGGACGTACTGCTCCGTGCCGAAGGTGTGGCTGAGGTCGGTGAGTGTCCGCAGCAGGTTCATACGGCCTCCTGGAAGGTTCCGCCGGCGAGGAACTCGTGATGCACGACGGCCGAGATGGCCTTGCCGGATTCGCTGTGGAAGGTGACGCGCCCGGGGTCGAACTCGACGCTGGCGATGCGGTCGAACCCGGCCGGGGTGGGGATGCACCCCTGGATGTAGGGCACGACGGTGGGTTTGGTTTTGGAGAGCTTCACGGCGGTGGGGAAACCGGCCTGGTTGATTTCGTTTTTGGCGGCGGAGGGTTTGGCACCGTCGGCGAAGTAGCCGCAGACATCTTCGAGCCCGATGCAGCAGTTCCGCCCGTTCCACGGGGCCATGTGTCGCCCGCCGTCGGACATCCAGAACAGCGTGGCCGGCAGGAGGGCGGGGTTTTTCAGGCTGAACCAGAGGTAGCGTAGTTTGGCGTTGACGGCGGTGGTCCAGGCGGGGGTTGGGGTGGATTTTTTGTACAGGCCGAGGATGTCGACAAAGCCCGGCCGGGCCGGGAAGCGGGTGCAGTCGGTATGGGCGGGGTCTTTGAAAAGCGTGGGGACCTTGGCCAGGTTGGTGAAGCGTTTGCCATCGGCGAGCGAGGCGTAGGCGCCCTCGGCCGGGTCGCTGAGCAGGCCCGGGGCGGTCATGCCCAAGGCAAAGCGGCTGGTGGAGATGAGCAACTGGCCCTGGTCGGCGGCGAGGGTGGCGTGATGGCCCAGCGGGAACTTGCCCGAGATGCCCTCGATGGTATGACGCGAGTAGATGACATTCTGCCCGGCGATGAGGGTGAGCGACTTGGTGATCTTCCCGCCGGGGTTCTTGAGCTTCATGGCCAGGTTGAGAGTGGTCAGATCGCCCTCGGCCTGGAGCGAGGCGAGACGCCATGTGCCTCCGGCCGGGGCGCCATGAACGCGGTAGCTCACGCCGCGGTGAGGCTGGTCATTGCCGCCGAAGGGCAGGCAGAAGAAATCGCCCCGCAGCGGAGCGATGACCGGCTCGTCGATGGTTTTTCCCTCCCCCTGCCAGGGAGAGATGTAGTAGGGCTGTATGGGCTTTTTGGACTTGCGGGCGAAGGTGACCGGCGCCATCTGGCCGCCTTGTTTGGTGATGGCCAGTTCGACGCAGTCGTTGGCGATGACCCAGCTGGGCTGGCTGTGGATGGTTTTTTCGCGTGGGGTCATGGGCGGGCTTTCTGGAGTGATTGGTATTCGGTGACGATGCGGTCGATGGCGGGTTGGTCGTCGGGGCGGTCGAGCCCGCAGACGGTGCGGAGCAGTTCGGCCGGGCCGATCTGATCGAGCTGGGCGAGGAACTCTTCGTCGCGGTCGAACATCTGGCCGTGCTCGTCGAGGCCGCGGAAGCACAGGGCCGCGGCGATGGTGCGCAGGATGGGCTCGGCGTCGCCGCCGGTTTCCTGGACGAGCCGCAGCGAGCCGATGCAGCGGTCGTCCGGGGCGAGCTTGCGGTAGAGGTCCCGGCCGACGCGGTAGACCGAGTCGTTCAGTGCGCGGTTGGCGAATCGGCTGAGCAGGTCGTCGACGTGTTCGTCCTGGTTGTGCTGGTTGAACTCGTCGGGATAGCGGGCGATGAGTCCGGCGGCGGAGGCAGCCATGGCGGTGCGGGTCTGGCGGCGGATGGCCGGGTTGTCCATGGCCTGCCAGATGCGCTCGAGCCCGGCGAGGTGGCCGAAGTAGGCGGCTGCGGCGTGGCCGAGGTTGTGGATGAAGAGCTTGCGGTCGACGTAGGCGGCGAAGTTATCTTTGAGGACCAGGCCCGGCACGTCGGGCGGGGTGTCGAGGAACGCGGCACGGTCGGCGATGATCTGGTTATACGCCTCGGCCCAGACGACCAGCGGGTCGGTGCGGGTGACCTCGGCGGGCATGATGGGGACCATCTTGCCGATGCTGGTTTCGACCAGGCCGACGCGGGCTGCGATGTCGAAGCCCTCGGGCAGATGCTGGGCGAGTTGCTCTCGCATGAACGTTGCGGCGCGGCGGAGGTTTTCGCAGAAGAGGATCGAGATCGGTTCGCTGCGGCGGGTCAGGCCGGCTGCGAGGGTGGGTGCGATTTTCGGCAGGACGTTGGGCCCCACGGCGGTGGAGACCAGATCGGCCGATGCGATGGCCTCGGCGATGGCCTCGGTGTCGCTGGCCAGCAGGGCGCGACAGTTGGTGACCCCGATGCGGTCGGGCTGGCCCGGGGCGAGGGTGTCTTTGACGACGACGTCGTAGCGGCCCCGCTGGTTCATGGCTGCCACGAGCGGTTCGAGGGCGTCGACGAAGACGACCTCCCAGCCGGCGAGGCTGAAGAGCTGGCCGACGAGGCTTCGCCCGATATTGCCCGCACCGAATTGCACGATGGTTTGGTTCATGGTTTGCCTTTCAGTTTTCTATTGTGCCCTGCCAGCGAACAATTTTCGAGAGTGGATTCCAAAACCCGAAAAAATTGCGATCCGGCGGAAAGATATCCTATGGTTCTTTTGCAGCCGGTGCTACGGGCTGGCTGTGAGGATCAATCCTTTCGCCGGGAGAATCGTATGAGTTCAGCAATGGAAATGGTGGCCAATTCCCTGCCACCGCCCACGCCCGCACCTCCGCCTCCGCAGCGTAGCGATCCGGCGGTTCGTGATCGGCAATATGCGTCGGCCTCGGGCGCGGCTGTGCAGGATAGCGCGGCCGTTCGGGCCAGGCAGGTGTCGATGGCGGCTGATGAACCGTCCGTTCAGGACCAGCCTCCGCCGGAGGAGTACCAGGAGCCCAAGCACGTGGAGGTGTTTGCCTGATTTGGTTTGCCCCGCTCGCGTCGCGTAAGGTATGCTGTGGCGCAGAGGGGCCCGGAAACAGTAAGTCCTTTTATTTTTGAATGATGCGCGTCGATCGGGTCGGCGCGTGTCATTTTTTTATACGCTAATTTATCGCAAATGCAATAGTTCGGGGTTGGGGGCGTTGATCCTTGCGGCAACCTATTCAGGATAAGGAGAACAACCATGAAACGAATTGCCGCGATGTTGATCGTTGTACTGATGCTGGTCTCGGCCGGTCTTGCCAAGGATAACGACGCCAAGGGTAAAGCAGGAAAAGCCCGAGGCGACCACAAGGCCAGGAAGGCCCAGGGCCGGGGCCCGCAGATGACCGACGAGCAGAAGGCGCAGGCCAAGGAGATCATGACCGAGGCCCGCGAGAAGGCCAAAGCGGCCAAGACTCCGCAGGAACGTCGGGAGATCATGCGGGACGCTCGCAAAAAAGTTCACGATACCGTCCTGACCGACGAGCAGCGTGAAAAGATTAAGCAGAAGCGCATGAACGATCGCAAAAAGGCTGCCGGCAAGATGGCCAAGCAGTTCGGCCTGGATGAAGATCAAACCGCCAAGGCGCGTGAGATCATGATGGACGCCCATGAAAAGGCTGATGGCGTTGATTCGCCCGAAGAAAAACGTCAGATCATGTACGACGCCCGGCAGAAGGTTCTCGGCGAGGTTCTGACCACGGAGCAGCGTGAGAAACTTGAGGCCAAGCAAAAGGCTGCCCAGGAGAAGCGCCAAGCGCAGCACGCCAAGGACATGAAAAAGGCGGGCATGAGCGAAGATCAGATCGCCAAGGCGCAGCAGATCATGGCCGAAGCGCAGGAGAAGGCTTCGGCGACCAACTCGCTGAAGGAAAAGCGCGAGATCATGGGTGCGGCGAACAAGAAGGTTCGCAATGAGGTCATGACCCAGGAGCAGCGCCAGAAGATGAATCAGATGTGGAAGAAGCGCCATGAGCAGCGTCGCAAGGGCGATGGCGATGGCAAGGGTGGGCGCAAGGGCCCTGGCAAGCAAGGCCGCAAGGGTGGTGGCGGTGGCGAGCAAGACGGTGACGTGGATTAATCGTCCTGCCCTGAACGATTGACAGATGAACGCAAGGCGACCGGGTCATGAAGGCCCGGTCGCTTTTTTGTGCGCGAAAGACTAGTAGTCCGTCCCAGGAATAAAGATATTCGACCTTCTTTGCCGATGAGGTG
>CAZCDM010000064.1:0-12120 GCA_964497475.1 uncultured Planctomycetaceae bacterium
CCTCGACGTCGACGGCACGCTGGTGAGCATCGATCAGCGTGTCGATCCGGAGGTGGTCCGCGCCATTGCCGAGCTGCGGTCGGCCGGCGTGGCGGTGTGCTTAGCCTCGGGGCGAAACCTCACCGAGATGCTCGACGTATGGCGGCAGCTCGAGCTGGCCGGGCCCTTCGAGCCGATCGTCAGCAACGGCGGGGCGCTGATCTGCGAGCCGGACACGCAGCGACCGCTCTACCAGCAGCCGATCGAGGCGGGCCTGGCTGGGGAGTTCATCGATGCCTTGCGCTCGGCGGGGCGTACCGCCGCGCTGAATGTCGACCGCTGGCGGTGGGGGGCGGACATCCTGGCCGTGCCCGGCCCGGAGTATGACCGCGTGCGGCAGTGCTGGTTCGACCGGCTCGACGCGCTGGTCGTCCGGCCCATCGAGCGGCTCGACAGCGACGGGCTCGACACGCCGGACATCCTGCGCATCAACGCCGTGCTCGATCAGGCCGAGGCGGAGGATTTCATTGCACCCCTGCGGCAGCAATTTGCCGACCGCCTGACGATCCACGCCATCCTCGCGCCGAACTATGGCGTGTACTTTCTCGAAGCGTTCGCCATCGGCACGGATAAATTCTCGGCCGTGCGGTACATCACGCAGAGCCGACGCATCCCCGCCAGCCGGGTCGTGGCCATTGGCGATGACATCAACGATATCCCGATGCTCGCCGGGGCGGGGCTGGGCCTGGCCATGCCCGACGCACCGGAGTCAGTCCGTCTCGCTGCCGGCGGCGTCGTCGAGCCCGACCTGGCCGGCTGCCTCGGCCGGCTGTGTGCTCTGCCCGCCTGAGGGCTTGCCCAGCGAGGCGGTGATGTTGGCCAGGATCTGCCGCGCCGTTGCCGGGCTGTAGCCGTCGAGCCCCAGCAGCGGGTAGCCGATCTGCCCGGCCGTGATGTCAAACCGCGAGAAAATCACCCCTACCCGGCCGTCTTTGTAGACGGCTTGGAGTTGCAGCTCGCGTCGGCGATTTCCCTCCAGCCGGGCCGCCAGGGAAGGGCGATAGCTCACGCGGTCGAGCCGGAACGGACCGTTGGCCAGTGCTTTGTCATCTTGCGGGAGGAGTACGACCCGCCCCAGCGAGTCCAGCCACGTCCGGAAGGATTCCGCAAACGCGGTCGACCCGCCGGCGGCGTCGGCCAGTACCGTTCCGCCCGAGCGGATGTACTCCCGCAGTGCTTCGTCCAGATCGCGTGAGGGCTTCCACGGTTCCGTGCCGGTGATGTGCAGCAGGGGCCACTGCCAGGCGTCGAGCTGATCGGCCGATACGTCGCGGGCCTCCAGGGCGAGCCCGGCCGCGTCGGCCAAAACGAACGCCAATCGCTGGACGTACATCGGCTCGGGGTTCCAGTTGCCGTCATGCCGCAGCCTTGCCAGTCGTACCGGCGGGCCGAGCTTGCGGGGCGGCACGGTTACCGGCCAGTGCGCCTCGCCGCGGGGGTCGGGCGAGCCGCGATCGGTCAGGTAGAGATACACATTGCCCAGCAGCCCGGCTGCCCGATCGAAGGCCTTGCCCCGGCCTTTCTGGAGATCGATGGCGATGTCCTGCGGACAGTGGATCAGCAGCGGACGGATGTTGTTGGACACCACCCGCAAGCCCGGCCGGGCCGGGTCTTTGAACTGCACCGTCCGCAGGGGGGCGTTGGCGGGTACGCGGGCCATGCGGTACATCGGGAACAGCCGCTGGCAGGTGCGGTGCATGGTCATGGTGAAGGCCGCGTCGTTGTCGACCGACAGCGAGAAAATCGTCCCGCCGCGAAGGACGAACCGCCGGAGGATGTCGATCTGCTCGTCGGAAAAGTTGACCGCGCCCTTGCCGGTGAGGTAGAGCACCCGGCCGTCTTCGAGGGTGGCCAGCCGCGGCGTCAGCTCGGCCACGAACCAGCCGAGGTCGCGTTCGAAGGTTTCGCCCAGGCGGGTCGAAAGGTTGGCTGCATCGGCGGGGTAGGTGTTCCACGGGCCGGGGTATTGCAGCTTGGCCAGCCAGGTCGGCACGCGCCCGCGGGCGAGGCAGAGCAGGGCCAGGGCCGTCGGCTCGATGCGGTCGCCCGTGCCCCAGCTTCCGTTTTCGATCTGCGTTGCATCGAGCGAGCGGTAGAACGCGCGGAACCAGTCGTGGCCGTCGATGTATTTCCGCCCGGTGGCCCGGGCGGCCCGCTGCAGGGCGAACAGCCAGTAGTAGTAGTGCTCCGGGCCCTTGCGGGGGTTGTAGTCGGCCTGGAAGTGCTGGCCCAGCCAGTCGAGCCCGGCGGCCTGGCGGGTCAGGAGAAGTTCCTCGCCCCGGGCGGCGGGGTCGGATCGTCCGAGCTGGTCGTGGCAGGCGGCCAGGCTGGCGGTGCCCGCGGCGGTCATCGAGCCGTACGACTTGGCCACCCGCAGCGACCCCCGCTGCAGCACGCGGTAGCCCCAGCCGCCATCGTCGGACTGCTGGCCCAGCCAGTGACGCCGCAGCCGGTTCCACGTTTCGGCGGGCACCTGGGCCCCGGCCCGACTGGCCGACCACAACGCCATCGTCGCCAGGTGCGTGTTGGAGTTGTCGTACTGCCCGGCCGGCGGATTGGGCGCGTAGCTGTAGGCGCCGTCGGGGCCGATGGCATGGAGCAGCCAGTCGACGTCGGTCTGCATACGCTTCCGCGCGGAGGGGTTGTTCAGCAGGGCCATGGCCTCGATGCGGAAACTCATCGCATACACGCCGGCCAGCTCGGCCCCGGCCAGCCAGTCCACCGCCCGCGCCAGGCGGGGGTCGTCCCGGGGCTCCAGGCCGCTCTGCAGCAGGGCCGTCACCGCCAGGGCCGTCTTGCCCCCAAAGCGGACATTCTCCGGCGGGTATTCCTCGCTGCAGGGCCCCGCGTCGGAAAAACTCCGCAGCAGGAAGGTCCGGGCCCGGTCGATCATCGGCTCGGCCGGCAGCTCGGATGCGGCGGCCGAGGCACCCAAAACGCACAGGGCCAGGCTGATCGACAGGACGGCTCGCACGGGCGTCAGTCCATTTTCCAGATCATCATCAGCCTCGGCGTGGCGAGGGTATCGAGGTTAATCTCCGGCAGGGGGGAGAGACTTTTGGCGTTGCCCATGATTTGCGACATCAGACCTTCGCGGGGCTGATATTCCACCACTTTGGGCTTGTCCAGCCCGGCGCGTTCAATCGCCAGGTCGATCGCCTTATCGAGATAGCCTATCTGGTCGATCAGGCCCAGCTTGAGGGCTTCGTCGGCGAGGTAGGCCTTGCCATTGAGCGGTGCTTCGACCGTGACGGTTTTCTCGTGGGCGGCATCTCCCTGGCCGACAGAGAGGGTGACCTGCTCTTCGACGACCTTCAGCCGATCGCCCCGACCCGTTCGGACATGCTGCTCGAACTGGTCCTGCATGATGTTGAGCATGTCGATGAGCTGGGTGATCTCATGCTGCCGCGGCGGGCGAAACGTGTTCAGGGCGTCTTTCCAGACGCTGGCATCGGTGCTCTTGTAGGTGTACATCTTCATGCCGAGTTTCTCCATCGTGCCCTCCACATTGGGCACCTGGGCGATCACGCCGATGCTGCCGGTAATCGTGGCCGGCTCGGCGATGATGTCCTCGGCGGCGACGCTGATGAGGTAGCCCCCGCTGGCGGCGACCGAGCCCATCGAGATCACGATCGGTCGGCCCGTTTCCTTGAGCTGCGTGACCATGTAGTGAATCTGCTCGCTGGCGGCGACGGTTCCGCCCGGGCTGTCGACCCGCAGGACGGCGGCCTTGATGGTGTCGTCGTCGCGAATCTTGCGGACGAATTTTCCAAAGCCCGTGGCCGACTCGCCGTTGATGACGCCTCCGATGGTATACACGGCCACGGTCTTGTCCTCGTCGCCCTTGCGGAGGGTGGTGGTATCGAAGGAGTGACCGGCCATCGCGCCGATGAGCATGGCCATGTACAGGTTGGCCACCAGCGACAGGACGACTACGACCGTGCCGATGTACTGGATGACGCGACGGAGGAGGGGCGGTTTGGCCGCTGGCGGCTGGACGATCTGGATCGGTGCGGCTGGCTGGGGCGCGGAGGGCTCAGGCGGGGGCGGGGGCATGTGGCTCATGGGCAGATCCTTATGTGCAGAGTGGCGGGCAGGGGTTCAACGCAGAAACCTTGCTAACCGGCTCGGGCAATTCTACGATAGTCTGGACGTATCGTAGGCCCCTTGAACACGGAGTACAAGTATGCGGTATCGAACGTTTTTCATAGCGGTGTTGTGTATTGTATCAATTCTGGGTGGGTGTGGTTCGGCGCAGGACGACCCGGCCGGGGCCGAGGCGGCCGTTCGGTGTTTCGTGTCGATTCCGCCGCAGGCGTGGCTGGTCCGGCAGATCGGCGGCGACCGCGTGGCTGTCGAGGTCATGCTCCCGCCCGGCGTGGGGCCTCACAATTACGAGCCGACCGCGCGGCAGATCGTTCAGCTCGGCCAGGCCGACGTCTACTTCCGCATCGGCGTGCCCTTCGAGCAGACGCTGCTGGCCAAGACCCACGAGGCCATCGGCAACATCAACGTGGTCGACTTCCGCAACGGGATCACCCTGCGCCCCATGGAGACCTTCGCCGACGCGGAACATGAACACGCCGGGCACGATCATCACGACCACGGCCCGGCCGACCCGCACACCTGGATGAGCCCCGAGCTGCTGATGATCCAGGCGCGCACGGCCGCCGATGAACTGATCCGCCTCGACCCGCCCGGCGCGGAAGCCTACCGCGCCAACCTCGCCAAAACGCTCGCCACGCTGCAGGCGCTTAATGAGGACCTGGCCAAAACGCTCGCACCGGTCCGCGGGCGGGAGATGTTCGTGTATCACCCGGCCTACGGGTACTTCGCCGACGCCTACGGGCTGATCCAGAAGCCCATCGAGATCGAGGGCAAGAGCCCGACCGCCCGCGAGCTGGGCATCCTGATCGACCAGGCCCGCAAGGTCGGCGCGACGGTCATCTTCGCCCAGCCTCAGGACGCCGGGCCCGGCGCGGCCAAGGCCGCCCAGGCCATCTCCGGCCGCGTCGTCATGCTCGACCCGCTAGCCGAAGACGTGCCGGCGAATCTGCGATCCATCGCCACCAAGGTGCGCGACGGCCTGGCCGGGCAGGAGGCGCCGTGAGCGACGCACCGGCCATCGAGCTTGAGGCGGTACGCTTCGCCTACAACGGCCATGCTGTGCTCGATGACGTTACGCTCTCGATCGAGGCTGGCGACTTTGCCTGCATCGTCGGGCCCAACGGCGGGGGCAAGACCACGCTGCTGAAGCTCATGCTCGGGCTGCTGCGCCCCCAGGGCGGGCAGGTTCGCGTGCTGGGCGCCAAGCCCGGGCAGGTCCGCAGCCGCATCGGCTATCTGCCGCAGCACTCGCAGCTGGATATGAGCTTTCCGGTGACCGTCCGCGACGTGGTGCGGATGGGTCGGCTGGGCGGTGGCTGGCGGTTCGGGTGGTACAGCTCGGCCGACCGCGCCGCAGCCGAGGAGGCCTTGCAGGCCGTCGACCTGGCCGAGCTGGGCGGGCGAACGATTGAAGCGCTGTCCGGCGGGCAGCGCCAGCGGGTGCTGATTGCCCGAGCGTTGGCGGTCGAGCCGGAGGTACTGCTGCTGGACGAGCCGACGGCCGGGCTGGACCCGCGGGCGGCGGATGAATTGTATGTCATTCTGGCGTCGCTGGCCGAGCGGCTGACGGTGGTGGCCGTTTCGCACGATATGGAGGTGGTCTCCAGCCGCGTTCGCTCGGTCATCTGCGTGCACCATCGCGTCCGCCTGCATCCGACCGAAGAGTTCACCGACGCCGTCGCCCACGACCTCTACGGCCGGGCGGTCCGGCGGATTCGCCACGAGCACGACTGCCTCGAACATGGCTGCCAGGGAGACCACGCGTGATGGAATTCTTCCGGGCGGTGACATCGCAGCCGTTTTTGCAGGTGGCCCTGGCGGCGGGGGTGCTGGCGAGCCTGGCCTGCGGGGTCGTCGGCAGCTACGTCGTCACGCGGCGGATCACCTACCTCGCAGGGGGCATGGCCCATTGGGTGCTGGGGGGCATTGGGGCGGCGTACTATCTGCAGAACGCACGCGGGCTGAGCTGGTGCGAGCCGATCTACGGCGCGGTGGTCGCCGCCTTGCTGGCTGCGGGCGTGATCGGCTGGGTCTCGCTGCGGGCCCGCCAGCGGGAAGACACGGTCATTTCCGCCCTCTGGGCCATCGGCATGGCTGCGGGCGTGTTGTTCTTCCAGGCCACGCCCGGCTACGGCCAGCATCTCATCAGCTATCTGTTCGGCAATATCCTGCTGGTCGGCCGGGGCGACCTGTGGCTGATCGCCGTCCTGGACGTGCTGGTGGCGGTAGTGGCGCTGGGGTTCTACCGGCAGTTGACGGCGGTCTGCTTCGATGAGGAATTCGCTCGCAGCCGGGGGATCAACGTCGAGGCCTGGTACGTTACGCTGCTGGCGATGACGGCCTTGACGGTGGTGCTACTGGTGTCGGTGGTGGGCATTATGCTGGTCATCGCGCTGCTGACGCTGCCGGCGGCGATTGCAGGGCTCCTCACCCGTCGCCTGCCGTGGATGATGGCTCTGGCGACGGGGCTGAGCCTGGTTTTCATCGTGACGGGCTTTGCGGTGAGCTACCAGCCGGACTGGCCCCCGGGGCCGGTGATCGTCGTCTTGGCCGGGGCGGTCTATTTGCTGGGCTCGGCCGGGCGGGCGATAATCCGTCGCGGCCGGGGGTAATGGTTTGTATTTCTTCGGCAGGGGGGCTATACTACCCGATTCATCCGGCAAGCCGCGAACCGTTACCCGCCGGTGCAGTTCTTCTTACATGATGGAGTAATTCTCGATGCGATTTGAAGACCTCGGTCTCGCCGAGCCGCTATTGCGTGCGATAGCCGATGCCGGCTATACAACCCCCACACCGATTCAGGCTCAGGGCATACCGCCGCTGCTGGAAGGCAAAGACCTCAAGGGCACGGCCCAGACGGGTACGGGCAAGACGGCGGCGTTTTCGCTGCCGATTCTGAACCACATGCACCAGCACCCCACGCCGGATAAGAAGCAGGCCAATCGTCACGCCCGGCCGATTCGCGCCCTGGCCGTAACGCCCACGCGCGAGCTGGCCCAGCAGGTCTTCGAGAGCTTTGTCGAGTACGGCAAGTACCTCGATATCGAGTCGCTGGCAATCTATGGCGGCGTGCGGCAGGGCCCCCAGGCCAGCAAGCTCAAAAAGGGCGTCGACGTGCTCGTGGCCACGCCCGGCCGCTTGCTGGACCTCATGGAACAGGGTCTGGTCAACCTCCACGCGTGCGAGCATTTCGTGCTCGACGAGGCCGACCGCCTGCTGGACATGGGCTTCATCGAGGACATCTGGCGGATCGTCGCGGCCCTGCCGGAAAAGCGGCAGACGCTGCTGTTCTCGGCGACGATGCCCTTCAAGATTCAGACGCTGGCCAACTCGATCATGCACGACCCGGCCGAGGTGCGCATCGCGCCGGATACCATCGCGGCCGAGACGGTCGACCAGCAGCTTTTCCTCGTCGAGCAGAAGGACAAACGCCGCCTGCTGGAAACGCTGCTGTCGGAAAATGACAAGATGGATCGTACACTGGTTTTCACCCGCACCAAGCGCGGGGCCGACCGCGTGACCAGCCACCTCCGCCGGGCCAACATTCCCGCCGAGGCGATTCACTCCGACAAGCAGCAGCGCCAGCGTGAGCGGGCGTTGGAGAACTTCCGCGATGGCAAGACGCGGGTGCTGGTGGCCAGCGACATCGCATCGCGCGGGCTGGACATCGACGAGGTCAGCCACGTCGTCAACTACGACATGCCCAACGAGGCCGAGGTGTACGTTCATCGCATCGGCCGGACCGGCCGAGCCGGCCAGGAAGGCCAGGCCCTGAGCTTCTGCGCCATGGAAGAACGCATCATCCTCGACGAGGTCGAAAAGTTCATCTCCCGGCCGATCCCGCTGGTCGAAGAGCATCCCTTCCAGTCGGAGATCCCGCGCGGCACGAGCCGACAGGAAGATAAACCCGTTCCCCAGGGTGTCAATGCCCGCCTGCGTCGGCCCACGCGTCGTCGCCGTCTGTAGTCCGCCATGGAACTCACCTGTCGCCAAGCCGGAGATATCCTCCTGCCGCCCGGGGCGCAGCGCGACCTGCGCGGTCGCCTGGCTCGGCTGGGCGGCTCGCAGCCGATTCCGACCATCGCCGCCTGTGCGTTCGATCACCGCACGCGCATGCTGCCGTTCATCTACGCCGATACGCACATGGTCCCGGCCGGGGTGCGCACCATCGCAGCCGAGCTGATCGAAGCCGGCATCGGACCGATGCGCATCGTTCTGCAGCAGTGGAACAAGCACTTCCGCCCTAGCCAGGCCCGGCTCGATGGCGAGATGCCGCAACTGATCCTGCTGTCCAGCATGAGCCTGCACACCGAACCATTCCGCGCGATGCTGCGCGACATCGCGACGATACCCCAGGCCCAGCGCCCGCTGGTCATCGCCGGCGGTAGCATCTGCATCTACGAGCCGTGGGACGCCTTCGCCGAGGGCGCCTCGGCCGACCTGGCCGTCACGGGCGAATCCTACGTCCTGCTGAACCTGCTGGAGGTGCTGCTGACCGAACGCAGCGAGGGCGAGACGCTGCGGGAAGCCTTTCTACGTGTGCGAGACCAGGGCGCACTGGACGACGTGCCGGGGCTGGTCTACGCGAAGGGCAACGACGGGCGCGTCGAGCAACTGATCGACACCGGCCTGCAGCAGTTGCTCGGCGACTTTGACGAGCTGGCCGGCATGGCCGAGCCGTTTGGTATTCTGGACCCGCCGGGCCGACACGTCGGCCTGGCCGATGCGCCCATGACCCCACGCCAGGTCCAGAAGCGATGCACCCTGACCTCGCTGATCCTCACCCAGGGCTGCAAGTTCAAGTGTCCCTACTGCCCCATCCCCGCCTACAACCAGCGGCAGTACCGCACCAAGTCCGGCCAGCGTATCGCCGAGGACCTCCGCGCCATGCACGAGGGCTACGGGCTGCGGACCTTCTTCGGCTCGGATGACAACTTCTTCAACGACGAAGCCCGCACGGTGGACATCTGCGAGGCCCTGGCCCGGGCGGAGGTGGCTGGCAAGCCCCTGCGGAAGTCCTGTCGCATTTCCACGGAAGTCACCGTCCACGACACGCTGCGGCTGCGGGACCATCTCGACCTCGTCCGCAAGGCCGGCCTCCGGGCGCTGTGGCTGGGCGTGGAGGACCTCTCCGGCACGCTCGTCAGCAAGGGGCAGACGGCCGACAAGACCGCCGAAGCCTTCGCGCTGATGCGCCAGCGGGGCATCGTGCCCATGCCCATGATGATGCACCACGACGGCCAGCCCCTCTGGACCCGCGGCAGCCATTACGGCCTGCTGAACCAGGTGGCACTGCTGGCCCGGGCGGGCGCCAGCGGCCTGCAGGTGCTGATGGTCACGCCCTCGGCCGGGTCGAAACTGTACGAAGAGACATTCACCTCGGGCATGGTTTTCGAAGCCGTCGCCGGGCGGAAGGTCCTCCCGCACATGCTCGACGGCAACTACGTCATTGCCTCCAACGATGACGGCCCGTGGCGCAAGCAACTGAATATTCTGGCGGCCTACCTGTACTTCTACAACCCGCTGCGGCTGCTGGGCAAGCTGCTGCATCCGCGGAACCGGCAGCTGGCCCTGGACGTGGGCATGCAGCTGTGGGGCATGTGGGGCCTGGCCTATACCATCCGCCGCACGCTGGGCTGGGCGGTACGCCTGGCCATCGGGCCGATCCGCCGCCGCAGCCGACCGCCCGCACCGCCGGTGCCGATCACCGCACCCGACGGGAGCGAGGCCTGTCACTTCACCGCCAGCCAGCAGGTCGCCGGACAGGCCCGGGCCGTTACGAACTCACAAGACCAATCCTGAGGCGTCGAGGCTCAGTATTCTTCGGCGGCTGCTCCGCCCGGGGCTGACGGATCGCACAGCACCGGCGTGGTCGTGCTGCCCACGCCCAGCCGGGTCGCCCCCATCGCGATGAACATCTCTGCCCGGGCCCGGTCGCGAATGCCGCCCGAGGGCTTAACGCCGACCCGTCCCGCGGCGGCATCGAGCATGGCCTGGACGGCCTGTTCGGTGGCGCCCCCCTCGCCAAAGCCGGTCGACGTTTTAACGAAGTCGGCCCCGGCCTCGACGGCGACCTCCGTGGCCCGCGCGATCGCGGCAAGCTCCAGCGAGGCCGTCTCGAAGATCGTCTTGACCTTCACCCCGGCCGGAGCGGCCACGTCGGTAACCCCACGGATGTCCTCACCCAGCGAGTCCCACGCCCCGGCGCGAATCAGCCCGTAGTTGACGACCATGTCGATTTCCGCTACGCCGAGGTCGACGTAGCGGCGGGCTTCGTCGGCTTTGCTGGCCGGCAGGGCCGTGCCGTGCGGGAAGGCCAGTACGCACGAGACTTCTGTCGTCGTGCCGGCTGTGAGTTCGACAGCCAGCGGGATGTCGGCCGGGCGGACACAGATCGTCCGCACATCGTAGTTGATGCCGACGAGCATTTCCCGCCGGGCCTCGTCGGGCATGAAGGTCGGCTTGAGCACGGCGTGGTCGAGATAGCGATTGATCGGTTCCATGACGCTCTCCGCATAAGGGTTGGTCTGGCAGTGCCGGCTGGTCGGCAGGGCAGTGGTGAACCCTTCAATAGCCCATGAACGAAGCGATGTCAAAACCCAATCGCAGGCGGGCGGGGGGCGAAGTGCCATCTTTGCTCTGAGGGCTTGACAGGCTTGGCCCGACCGGCTACACTCCTTGGCCTGCATCGGGCGAGCCGTGTCGTCGCTGGCACGCACCTTCCGCCTGACACAACCGAATAGTTTGGGCCGTTAGCTTGTTGGCGACACACTGGAGTTGGCCCGCCGGACACAACCGAATAGTTTGGGCCGTTAGCTCAGTTGGCTAGAGCGCCTGCTCGACACGCAGGAGGTCACTGGTTCAAGTCCAGTACGGCCCATTGCCCCCGTCAATGAGGCAGAGAGATGCGGACGCCCAAAAGCGTCCGTTTTTCTTTGCGCAGACGCGACTTGCGACGATTCCTCACTCACCCGTCTGGCCGTGTCCTTTCGCCCGTCTCTCCGGCGTGTTTCGCCCCGTGTGCCAGAATCTGCCGCCAAATGCCTCCCCCGGTCGCTGGTTGGTGCGAGCGCTGGTGCGAGCGCCGGTGCGAGTTCCACGCCCGATGTGCCGGTGGCCACAGCAGTCGCCTGGTCCGCGTCCGCCTTCGCCAACGGCAGCGACGGCATGGCCATCTCCACCGCCTCAGCCACCTCCAGCGATTCTTCATCCGTGTACACATCATCCGTCAGCGCCCGGCTGGAATGTCGCATGGCTGCCTGGGTTTTCCGCCCCGCAACGCCAGCGATCTGCATCCAGGTGCAGAAGGTATGCCGCAACGAATGCACGTCGATGGTCCGACCTCGTGCATCTGTCTTTGGCACGCCAGCCAACTTCAGGTCTCGATTGAGAATCTTCACCAGCGCCGTCGGTACGTTGGGCAATTTTTCCTCGGGCGGCAACGCCAGCGGGATTGAAGTTCCCGTCTTGCTCGCTGCTTGCCGAGCCCGCTCCAACCGATCCGCAACCCACTCCCGCAGGTTGGCCGCCAGTTCAGCCGTCAGCGGAATCCGGGCAGCCTTGCCATTCTTGGCGTCCTTGGCGTTGAGGATAAGGTGCGGTTGTTTACCCTCAAGAACGGTCTGCCCCACGGTGATCGAGGCGAGTTCCTTCTTCCGCAGGCCAGTCATCACGAAGGTCTTGTAGATCAGCGTCCGCTCCCAGCCCAGCCGGTCAAGCTCGGCCTTGACGCTTTCGCGGATGTTCGCCTTCTGCTGACCGGCGTTCTTGCCGCGCCGAACCGTCATCGCCTCCATCACCGGTCGACGACGGGCCGCATCCAGAAGTAGGCAGAACTCCCGCTGGGTAAGTGCCCGGCGTCTTCGGCGACGATCCGACGCCTCATCCGCACGGGGAAGGTCGCGCATCGGGTTGTTCGCCAGGCGGCGCGTCTTCCGACACCAAGCCGCGAACGCCACGGCCGCCGAGCGGGCA
>CAZCDM010000065.1:0-1486 GCA_964497475.1 uncultured Planctomycetaceae bacterium
GATCATTTTCGCCACCGACAACAGCTACGCGACCATCATCCAGGTCAGTGGCAGTGAGATCATCCTCGACCGCGAGGTGACCGTCACGGGCCAGCAGGCCTACGTCATCGTCGAAAGCGGCACCTCGGCCGGCGACGACAGCCCCGCCCTGACCGTCATCTCCACCCGAACCAGCCTGGGAGAGTGATCATGAACCAATCCCTCCACACAACCCGTAACAGGAAGCACACAGCCATCAGGCGTCCGGCCATGACCATGACCGAGCTGCTCGTGGCGGTAGCGGTTCTTTCCATCATGGTCCTCGGCTTTGGCCAACTGCTCACCTCCAGCCAGAAGGTCGTCAAGGAAACACAGACCAATCAGCAGCAGAACAGTGTCGCACAATCCATTGCTGACGTAATACGTGCCGACCTCGGCAAACTCACCAAAAACGGCTTCCTATGCATCACACAAACTTCAAATTGGTTTTCCCGCCCGAGGCTTATTTTTACTACTGCCGGCGTCATTCCAAGTAAAACACATGCTGTTGTTGGTACCGGGGGAATCAGCCTTTACGGCCATGCGGACATGGATGTTTCATCTGGATATAGTCACATCTATTCTGAAATAATGCTTCGTCAAGGTTGGGTCATGTCTACGGATTCTGTAACGGGTGTAAGCGATGTCTGGAACACCGACCTGGAAACAATTACAACAATGGACCGAGAAGATCTGAATGATCTGATTGGAAATTGTGGCTTAACCTCTGGAACTTTGATAGAAGCCGCAGATTTTACCTTAGACTACCCTCCGACGAACCTTACCGATATTGAAAGCATGTGGCAGATCCTCAGTACGCAGAATGCTTCTGTTGACATCATGTGGACCGATGGCACAACTTCCGGCGGCAATCTTAACTGGTACGGAATCAACTGGGATGGAAACTACAACGTGAATTGGAAAAATGAACCTTCATCTAAAGATGATTTTGACTCCACAGAAATTAAAGTATCCACGAGTTCCCAGTGGGGTTACCGTGCTCTCTGGTCTCATCACAATCAAGAAGAATGGCCCAAGGCGATAAAAATCAGTTTCCGCGTATATGACCAATCTATGGCCGAAGGCCTGCAAAGGGAAACATCTGACGAATATTACAAGCGGTATGAAGTAATTGTCCCGCTTGACTGATGTGGTGATGTGGTTTCGTGCCGACGGCACGGAAAGGAGTTTTGACCATGCATACGAAGCGAACCATGACAACGCGGCGGGGCTCGGCCCTGCTGCTGGTGATCGGGCTGTTGACGATTATCGCGATGCTCGGCTCGACGTTCCTGCTGATCTCCCGGCTGGACCGCAAACAGGCCGTCGCCGTCGCCGCGCGAAGCCAGGCCGACCCCCTCGCCCAGGGTATTTTCTCCCAGGTCAAAATGAAGCTGCTGGAAGACCTCTACATCGGCACAAATGGCCCGTATGACGGCTCGTCCGATGTAACCGCCTATATCGACTA
>CAZCDM010000065.1:1586-12028 GCA_964497475.1 uncultured Planctomycetaceae bacterium
CGTCGAACGATACCTGGCTGTCCATGGGCGAGAACTCCAGCATACAGAAAACCTCCCTTCTGGGCGGCACGGATAAGGGCAATGCCGACACCGACGGCGACGGCACGGACGATGCCGACTGGCGTACGACCGGCGTCTACAACGACCTCGGCCGGGAGTACCAGGCCGCCGTCCGCATCGTCGACCTCTCCGGCAAACTCAACGTCAACATCGCCTCGCACCCGACGGCTTCGGTCGCCAAGCCAACCTACTCCGCTCCCGTCCTGATCGACCTGATGAACTACCTTCCCAGCGGGTCGTATACCGGCACGGACCAGCTCAACCAGGCACGGCGGGGGGGAAACGTCGCCAGCAACGACCTGGACGACCTCAACAACGATTTGGCCCTGCGCGTTCTCAGCCCGGAGAATAATTTCACCCCCTTCGCCATCGGCGATGAACTGTTCCTCCGCTGGCTCAAGAGCGACGCCGTTACCGAAACCGGCCAGCTCTTCGATGCGACCGACCAGTCCGGCAGCGCCCTGGGCGCTTCCTACCGCCGCCACCTGACGACCTTCAACACCACGCGCAATGTTCTCCGCGCACCCATCACCAGCCTCAAGACCCGCATGCCACTCCGCACCAATGCGTACTCGGCCGCCTTTACCGAAACCGCCCCCGACGACCTGACCAACGCGACCCACCGAACCGAACTGATCTCTCTGCTGGTATCGGCCGGCATAGACACTGCCAATGCCGCCTCCCTCGTGGCCAACCTCTGGGCCTACAGCGACGGACAGAATCCGGCATCGGCCTACGAGGTGACCGACACCAACGGGAATAGATACTACGGCCTCGTCCCCCAGCCTGTCCTGACCGAGGTCTACTGGAAGGAAAAGTACGACGTCGGCACCGATGCAGACGGAAATCCAGCCCCGCCCACCGTCAGCCTGGGCGTCTACGCTGTGGAAATATATAATCCCGACGGCGTCGACCTGACCAACTACAAACTCGAAACCCCCGGCGGAACCGATATCGAACTGTCCTCCGCTGGTACGGCTCAATATGTGGCTGTGGTCTACTGGAACGGTACGGAAGATACGTCATTTTTCACCACCGAAACCGGCGCCTTTGTCATCAACACCGGCACGGGCGGATTGGACTTCAACAGCGGCTCCACCGTCAAACTGGTCCGCAAGCTTGGCTCGGGCATCGTCGTCGACGAAATCAGCACCAGCATCCCTCTACGGACAACTGCGAATACCTCGCAAGATCAGGTGGAAGAAGACGGCAAGGGCAGGGACAATTCCGCCGCCAATAAGCGGTATCTCGTCGCTGCCGAGGCATCCATGGCCAGCCCGACCATCGGAGCAGGCAACGCCCTTTCTACCGCTGCCGCGATCCAGGGCAAGAACGGGGAAAACCTCTGGTATGGGTACGACATCGCAAAGCCTGGCGGCGATCTCATCCTGCCGGGGAACAATACTCTCGTCAGCCTCGGGGAAATCACCCGACTGATGCTCACCTGCCACAGCAAAGATTCGTTGAATACCTGGACGCCGGTGACCACCGCCCTCTACAACGATTTCAGCAACTGTCCGGCCTCCGCAGCCTTTTATGATGTGACTACGCAAGATTTCGACTCGACCGTCTCCGGTGCCAGTCGAGGCCGGGCTAATTTTTTCAGCCCCGTCCGAGCGTCCTCGCCCTACCTCCCCATCAGTATTGGCGAAGTCTTTGCCGAACTGGCATCCATCGTCCCGGTCGACCTGACGAGGGAGCACTCCGACACCACGGCCAGCCGCGTCTACGGTCGGCTGAATATCAACACAGCCACCGCCGATGCACTTAAACAGCTTCCCTGGCCGGACACGGTCAATGGCACGACCATCAACATTGATACGCTGGTCGACGAATACATCATCCCCTACCGGGATAAAACCAGCGGAATTACGGCCACGGGGCAAGACTTCACCGCCCGGCGCGGGACCGTCGGGTTCAAAACCCCCGGCGAGATTGACATCCCCCTGGGATTCTACGCGGATGATAACTTGAAGGATAGTGGCAAGACGCTGGAACAATCGCTGGAAGAATCCGCCGAGTTCCTCGATCATCGAGCCGCCCTTTACCAGGCCGTCGCCAACTGCGTATCCGTCAACAGCGATACGTTTGCGGTCTACATCTCGATCCGCCTGCCAAAGGTCGACAGCCCCAGCGTCGATACGGATTACTTCCGGTGGAATTACGTCGGCGTGATCGACCGAAGCAACTGTCGCGCTGATGGCGATGAACCAGCGGCGCTGCTGTTCAGCCCGGTGAAGTAACGCCGGCCGGCCTGGCGGATGGCTACGGATTGACGGTGCCATGCCTATGCTTGCATAGGCATGCTGGGCAGGCATGCGTACCCTCTCAACCTGCCCGCACGGGTGAGCATACGCGTATGGCTGGCGGGGTTCCCATCCCGCCAGCGGACGAATGAGTATGCGGCGGGACAGGATCCCCACCGCACGAGTCGCGGGTAGCCATGCGCCACGCACAGCCGGGGGCGGCTGTGCCACACGATACGTCCCAGGCCAACACGTCACGCGCGACTGACGCCGCTGATTAGAGCGTTTGCATCCATTCTGTCGTGCCGCTGTCACCCTGAGCGAAGCCGAAGGGTCTTTTCGCGAACAGATTCTTCGACTTCGCGGCTTGCTTCGCAACCCGCTTCGCCCAGAATGACACCATGCCGTGGCGACATGCGTTATAAAAATGACCTAGCGGTCGCCGGGGTAAAACGTCGCATCGCCGTAGGGGCCGACGCGGATGGTGAAAAAGTTCCGCCAGCGGTACTTGCGCTTGGGGTGCTTGTGCTCGAAGAGCACCCAGTAGACGTCGCCGATTTCCTTGTCGTGAATATCGTACTCGTCGAAGTACTTCACGTCGAGGTTGCGGGCAATGCCCTTGGCGATGTGATAGGCGTCGTCTTTCTTGACCTTGCGACGGTCCCACTCGGCGGGGAATCGCTCGAAGTCGCGGGCGTAGACGCGCGATCGGCCGTAGGGCCCGACGCGGACGGCCAGGTGGTTCCGCCAGTTGTCCCGCCGGCGCGGACGGCGATGCTCGAACAACACCCAGCGGGCATCGTTAATGCCCTTGTCGTGGACCTCGTAGTCCTTGGGGTCGAGGTTCTCGTAGCGGGCGAGCTTATTGGCGATGCGGTAGGCTTCGTCCTTGTCGACCTTCTCGCGGCGGTCATCATGGCGCGGACGGTCGTCGCGGTCGTCATCCCAGTCGTCGTCGCGTCGGCCGTCGCGGTCGTACACCTTATCGCCGCCGATGTTGACCTCCTTGGGAGCCTTGACGCTGACACAGCCAACAAGCGCAGTCGGGATCAGTCCGGCAAGCAGCAGAGCCATCATGCGATTCATGTCGTTCCTTTCGATATCGAGAACCGTGGTATCCATATAATAGTAGCCCCTGTCGGGGCCGATGGCAAATCCGGCGGGCACAATTGCTCGCCTCGGTGGGTAGACACCACCAGGCCGCGGCGGTTAGGAAAATTCCCAGCCGGGCCGACCTCGGCTGCGGGTTTACCTCGCCGGGCCCATCGGCTACAATGCGATTTTGGCCGAGCCCCGCCGGGGCGATACGGAGACCAGCTTGAGCGACGAGCTTCATCACGAATGCGGCATCGCGGCGTTGTACCGCCTCGACAAGCCGCTGAACCACCCCGGCCCGGCGAGCATGGCCTGCGACGACGGCGACGTCGTCAAGCACCTGCCGACCATGCTGCTGAACCTCCAGAACCGCGGGCAGCTTGCCGCGGGGCTCAGCAGTTTCAACCCGGCCCGGCAGCAACTGCTCGATACCTACAAAGAGATCGGCAACGTCGCCGAGGCCTTCCGCCTCTCTCACCCGGACAAGCATCAGGCGATCCTCACCGAGTACGCCGGCCCGGCCGCCATCGGGCACGTCCGCTACGCCACCTGCGGGCTCGACGACGCCCGCTACGCCCAGCCCTTCGAACGCCATCACGGGCGCCTGTGGAAGTGGTACAGCTTCGGCTTCAACGGCAACCTCGCCAACTACACCGAACTGCGCGACCGCCTGCTGAGCAAGCGACACTACGTCTTCACGCTCAATACCGATACCGAAATCCTCATGCACGAGCTGAGCTACCTCCTTCGAGGCGACGAAAAGCCCGACCTGCGGGACGTGTTCCGCTCGCTGAGCGAATTTCTCGACGGGGCCTACAACATCGTCTTCCTCGACGCGATGGGCCGCATGGTCGTCGCCCGCGACCCGCTGGGCCTGCGCCCCGTCAGCTACGCGGTGCAGGGCAACCTCTTCGGCGCCGCCAGCGAGTCCGTCGCCCTGACGAACATCGGCTTCGAGCGCGTCTGCTCCCTGCCGCCGGGGCACATGGCCATCATCGAAGACTCCACCCTCTGCATCGAACCCTTCGCCGAAAAGTCCCGCCGGGCGCACTGCTTCTTCGAGTGGGTCTACTTCTCCAACGTCGCCAGCGAGATGGACGGCTCGAGCGTCTACCTCGCCCGGCACGAACTCGGCCGGATGCTGGCCCGCATGGAAGACCAGACCATCGACGACGACTGCATCGTCGTGCCCGTACCCGATACCGCCAAAGCCGCCGCCGACGCCTACGCCTACCAGCTCGGCATCCCGTGTCTCGAAGGGCTCATGCGGAACCGCTACGTCGGGCGGACGTTCATCCAGTCGTCCTCCACGCGCGGCGCCAGCGCCAACGCCAAGTACACCCCCCTGCCCAGCGTGCTGGAAAACAAACGCGTCCTGCTCGTCGACGATTCCATCGTCCGCTCGACGACGCTGCGCATCCTCGCCGAGCAGATCCGCCAGCGAGGCCATGCCCGCGAGGTCCACGTCCGCATCAGTTGTCCGCCCATCGTCGCGCCGTGCTTTTACGGCATCGACATGTCCACCCTCAACGAACTCTTCGCCCCAGGCTACTGCCCCGAAGGCTACACCGGCGAGCCGTCGGCGGAGATGCTCGCGAAGATGGCCGACGCCCTCGGCGTCGACAGCCTGCGCTACCTGCCCGTCTCGACGCTCGGCAAGTGCATCGGCATCGACCAGGCCAACCTCTGCCTCGGCTGCGTGACCGGCACGTATCCCAGCCCGTGGGGCAACTCGCTCTACGAGCAGGCTTGCGTCAACAGCACGCAGGCATCTACCGGCCGGACCTACGAATAACCCCCGCCCCACTTCGGCCGAGCCTATAATGCATTGTCTCGCCGGAAAGGAATCCCATGCCTCACCGCACTGCAACCTACAGCGAAGAGTACGGCCGCGTCATGCAGGCCATGACCAGCCGAGGCCTCCTGCTGGGCAGCTACAACGCCGAGCACACCCCCAACATCATGACCATCGGCTGGGGCTCGGTAGGCAGCATCTGGGGCATGCCCGTCTGGTCCGTGCTCGTCCGCCCCAGCCGATACACCTACGCCAACATCGAGCACACCGGCTGCTTCACCGTCAACGTGCCCCGGGTCGCGGACAGCTACGCCTGCGCCGAGTGCGGCACGCTCAGCGGGCGGGATGTCGACAAGTTCGCCCGCTGCAAACTCACCGCCGAGCAGGCGGGCAATGTCCTGGCCCCGCGCGTCGCCGAGTGCCCCATCATCTACGAATGCCAGGTCGTCCACTCCAACGACGTCCTGCCGGACAAGCTCGCCGACGAGATCCTCTCCGGCGCGTATATCGATGGCGACTACCACCGCGTGTACTACGGCAAGATCCTCGCGACGCACATCGACGACGACGCCCTGGCCGACCTCGATGGATGACCGCCCTGCCGTCAGACCCGCAGCGGAGCAGCCGACGCGCAGGTAATCACCACGTTGTCCCACACCGTCTTGGCGTTGACGTTCCGCCACAGCAGCCCCTCCAGCAGGCTGAGCTGCTCGACGATCTCCGCCAGCTGCATCGCGGTAAATCGCTCGGCCAGTTGCCCCACGGCCGCGGCCTGGTCCTGGTGAATCAGCGGCCGGTCGGCTTCGGTAACCAGCCCCAGCGCGTCGCGACAGGTGCTGGCGAGAATCTGAAGCATCGTCGCCACGGCCTGTCGCGTCGCCAGCCGCTTGGACATCTCCATGCCGGAATCGGCCCGGGCTTTTTTGACGATCTGCTCGGCCCGCTCATCCGAGAGCTTGGCCAGCCGCTCGCCCAAGGCTGCATCGCCGCCGGGCCCGAGGCTCGCCAGCGACTCGACCAGCTCGCACTTGATCTCATGCCATCCCGCCCCGGCCAGCTCAATCGCCCTGCCGAGCGAGCCATCGGTAAACCGCGCCCAGAAAGCGGCCCGGTCCGGGTCGGGGCAAATCGGCTCGCCGGTTTCGGCGTCGAGCTCGGCCTGGAGTTTTTCGACGACGAACTCCTCGGGCAGCGGGCCGAAACGGATCAGCGAGCAGCGGCTGCGTGTGGTCGCCAGCAGGCGCCCGGGCGTGTCGGTCAGCAGGATCAGCCGGACGCCCGGCGGGGGTTCTTCGAGCGTTTTCAGCAGCGCGTTCTGTGCGGCGTTGCTCATCAGCTCGCTCTCGCGGACGACGAACACCTTGCCCCGGCCACCCGTGCTGGCCCGGCCGACCGGGGCGATCAGGAACTGGCGGATCACCTCAATGCCGAGGTTCTGCATGACGCGGTTGCGGATTTGGGCGTCTTCGTGGAAGCGGGCGAGCTCTTTGTAGATCAGGTGGAAGTCGGGGTGCGCGTCGGCCTGCATCTGCATACAGGAGCTGCACTGCCCGCAGGCGAGAGGGCGCCCGTCGCTGTCCTGCGGCGATTCGCACAGCAGCACCTGCGCCAGGGCGCGGGCGGTGGTCTCCCGGCCCACGCCGTCAGGCCCGGCGAAAAGCATCGCGTGCGGCAGTCGGCCTGAGGTCATCAGGCTGGCGAGGCGATCGACTGCGGCGTCCTGGCCGACGATGTCCTGCAGCGGAATCATGCGTCAAACTCCCGGGCGATGGCGTCGATGATGCGGGCGGTGACTTCGTCCGGGCTGCCGGCGGCATCGACGAGGGCGACGGGGCCGGGGTAGATATCCGGCAGCCTGGCGAACCCCGCGCGGACCCGTTCGTGATACTCGCCGGTGCGGCTTTCGAGGCGATCGCCATCGCCGAACAGCGCCATCTGCCCCGGCCGGGCGCTGCGCCGCTTGACGCGCGTGGCGGTGTTGTCCAGCCGATCCAGCCCACGCTGGGCGTCGATATCCAGCACAACCGTCAGGTCCGGCCAGGTGTCGTCAACGGCCAGCTTGCCCAGGGCGAGAATGCGATCGGGGTCGACCCCCAGCGCGCCCTGGTAGGCGAGCGTGGCCGAGATGAACCGGTCGCAGAGCACTACCGCGCCGGCATCAAGGCCCGGACGGATGACCTCGCCGAGCAGCTGGGCCCGGCTGGCCATGAACAGCAGCGTCTCGCAGGTGGGGTTGATGTCGAGGTCTTTGCTGTGCAGAAGAATCTGACGGATCTGCTGGCCGGTGGGCGTGCCGCCCGGGTCCACGGCGCGGACGACACACTGGCCGGCCGATTCAAGGCGGTCCTGCAGCGCGTTGAGCTGCGTGGTCTTGCCCCCGCCATCGGGGCCATCGAGCACGATAAAGCGCCCCGCGAGATGTTCGGTCCACTCGGCCATGGGCACAGTATCGCCCGGCCGGGCGGCAAACTCAAGAACCGGCCGAGTCCGATGGAACGTACCGGACCCGCGGCAACTCGGCGAAGTGCTGATCCTGCGTCCAGACAGTCGCATCGTACTGGCAGGCGGTGGCATAGATGACCGCATCGGCCAGGGGCAGGCCATGCTCAGCCCCCAGCCGGGCTGCTTCCAGGGCGAGAGTCGAATCGAGGTCGACCACCCGGCCGGTCTGCACATGAGCGACGGCCTGGAGGGCCTGGGTCTGGCCCCGCTGACGAGCGATGACTTTGAACACTTCGTACACGACCAGGCTGGGCACGAGCAGATCGGCCCCGGCCTCGATCGGCGCGGCGTACTGCTCGGCGTTGGGCCCGTCGGCGAAATACTCCAGCCACCCGCACGAGTCGACCAGATTCACAGACGATCGTCCTGCCGGTCAACCCGCGTGTCGAGCCCGGCCAGCGAACCGCGAAGCGAACGCATCGGCCGCAGTGGGATGAATTCGATCCGCCCGTCGAAGGCAATGACCTGACACTTCTCGCCGGGCCTGAGCTTGAGCCTCTCCCGTACCGCCTGGGGAATGACTACCTGAAATTTGGAAGACACCGTTACCGTCGTCATGCGATTTCTCCATCGATCACTCTTTCATCTTACGATCAAGGCAGACGCAAAGCAAGTCAATTCACAGCAGCGGTGGAGATCATTCTTCCGGCGAGGTTTCCGGGGCGTCTTCGGTGACGGTCTGGGGCTTGTACTCTTCGCCGACCGGCGTGCCATCGAGGGTTTTGATTACGGGCACGGGGTTGGCCTCCTCGTGCTTTTCCAGGGCGGCTTCGAGTTCGTCGCGCTTTTCCTGGGGCAGGGCTTTCCAGCCGACTCGGCCTCGACACTTGGGGTAGCGGGCGCAGGAAATCCAAGGCCCCCGCTTGCCGCGCCGCAGGTTCATCGTCTCATTGCCGCACTTGGGACACTCCATCTCGATCGCCAGCGGCGGGGCCGAGGGCGGCTTGACGCAGCCCTTGCGGTCGAGGTTGACCACGCCCTTGCAGTCGGGGTAGCGGGTACAACTGAGGAACGGGCCGAAACGCCCTTTGCGTTCGACCAGCGGCGCGCCGCACTCCGGACAGGCGATATCGGTATGCTGGGCGCCGATGGGGTTGCCCTCGCGGTCGATCGGCAGGGCCGCCTTGCAATCCGGGTAGCGCGTGCAGCTGAGGAACTTGCCATTCTTGCCGAAGCGGTATTCCATCTTCGCGCCGCACTCGGGGCAGTCGTGGTCGCTGGGCTGGGTTTCAGCCTTGGCGTGGACCATCTCCTCGCGGGCGGTTTCCAGCTGCTGGACGAACGGGCCATAAAACTCCCGCAGGACCTCGACCCAGTCGGACTCGGCCTGCTCGACCTTGTCCAGCTCGTCTTCCATGTGGGCGGTGAAGCGCACCTCGAAGATCTTGGGGAAATGCTTGACCAGCTTGTCGGTCACCACCGTTCCCAGGTCGGTCGGCAGGAGCGTCCGGCCGTTGCGCTCGACGTAGTTGCGGTCGAGCACGGTCTGGATGATGGCCGCGTAGGTACTGGGCCGACCGATGTTGTCGGCCTCGAGGGCCTTGATGAGCGAGGCCTCGGTGTAGCGCGGCGGGGGCTGGGTGAAGTGCTGCGTCGGGTCGATCTGCACAGCCCCGACGCGCTGGTTCTCGTCGAGCTCGGGCAGGAGCTGCTCGCCGCTGACGGGCACGCCGGCAACTTTCATGTAGCCATCGAAATGGAGCGTCCGGCCCATGGCGCGGAAGCTCGCCGGCCCGGCGGCCGTCTCGGCTACCAGCTCGACCTCGGTCACGTTCCACACCGCGGGGGTCATCTGGCAGGCAATGAACCGCTTCCAGATCAGGGAGTAGAGCTTGTACTGCTCGGCGGTGAGGTACTTCTGCACATGATCGGGGCGGGTGGCTGCATTGGTGGGGCGGATGGCCTCGTGGGCCTCCTGCGCACCGGGCCCGGATGTATAGTAGTTGGGCTTTTCCGGCAGGTAACCATCGCCGAATTTCTCGCCGATGAACCCGCGGGCGGCGGTGATCGCGTCGCGGGAGATATTCCGGCTGTCGGTTCGCATGTAGGTAATCAGGCCGACTTGCCCCTCGCCGCCGATCTCGATGCCCTCGTAAAGCTGCTGGGCGATGCGCATCGTCTGCCGGGCCGTGAGCCGCAACTGCGAACTGGCCGTCTGCTGCAGCGAGGCCGTCGTGAACGGCGCGGGCGGACGGCTCTTGGTCTGCTTGGCTGCCAGCGACTGCACCACCACCGCCGGCGCCTGGGAATCGACATGCGTAGCCAGGGCGAGCTTGTTTTTGGCAACGCCCTTGGCCTTGTCGTCGGTCGTCTCCTGCCGCTGGTCGACAACCACACCCAACGCCTCGACCACCGGGAGGATGTCGTCCATGGTCTGGGGCTTGAACCGCTTGCCGCCGACCTTGGCCAGCTCGGCCTCGAAGGCGTTGTGCTCGGCCAGCCACGCCTGCTGCTGCGCCTTGGTCGGACCATTGCCCTTCTCATCGCGCTGGGCGAGAAACTCTCGCCACGCCTGGCCGAGCGACTCGGCCTGCGAGGGGTCGGGGCAGAACACCCCGCCCATCTTCCAGTATTCCTCGGGGTCGAAGGCGTCGATCTCGCGTTCGCGCTCGACGATCAGCCGCAATGCAACCGACTGGACGCGACCGGCCGAGAGCCCGCCGGCGACCTTCTTCCACAGCAGCGGGCTGACCTGGTAGCCCACGATGCGGTCGAGAATCCGCCGCGCCTGCTGGGCGTTGACC
>CAZCDM010000066.1:0-12012 GCA_964497475.1 uncultured Planctomycetaceae bacterium
CCTGCTCTGGTACCGCCGAAAACACCGATTGACCGTTTTGAGATAGTTACTTAGTTATTTTAATCCACCCTCTCCTGCGTCACGTCATTGACGAGTTACACAATGGGTAAATGAGCGTTGTCAATGATCTCGATATGTCTATAATTGGCCGATTCGGACGCGAACCCCCCTGCCTGACCAGACCGGAACATTACCATGGCTGACAAGAAGAAATACAAAGATACGCTGAACCTCCCCAGGACCGACTTTGACATGCGGGCGGGCCTGCTGAAAAAAGAGCCCGCCATGCAGCAGCAATGGCAGCAGCAGGATCTCTACGGCCGCCTGCGCGACGCCCGCCGCGAGGGCGAACCCTTCGTCTTTCACGACGGCCCGCCCTACGCCAATGGCGATATCCACATGGGCCACGCCCTCAACAAGACCCTCAAGGATATGGTCCTCCGCTCGAAATACATGGCCGGCTACAACGTCGCCCCGATGATCCACGGCTGGGACTGTCACGGCCAACCCATCGAGCAGAAAATTGTCGAGAACCTCGGCGATAATTTCCAGAAAATGTCGGTACAGGATATTCGCAAACTCTGCCGCGAATATGCTAAGGGCTATGTACAAGTCCAGTCCGAGCAGTTCCAGCGACTGGGCGTGCTGGGCGATTTCGACCAGCCGTACATCACCATGGACCCGGCCTACGAGCAGCGCGTGCTGGAGGTTTTCGCCCGGCTCGTCGAGCAGGGTGCGGTCTTCCGCCAGCTCAAGCCGGTGCACTGGTCCATCGCCAATCGCACGGCCCTGGCCGAGGCCGAGCTGGAATACAAGGACGTCACCGACGAGAGCATCATGGTCGCCCTGGAGCTGTCCGAGGGGCATGGCGACCTGGCCGGGCCGGACCAGCCCTGCTTCCTGCTGATCTGGACGACCACGCCTTGGACGCTGCCGGCCAACCGGGCCGTGGCGGTCAACCCCAACTACACCTACCTGGCCGTCGAGACCACAGGCCCCAACGGACCGGCGACGCTCATCGTCGCCCGCGAGCGGCTCGATGCCGTCCTGGCCGCGGCCGCGGCCAGCGAAACCGGCTGGCTCGGCGAGCACGCCATCCGCGGCGAGCACAGCGGGGCCGATCTGATCGCGGCGGGCCTGGCCTATCAGCATCCGCTCACGGCCGGGCTCACCTGCCCGCTCGTCCCGGCCGAGTACGTCACGCTGGAAGACGGCACGGGGCTGGTTCACACCGCACCGGGCCACGGCACGGAGGACTACTTCACCGGCCTGGCGAACAATCTGGAAGTCTACTGCCCCGTCCTGGCCGATGGCACGTTCGACGAGACGGCCCCGGAATATCTCCGCGGCGTGAGCGTGTGGGACGGCAATGCCAAGGTCATCGACACGCTCGCTGAGGCAGGCACGCTGGTGGCCCGCCAGAAGATCACCCACAGCTACCCGCACGACTGGCGTTCCAAAACGCCGACGATTTTCCGCGCCACCGAGCAGTGGTTCATCGGCGTGGATACCCCCCTGGCCCGCACGGGCGGGACGCTGCGCGACCGCGCGATGGAAGTGACCTCCAAACCGGCCGAGGACGATGGCATTGACTTCATCCCCGGCTGGGGCCGAAACCGCATGCGAGGCATGCTGGAAAGCCGCCCCGACTGGTGCATCAGCCGGCAGAGAAGCTGGGGCCTGCCGATTCCGGTTTTCACCAACGCCGAAGGCGAGGCCCTCTGCACGCCGGCCAGCGTGCGTGCCGTGGCGGCTGTCCTCGGCGAGAAGGGCTCGGACGCATGGTTCCAGCTCAGCCCGGCCGAGCTGCTGGACAGCTACGACCCGGCCGCCGACGAAGCACTCGAGAACCCCGCCGCCTTCGCCATCGACACGCTGGAGAAGGGCCAGGACATCTTCGACGTCTGGTTCGAGTCCGGCAGCAGTTGGTTCGCCGTTGCGATGGGCCGAGGCCTGACCGACCGCATTCCGGTCGACCTCTACCTGGAAGGCTCGGACCAGCACCGCGGGTGGTTCCAGCTTTCGCTCCTGCCGGCCCTGGGGACCGAGGGCGTGCCGCCCTTCCGCACGGTGCTGACGCACGGCTTTGTCGTCACCGAGGACGGCCATAAGATGAGCAAGTCGCTGGGCAATGCCATCGAGCCCAAGGACCAGCTCACCCAGCGCGGGGCGGACATTCTGCGGTTGTGGGTGGCCAGCCAGAATTACCAGGACGACATCCACTGCAGCGAGGACCTCATCGCCCAGGCCGAGGACGCCTACCGCAAGCTGCGGAACACGATCCGCTTCTGCATGGGCTCGCTGGGCGATTTCGACCCGGCCTGCGACGCGACCGAGCCGGCCGCCCACAGCGTGGACCTCTGGATGCGCATGGAGCTGCACCAGATGATCGACGCGGTGCGGCAGGCGTATGACCGCTACGAGTTCCACCGCGCCACGCGGCTGCTGTACGAGTTCTGCACCATCCAGGCATCGAACGTCTACCTCTCGGCCGTCAAGGACCGCCTCTACTGCGAGGCGCCCACCTCGCCCCGCCGCCGGGCTACGCAGACCGTGCTGCATGAGGTGCTCACGTCGCTGGTCAAGCTGCTGGCGCCGATCCTGCCGCACACGGCCGAGGAGGCATGGCAGAACATTCCCAACCGCCCGGCCGACGAGCCCGACAGCATACACCTGGCCCTGCTGCCGGAGGTCGACGACCACGCACTCCGCCTGGCCGAGGACATCACGCCCATCGAGCACGACCTGCTCACCGTCGACAACGACGAGCTTGCCGTGGGAGCGGCCTGGGTGTGGGAACGCATTATGGACCTGCGCGGCAAGGCGCTGCTGAAGCTCGAAGCCGTCCGCAATGCGGGCGTGAAAAACCCGCTGGATACCGAGGCCGTCTTCGCCGTGCCGGAGAACCTCCCGGCCCTGCGGACGCTCATGGAGCAATACCTGCCCGAGCTGGAAGACCTCCTCGGCGTGGGCTTTGCCCGAGTCGAATCCGCCGCTGCCTGCGAGAACCCCACGGCCAAGATCGACGAACTCATCGACGTCGAGATCGTCGACACGCGGGGAAAATACCCCCGCTGCGAACGGAGCTGGAAGCGTCGGCCCGATGTGGGCTCGGACGCGGCCTATCCGGATCTCTCGTCGCGGGACGCCGCGGCCATGGCAGCCATCGAATCGGCCTGAGGTCGCGTCAGTTCACCAGCAGTAGCAGTTCAGCCAGCGCCCGCTTGGGCACATGGTGGACTCCTTCAGCGTCGCGGTAGTATTTGATCGAGCCGTCCGGCCCGACGTCCTCCGGCACGACCTGCTCGCAGGGCCCGGGTGACCCGGTAGCGGAGGCAACTCTGCGATAACCACACTTTTTTCGAATCCAATCGGCGAGCATGGGGTTTCGTTTCATGGACGGTTCGTTTCCGGCGGTTCTACCTGCCATGGTAGGCAAGGCCCCCCCGCCCGACAAGGGCTGGGCGGGTGGTAAATCCACCGGCCGACTATTGCTTCGCCCCGGCCCAGAAGGTAACGTGGAAGATTCATCTTTTGTCCCATCCACCCTGCCGCGTGGCGATGCAAGGAGATACCTGCATGAGTTCCGACCAGAGCACCAACCGAACCGATGAAACCAGCCGCATCCTGGTCGTCGACGACAATGCCCAGAACCTCGAACTGCTGGTGGCGTACCTCGATGCGCTCCAGGCCGAGGTCGAAACCGCCGTCGACGGCGTGGACTGCCTCGAAAAGGTCCAGGCCAACCTCCCCGACGTTATCCTGCTGGACGTCATGATGCCGCGGATGAGCGGCTTTGAAGCCTGCCGCAAGCTCAAGAGCGACCCGACCACCCGCGACATCCCGGTAATCATGGTCACCGCCCTGAACGAACTGGGCGACATCGAACGCGGCGTCGAGAGCGGCGCCGATGATTTCGTCACCAAACCTGTCAACCGCCTCGAACTGGTCACCCGCGTAAAAAGCCTTCTCCGCGTGCGGCACCTCAAAGATGAGCTCGACCGCACGCTGGCTTATCTCGGCCAGGTCGAGGGCAACCGCCCCAATCAGGAGTCCTGATGAACAATCTGCTTCGCCCCACGGGAGGCCTGCGTGTCGTGCTGGCCTTTGTGCTGTCGTTGTCTCTGCTGGCCTCGGCACGGGCTGACAACACCCAGTCGACCGTCGTCGACCAACCCGTGCATGTCGTGGCGCGCATCGCCGCCGATGACGACACGGTCGTCGCCAGACTCTCCAACGGCATGACGTTGATCGCCCGGGCGGTGCATACCGCGCCGGTTGTCTCCGTGCGTGGGTACGTCCGCGCCGGTGGCATTCTGGAAGGCCAGTGGCTTGGCTGCGGGCTCAGCCATCTGCTGGAGCATCTCGTGGCCGAGTACACCGTCACCGACGGCGCCGACGGCATCCATGGAGCGAACCCCGAGAGCCTCTCGGAGAAAATCGGCGCCCAGGCCAACGCCTACACCACCTCCGACCACACCTGCTACTACGTTTCAGCCACGGCCGAGAAGGTCAACCAGTGCATCGAGATCATCACCGGCCAGCTGGCCCGGCCGGACATCAGCCGGGGCGATTTCCAACGGGAGCACGGCGTGGTGCAGCGCGAGCTGGACATGGGGCGCGATGACCCCAGCCGGATCATGTACTACACGCATCAGGCGAACCTCTACCGCGACCATCCCGCGGCCGTGCCGACGATCGGCTTTGCAGGCCCCCTCTCGAAGGTGACCTACGAAGATGTGATGGCCTATCACGCCCAGAAGTACGTCCCGCAGAATATGGTCATCGCCATCGTGGGCGATATCGACCCGGGCAAGGCCATCGACGAGGCCACCCGGCACTTGCGCGATTTCAAGAAGGGGCGCGAACCGGAGCTGGCGATCCCGGCCGTGCCGCCCGTGACGGGCGTGCGACGCCTGACGCGCGAGTCGGCCGCATTCACTGAAGCCTCGGAGTTTCTCAGCTTCCAGACCATCGACCTGTTCGACAAAGACCTCCACGCCCTGGACGTGCTGAGTTTCATCCTCAGTCAAGGCCGGGCCAGTCGGCTCGTGGCCGACCTGCAATTCCGCCGCAAGCTCGTCACCAGCGTCAGCAGCTACTCCCACACACCGGCCTGGGGCAAGGGCAGCTTCACCATCACCTTCCGCACCGCTCCCGATCAGGCCGACACCGCCGAGCAGGCCATTCTCGATCACCTCCGCGCCATCGCCGAACAGGGCGTGACCGCCGAGGAACTCGCCCGCGCCAAGCGGCAGAAAATCTCCACCCACGTGCGGGGCCAGCAGACCGCCGGCGACATCGCAGCCCAACTCGCGACCGACCTGTTCTTTACGGGCGATCTGGCCTTCAGCGCGAACTACACCGACCGCATCCAGGACGTCACCGCCGAGCAGGTCCAGGCCGTCGCAAAGAAGTATTTCGACTTCGATTCCATGGTCATCACCCGCATTGTTCCGCCGGCCGAGAAGGCCGAAACCAAAATCGCCGCCAAAAAGCAGGCCCAGGGCAAGGCCGAGATGTTTACCCTGCCCAACGGCATGAAGGTCATCCTCCAGCCCAGCTCGGCGGTCAAACTCACCGCGATGGTCCTGGCCACCAAGGGCGGCCTGCTGCTGGAAGACGAAACCACCAACGGCCTGGGCACGATGATGACCGCCCTGAGCACCCGCGGCGCCGGCGAGATGACCGGCCAGCAGATCAGTGCCTTCTTCGATGCTGCCGGCGGGAGCGTCTCGGCCATCTGCGGCGACAACTCGTTCCTCTACTCGGCTTCGGTCCTGTCGGACTCCTTCGACAAGGCCCTGCCGGTCTTCGCCGACGTCGTCCTTCGCCCGACCTTCCCGCAGGATCAGCTCGACGTACTGCGCCCGATGCTCATTGCTGGCATCCGTCGGCAGGAAGAGCACTGGCAGGGGCGGCTGAACAAGTTCTTCCGCGGCAAGTTTTTTGACGGCGCGCCATGGCAGATGCTTTCGACCGGCGCGATTCCCGTCGTCGAAAAGGTCATTGCCGAGCAGCTCAAGGCGTGGCATGACAAGGTCGTCCGTTCCGGCGATGCGGTGCTGGCCATTTACGGCGACTTCGACCCGGCCCGGACGCGCCTGGCCATCGAAAAACTCTTCGCGGCCATGCCCGAAGGCAAGGCCGAGCTGACCATCCCCCAGCGTCGCGAGGTCGACCAGGCCGGCGAGCTCTACACCCAACAGGCGGACCTCGAACAGGCGGGCATCATGATCGGCCTGCCGGGCACGACCCGAACCAACCTCCACGACACGCTCGCCCTGAAGCTCATCGACACGGTCATCAGCGGCTATCACCTGCCCGGCGGCTGGCTGCACAAGGAACTCCGAGGCAAGGAGCTGGTCTACGTCGTCCACGCGATCAACAAGACCGGCTTCGCGCCGGGGGCGTTCCTGGTCTACGCAGGCACGCGGCCGGACAAGGCGGCCGAGGTGGTCTCCATCATCCGCAAGAACCTCAACCGGGCCGCCTCGCACCCCTACTCGCGGGAAGAGCTCGACCGGGCGATCACGACCATCGTCACGGCCGAGGTTCTCAACAGCCAGTCGCTGGACGACCTGGCGACCTCCGCTGCCCTCAACGAAATGTACGGCATGGGGTGGGACTACTCGGCCCGGCTGGAAGGCGAGCTCCGCAAGCTCACACCCGAAGAGGTCCAGGCCGTCGCAAAAAAATACTTCACCGGCAAGTACGTCGTCACCGTCGTCACGCCCAAGCCCGAGCTGCTCGACGGGGCCGAGATCGAACAAGCCCAGCAGGAGACCCCATGACCGACGCCTCCGAGATGCTTTCGCTGAACATCGCCGCCTTCGCCGAAGCCACGGCCGCCAAAACGCCCACGCCCGGCGGCGGCAGCGTGGCCGGCACGGTCGGCGCCCTGGCCACCGCCCTGGGCGAGATGGCCCTGAACTTCACGCGCGGCAAGAAGAAGTTCGCCGACCACAGCGAAACGCACGAACACCTGGCCGGTCGGCTGGCACGGGCGCGGTCGCTGTTTCTCGACCTCATCGCCGACGACCTGGCCGCCTTCGACATGCTCTCCGAGGCCAATCGCATGGACGACGGCCCGGCCAAGGCCGAGGCGATGGACCTGGCCCTGGCCGCGGCGATCAACGTCCCGTGTGAGACGGCCAAGCTCTGCCTGGCCGTCCTCGACGACCTCAACACGCTCCAGCCGATCTGCTCGGCCTGGCTGGTCAGCGACCTCGCCGCCGGAGCCGTCCTGGCCGCTGCCACCGTCGATCTGTGCGACTTCAACGTCCGCATCAACGCCCGCATGCTCGACGATGCAACCCAGGCCAACGAAATCCGCCAGGCCAGCTCCGCCGACCGCGCCCGTGCCCACGACATCGCCCAAGCCATCGAAACCGCCATCGCCCCGCAACTCGACTGACCATGGCCAAGGACTTCGACATCTCCAAAGCGACCGGCGTCTGCACCCGCACCGGTGAGCCCATCGAACCCAATCAGGAGTTCGTTGCCCTGGTCCGCATGGTCGGCGAGGAACTAGCACGCGAGGATTACTGCCTGGCCGCCTGGGCCGAGCTTGAGCCCGACAAGCCCGCCGAAGCCGACGACGTCCTGGGTGTCTGGCGGACACACATGCCCGCCCCGGAAGAGAAGAAAAAGCTCCTCGTCGACGACAGCGTCCTGCTGAACTTCTTCGAGCGGCTCGAGGGCACGGACGACCCGGCCCGGATCGACTTCCGCTACGTCCTGACGCTGATCCTCATGCGCAAACGATACCTCAGCTATGAGGGTTCGACGACGAACCCTGATGGCACGGAAATCTGGACCATGCGACGGCGCGGCACCGACGCGCAGTATCAGGTAGCCGATCCGAAACTCAGCACCGACCGGATCACCGAAGTCAGTGCCTCGCTTGGGGCGATCATGGAAGGAGATTTTGACGAGTGATCTCCCCGGCGAATCCTCATCGCGTGGCGGGGTTCCTATCCCGCCGCTCCAGTACCCCTGCCGTGGTCGCGATGGGTCTGCTTCTATCGTTTCTGGTCGGATGTGAACTTTCCAGCCGGTGTCCGAGCATCGACGATGCCGCCCCGCTGGACGTCGTTATCGCCGGGTACAACGCCAACGCCTCCCGCATCCCCCGCCTGTGGAGCTACGCCCGCGTGGCGGCGACCTTCCGCGAAACGCCGTCCGACCTGGGCGTGAGCTGGGGTTCGACCAGCCCGCTGGCCGAGCCCAACGCACGGCTGTTCCTGACCAAGCAGGCCGATCCGCTGGCTGCGCCGGAGTTTCTTCTGCTGATCAAGGAAGCCGGTCGCGAGGTAAGCCGGTTGGGCACGAGCACGGCCGACAATGCGTACTACTTCTGGTACCTCTTCGGCGACCATGCCGGCGGCCTGTGGGGGCAACTGAATCTCGCCGGGGCTCCGAACCTGCGAGACCTGCCCATCGACCCCACGCAACTGCTGGCCGCCCTGGCGGTGATGGAACTGCCCTACAGCCAGCTCCGCCCGCCCTTCGTCATCCAGAGCTACGCCACCGACCCCTGTGCCTACGTGCTGACCTTCATCGACCGCCAGCCGGTCACGAACAAGCTGCTGGCACGGCGGGAGATTTACTTCGATCGGCGCCAGGGCAAGGCGATTCGGCCCATCCGCGTGATGATCTACGACGACCGAGGTCGCGAGGTCCTCCGGGGCGACCTGGCCGACTACCAGCCGATCGAATCGCCCGATGCGCGGAACGACGTCCCTCAGCCTGTCATGCCGACCGATATCCGCTTGCACTGGCGGAAAACCGGCAGCGAGATGCACATCACCCTCGAAGGTATGACCACCGAAGACCGCGTGGTCCCCGAGGCGTACCTGCTGTGGGACCGCCTGCCCGGATCGCTGAAAGGCCATCTCCGCCAGGTCGACGACCACCTGCCCGCTGCCCCCGGAGGCACCCAGCCATGACCGCACGACGACTTTTCATCCCGGCCCTGCTGATCGCTGCTCTTGGCATCCCGGCCTTGCCCGCGGCTGCGCAAATCTCGCAGCCGGCTGCGGCGCCGGTTTTGCTGGCCGGCAATGCCGAAGGCGTCTGGCTGGTCCAGCCGGGACAGGTTGACGACAAGGGCGAAAACCCGGGCCTGCGCCTCTACTACCGCCAGCTCGGCAAGGCCCAGTGGAAGCGTATCGCCCGCAACATTGCCGGCGAGCCCAGCCGGGCCGTTGCAGTCGGCGAGGATCTCTTCCTGCTGTTTGCGGGCGGCAAGTGTGTGCGGGTGGACCAGGCGGGCGAATCGAACCTGTGTCATTCCCTGCCCGGTAAGCTGCTGGGCGTTTGCGAGCTGCACAAGGTCGGCCGATTCCACGGCCCGAGCCTGCTGGCGATGGTCGAGGTCGATGCGTCCGCCCCTCAGCTGAGCACTGCACCGGCCAGTGAGTCCCAGCCGAGTTCGAAGCCAGCGGCCCAGCCGAGCGTGGGGCTCTATCTCTACGCTGGCGAGTGGACCGAGCTGGCCCGCCTGCCGGCCAGCATGACCACCCAAGCCGTCCGGGCCATGGCAACCTCCGCCGGGGCCATCTGGATGCTCACCGCCGAGCAGGACGGCGAGAAGCTGACCCGCATCTACCCCCTGGCCGCCGAGGGCGAATCCTCCATCCCGCGTGCAGCAATCCCGGGCCAGCCGAGCACATTCATCGGCCTGGATGGCGCGCTGGCTGTGCTCACCGCGGACCAGCCCGCCGCCGGGGCGAGCCGCCCGGCAACGTTCGGCGCGAATCTGAGCCTGTATAAAATCGCCGACGGCTCGCAGGAGAGCTACCCCGTCCTGGCCGACAGCGAACCGGTCACCTGGCCCGTGACTGCGGAGTTGCACGTCACGCAGCTGGGCGAGCAGTTGGCGATGGCCTGGCGGGCCGAGGGTAAACTGCGGTTCGCCCTGACCAGCCGCACCGGCGCGATGGGCCCGGCCGAGGACCTCGACGAGGCTCTCGCGACCCTGCCCGATACCGAAACCGCCCAGCTCGTGATCGAATACTTCCTGCTGAGCGTGGTGGCCCTGACGATCATCACCATCTTCGCCCTCCGGCCTCGCGTCGGGCCCAAGCCCTTCTCCCTGCCGGAGCACATGAAGACCGCCCATCTGATCAAGCGCGTCCTGGCGGCTCTGGTCGACTACCTTCCGTTCCTGATGGCCACGACCGCCATTCTCATGCCCCGCATGGACCTCGTCGAGGCCGAGACGCTTTTTCAGGACGCCAAGACCCTGCCGCCCGAGCTGGCCATCCGGGCCCTGTACGCCTGGCTGGTCTCGGTGGGGCTGTTCTCGTTTTACGCCTTCCTCATGGAGTACCGCTACGGTGCGACGCTGGGCAAGATGCTGCTGAAACTTCGCGCCATCGGCGACGATGGCCTGAAGCTCGGCCTGCGCGAAGCCCTCCTGCGAAACCTCCTGAAGATCATCGAACTGTCGATGTTCAGCTCGATGCAGATGATGTGGTTCTTCGGACTGATCTTCCTGATCCCCATCATCACGAAGTACCACCAGCGGCTGGGGGATGTCATCGCACGGACCACCGTCATCGACGCCCGCAGCGAAGCGCCGCCGATCTCGGCCGGTTCGGTGACGATCGGCCCGCTCGACCCGGACGAAAAACCCGCCCCGGATGACGACGCAGCCGAGGACCGGCCCGACAAGCCGGATTCGTCAGCCTGATCGGCCAGACGCCGCCTAAACTGGAAAAAGTTTCCTCTTTTTTTGGCCCGGCCGTCAAACGTGTCCTATGTTTCACATGGTGTGGTAGAGACCGCATCTGCCTGAGCAGGGATGACACAATGAGTGGCACGTCAATACAGGGCGGCAGTTTCCCTCGCGCGATGCTCCAACCGGTTTCGGCCGGGTCGGCAGCACGTTCGCAGGGTGTCTCTGCGCCCGCGCCGCATCGCCCGATGCGCCGCAACCAGCGCAGCAAGCAAGCCTGAGCGACCTGGCCTCGCCACGCACCCGCGCCAGCAACGAGGGGCTCAAAAACCTCCTCAGCCGGGCCGACTCCATCCTTGCCAGCCAGAACCGCATGCTCGACGACGCCCAGGCACTCCTCGGCCAGGGGCGAGCATCTTCTGCCTACACCGCTGCAATGAACCTTCAATAGCTACTGCCGCGCGACGTCACGAGGGTGGACCTCACCAGACCGGCGCGGGCATCGCTTTTGAAGTTCTGTGTATCGCCAGCCCGGATAACGCTCCCGGGCTGGCGTCTTGTTTCAGCTCCCGCCCGGCGGTACACTCGGCTGCCCATCTCACCAGACGAAAGGACCGGCCATGACCGACGAGCCCACCGCCCAACCGCCCCAGGACGATTCTGCCCCCGCCGAACCGGCTACGCCCACCATCCAGTTCGACGATTTCACCAAGCTCGACCTGCAGGTCGGCAAGGTCATCGAAGTCGGCGAGCACCCCAATGCTGACAAGCTCCTCGTGCTCAAGGTCGACCTCGGCAGCGAGCGGCGGACGATCTGTGCGGGCATGAAGGCCTACTACTCGCCCGAGGCCCTGCTGGGCCAGAACATCGTCATGGTCGCCAACCTCGCCCCAAGGAAGATGCGCGGCATCGAGAGCCAGGGCATGATGCTGGCAGCCTCGACGCCCGACCGCTCCGACGTGGTCATCCTAACCACCGAACGCGACGTGCCGCCCGGCTCGAGCGTTTCGTAAACGCCCAGCCAGGAATCGTGCAATGACTGCATCGGGCACGTTGGCTTCCGTGGCCATGCCCGGCTCGAGCGTTTCGTAATCGCCAGGCCAGGCTAGCGATTTTTGCATAACCAATGCAGTTTGGCAGTGGTGTCATTCTGAGCGTAGCGGGTTGCGAAGCAAGCCGCAAGCCGAAGAATCTTTTCGCGAAAGAGCCCTTCGGCCTTCCCGTATAGGCTTTGCTCAGGGTGACAATGGGACGACAGGTTGTATGCAAAATGCTCTAACCCGCATTTCTCACCGGTCCGTTGATTTTTGTTGGTGACGACGATTGGT
>CAZCDM010000067.1:0-11989 GCA_964497475.1 uncultured Planctomycetaceae bacterium
ATGCTAAATCGGAATCCAACGGTTGGGTTCCAGAATTATTGTGCAACAGGCTCTCGTATGCCAAAAATCACTCGCCGGCGCGGTAGAGTTTTTTGACCTCGGCGGGCGTCAGTTCGCGCACCTTGCCCACCCCCAGGCCTCGATCAGTAATCGGCCCGATGGCCACCCGCTTGAGCTTCCGCACCTTATGGCCTTGCCGGGCCAGCATCCGCCGGATCTCGCGATTCCGCCCTTCTCGCAGCGTGATTTCCAGCAGGGTCTGTCGGCCCGAGCGTCGCAGCACCTTCACGCCGGCCCCGCCGGTCTTCTGGCCGTCGAGGTATATGCCCTTCTTGATCCGCTCGATGGCCTCGCCGTCAACCTCGCCGTCGACGGTGACAATGTAGGTCTTGGCGACCTCGTGGCTGGGGTGCGTCAGGTGCTGGGTGAGCTGGCCGTCGTTGGTCAGCAGCAGCAGCCCGGTGCTGTCTGCATCGAGTCGCCCGACGCAGAACACCCGCTGCGGGATCGGGCCGACGAGGTCGACCGCCCGCTTTCGGCCCAGTTCATCCCGCGCAGTGCAGACGACGTTTTTCGGCTTGTTCAGCAGGTAGTAAGCCGGCCGGACCTTTTTCATGCGCACGACCGAGCCGTCGACTTCGATCTCGTCGCTGTCGGGGTCGACGAAGCAGGGATGCTCGGTGACCATCTTGCCGTTGATGCGGATGCGGCCTTCTTCGAGCATCTGCTCGACATCCCGCCGGCTGGCCAGGCCCCTCCGCGAGAGCACCTTGTGAATGCGCACCTTGCCCTGCTCGCGGTCGTCCTGGCGGCCGTGGCGACGCTGCGTGAAGGGCTTGGACTTCTGCCCGGGCCTGGATTTTGGGGGTCGCTTGCTTGCCATGGCTTACCCTTCCGGGAGGGTGACCTCCAGCCAGCGGGCCGGGTCCGGCGCGTGGAAAACCGCCTTGCCCAGGGCGGCCGGCAGCAGCACCGTGCGCCCCACAGCGACGTTGACCGGCTCGAACCCCTCGCCGGTGAACTGTCCGCCCCCGCTGAGCATCATCCAGGCGATGCACTGCCCGCCGGGCAGCTTGACCTGCCCCGGCTCGGCCGAGCGGAGGTAGACGTCGAAATAATCGGTCGCCAGCAGCTTCTCCCCGCCGGCGCCGGGCGGGTTATCGCCCGTGCGGTCGAAGCGGATGCACTGCATCGACTCATCGACATGAATCTCTCGGCCGCGGCCCCAGTCCGTCACGCGGTAGGTCGTGTCCGAGGGGGTCTGCACCTCGGCCACCACCAGCCCGGCACCGAGGGCGTGAACCGTCCCGGCCGGGAGATAATGGAAATCGCCCGTCTGGCAGGGAATGTCCCGGACGAGCTTCTCGACGGTATCGTCCTCGATGGCCCCGCGGAACTCCTCGGGCGAGGTCTTGGGCGTGACGCCCTTGAAGATGTGCCCGTCGCGCGATTCGACGATGTACCAGCACTCGGTCTTGAGGGCTGAGCCGGGGATTTCCTGCACGGCCTGCTCGTCGGGATGGACCTGCAGCGAGAGGCGATCGTTGGCGTCGAGCAGCTTCAGCAGCAGCGGGAATCGCCCATTGGGCCAGGGCTTTGCGGCGCCCAGCAGCTCGGCTGCACTGTCGCGCGTCAGGTCGGTCAGGGTGCGTCCCTGCATGGGCCCGTTGGCCACGGTGCTGACGCCTTCGTTGAGGTCGGCCAGTTCCCAGCTCTCGCCGAGGTGCGCCCCGGCCGGCAGGTCGCGCCCGAAGAGGCGCTCGATATTGCGCCCGCCCCAGATTTTGTCTTTGTAGATTGGTTCGAACAGTAACGGATACCACGACATGGTTGTCTCCTTCGCCAGGTGCATCATTGTACCCGGGACGAGCGGGCGGGGCCAGAGCAAGGCGAGGGTTGGCTTTTTCGCTTCGGCCCGGTAGCATACGGCCAGGAGAATACCATGCCCGGCAGCACCTTCGGAACCGAGTTTCGCATTACCACCTTCGGCGAGTCGCACGGCGGCGCGGTGGGTGTCGTCGTCGACGGCGCCACGCCCGGCGTGGAGCTTTGCGAGGCCGACATCCAGACCCAGCTCGACCGCCGCAAGCCGGGCCAGAGCGATATCACCACGCCGCGCCAGGAGACCGACGAGGTCTCGATCCTCAGCGGCGTCTTCGAGGGCAAGACCACCGGCACGCCGATTCTGCTGCTGCTGCACAATCGCGACGCCCGGCCCAGCGCGTATGACGACATCCGCGAGAAGTTCCGCCCGGGCCATGCCGACTTCACCATGCTGAAGAAGTACGGCCTGCGGGACTGGCGCGGCAGCGGCCGGGCCAGCGGACGCGAGACGGCCGGTCGCGTCGCCGCCGGGGCCATCGCACGCAAGCTGCTGGATAATCGCGGCGTGAGCATTTTCGCCTACACCCGCCGGGCCGCGGGCGTGGCCTGCGAGACGGTCGATACCGACGTCATCGAGCAGAACCCCATGCGGGCCTGTGATATGAAGGCGGCCGAGGAAATGGTCCGCCGCATCGAAGCCCTGCGCGACGAGGGCAACTCCGCAGGCGGCGTGGTCGAGTGCATCGCCATCGGCCTGCCGGCGGGCCTGGGCGAGCCGGTCTTCGACAAGCTCGATGCCGAACTGGCCCGGGCGATGCTCTCCATCGGCGCTATCAAGGGCGTGGAGTTTGGCATGGGGTTCGACGCGGCGGAAATGACCGGCCGCGAGCACAACGACGAAATGACGCCCGAGGGCTTTGCGACCAATCACGCCGGCGGGGTGCTGGGCGGGATATCCACCGGCGAGCCGCTGATCTTCCGCGTGGCCGTCAAGCCCACCAGCAGCATATCCCAGCCGCAGCAGACGGTCGACCTGGCCGGCCAGGCCGTCGAGATCTGCACCGAGGGCCGACACGACCCGTGCATCTGCCCGCGCATCGTCCCGGTTGTCGAGGCGATGACGGCCGTCGTGCTGGAAGACTTCTTCAAACGCCAGGCCGCCCTGCATGCGTGAGCCGTCATGAGTTTTACATTGGGCATTGTCCTGGGGCTGGGGTGTGCGGCCTTCTCGTCGCTGTCGTACCTCGCCAGCCGCCTGTTCGTGCAGAAGCATCACAGCGCGCCGCTTCGGCTGCTGGTGCTCGGGCATGTGCTCATGGGCATTGCGGCGGTCGTCGGTCTGGCGATCCTCTGGCCAGGCGAGCCGTTCCCCTGGGGCCGATACATCAAACTGGTCGTGCCGATGGGCGGATTCTACCTGTTGGGCCAGTGCGGGCTGTTCCTGTCGCTGCGACACAACGACGCCTCACAGATCGCCCCGCTGCTGTCGCTGAAGATCGTCCTGCTGGCGGCGATTACCTCGCTGTACTATCACCATCCCCTCAGCGGAATACAGTGGGCCGGGGCCGTCCTGGCCGTGCTCGGGGCGCTGGTGCTGAACCTCGGCAAGGCCCGGCTGGGAATCAAAACCGTCGGGCTGGTCGTGGCGATGTGTTTGGCCTACGCGATTTCCGATCTGAACATTGTGGCCAGCCAGCGGCTGCTCGGCGAGCTGGATTATCCCCACCCGGTGCTCTTCGCCGTAGCCAGTTGCTACACGCTGTGCGGCCTCGCAGCCGTCATCGCCCTGCCGCTAGTTCACGCCAACCTCCGCAGCGATTTGAAATACGCCGCCGCGTGGGCCGGGGCGTGGAGTGGCGCGATGTTGTGCCTCTTTGCGAGCCTGGCCATCGTGGGCGTGGTGCTGGGGGGCATTTTGCAGTCGACGCGGGGGCTGGTGTCGATCCTGCTGGGGGCAGCCCTGGCGGCGATGGGCTGGGAGCATCTTGAGACGCGCCACGACAGGCGGGTGCTGCTGCGTCGCGTGGTCGCGGCCGCGATGATGGTCGCGGCGATCGTGCTCTACTCGCTGGGCCGATCGTAGCCTGGCGCAGAGAGCCTGTTCAGTCGGTCGTCTTGCCGCCGGCCAGGTGCAGCAGCTTCAGGGCCAGCCCCGGCTCGATGGTGCGGGATGCATCCAGGCCGGTGACTTCCAGGAGGATCACTTCCAGCACGCAGAAGACGCTCGCCCCGCCGCGCGGGCAGCCCACCAGCGTCTGCTCGCCCCGGCCCACGCCGGCGTGCAAATGCAGAACCGGGTCGGCCTCGTCCCAGAAGATCGTGCCGACGGCGAGGATTTCCCGTGCGTCGTCAAATTCCGCCCAGGTCGGTTCGATCGGCCCGGTGGGCTGCTGCGGGCCGACGACCATCTTGCCCTTCCGCATGCCCCCCACAGCCAGCACCACCGCGCTGCGGATGTTCTCCCGCCGGGCGATCTGCTCGATGCCCGCGTAGATGTCCTCGCCATCGCGGGCCCGGGCCACCACCACCCGCTCGATCTTGCCAATGTCGTAATCCATAGCTATTTCTTGAACGTGGCCTTGATGACGTTCTGCGATACGTCGGTGATCTCCATGAGATCTTCGTATTGCATGACGATCTTCTCGGCGAGGGCTTCGGCGTTCATGTCGGCCTGGACGGAAATGTCCACGACCTTGTTGGCGAAGGTCTGCTTCTGGACGTCCTTGACGCCCTTGAGTTTGCTCAGGGCCTTCTTGATCGTGAGGTAATCCTTAAAGGACACGTTATCGACTTTCAGGATGACTTCGCCGCGGCCTTCCAGGGCGTCCATCCAGAACCGCAGGATGTCCTGCGTGACGCGGGGGGCGATGAACTGGCCCTGGCTGTCGAGGGCCTGCTTGGCGGCCGAGCGGGCGACGTTTTGTGCGCCGCGGGTGGCCCGGCCAGGGATGGCGGCCATGAGCTGGCCCGTATCGGACCGGAAGACTTTGATGTTGGACTCGGCTTCGGTGATGAACGTCGTCCGGCCGTAGATGGTCTTCTTCTGCGGCGGGGCGGCGTTGACCTCGCCGGTGATGAAGATCTGTGCGCCGAACTGCTTGGCAATGGCCTGGACGCGGGCGGGGTTGTCCTCGGCCACGGCCGATGCGAGGTTCTTCTGCTCGATGGCATTGATCTGACTGCGGTCGACGAGCTGAAAGCCGTTCTTCAGCAGCAGGTTTTCGATGCGCGTCTGGACGGTCGAGGTGTCCTGGATCTCCTCGCCGATGCGCTCGCGCAGGAAGACCATGATCTTCGGCCGGCCCATCTGCTGGAGGAGGTTCGTGACGACGCCCCAGGTATCTTCAATGCCCTGCTTGCTGACGATGGCTTCGATCTTCAGCTCGACCATGCCATCGGCCGACTCCCGCTGCGAGAGGATTTTGAATTCCTGCACGAACCCGGCCGCCCGGGCCAGGACGGTATCCTTGGCCAGGACGAAGTCCTTGGTTTCCGACTGGGAATACAGCAGCGTGCCGGCGGCCTGCTCGACGGCCTTTCGCTGGGCGTCGCGGAGGGCTTCGGACTTGTCCATGCCCATGCCGGTCACGGTGACCGTGGCGAGGTTGGAGTTGGCCTGGGCGGGGGCCAGTCCAGGCAGCAGGGCCAGGCACAGAACGACAAGACAGCTCCGCAGGGCGAGGGATCGCATGGGGACTCCTTTGGTCGGGCGGGGTAGAAAAAACGGGGCCAGGCCCGGCAGGACCCGGCCCAGCGGGTGGGTCGGTTACGGTACGACGACTTCCTGCTGCTGGACGGTGGTGTGCCGTTCTTCGCGGTGGACCTTGACTTCATCTTCGTCGCAGCCGGCGGCGAGCATCACACAGGCCACTACGCACAGGGCCATCATTGCATGGATCAGCTTTTTCATGGGTCGCTCCTGGATAGGGAAAAAGTTTTGGCCGGGCCGACACGCAGCCGACCCGGCCGGGCAGTATGGACTTACCGCACGGGGTATTGCTTGCGATAGAAGACGATGATCCGCCAGAGGGGCTTGAGTTCGATCTCGACGGTAACTTCGGCAATGCCGTCTTCGATCTTCTGCGAGCCCTCGACCACATGGGCGCCCTGCTGGTAGGTCAGCATCTTGGTTTCGATCGTGTCGCTCTGGGCGACGAAATCCCGCACGGAGCTGTCGGAGGTGATCATCAGGCCGTCGAGTTTCTCGGCCAGCTTGCGGCGCGCGTCGAGTTCTGCGGCGCGATAGGCCATCAGCTTCGCCTGGGCGGGGTTGTCCATCTCGGTGTCGATGGCGGCCTGGCCGGTGGCGCGGATGGTGTTGGCCACCCAATCCGGCACGGTGGCGCGGGAGGCCTGTTCGAGGGCCTGGTAGTCGCCATCGTAGTCCTTGAGGTATTTTTCCGGCGGCACGCCCATGCCGGTCTCGACGATCTTGTCGTAGCGGACCTTTTCGACGTAATCTTCCAGCTTCTTGAGCTTGACGCGATCGCCCTTGACGTGCACGTCGGCCCAGCTCTTGAAGGAGGTGATGACGGTCTTGAGGGTCACTTCCATCTCGACCTCGACGATCAGCTCATCCCGCCGGTAGCGGGTGGAGAGCTCCTTGGCCCCGCGGAGGAACTGCCGCATATCGACGTTGACCTCATCGCTCTCGGCGACGAAATCCTGCACGGTGGTGTTCGAGTCGATCCGCACGCCCTTGATGCGTTCAGCGAGGCGGCGCATCGCATCGACGCGGGCGGCCCGGACGGCCATGAGTCGGCCTCGACCGGTGCAGTGCTGCATCCAGTACGGCGGGACGCTGCCGCGCTGGCCACGTTCGACGGTCTGCATCGGCGGTTCGTCCATCAGCGGCTCGGGGGCGGCCCCCATGCCGACGACCTCGATCTTCTGGAGGCTGTTGCGCTCGGTGATCTTCTGGATGTCGGTCATCTTGACCTTGTCGCCCTTGTAGTGGGCGGTGTAGAGGCGCTTGAGTTCCCGCTCGACGACGCGCAGCGTGACCGACATGCGGACCTCGCACGTGCCGTCTTCCATGTAGCGGGGCTTGCCCTCTTCCTTCATGCCCAGCAGCCACTGACGCATCGAGGACTCGATGGTGTCGTTGCTGGTCACAAAGTCCTCCACGGTCGTGCTGGAGGTCAGGGTCAGGCCCTTGATGCGTTCGGCGAGCTTGCGCATCGCGTCGACGCGGGCAGCCCGGTAGGCCAGCAGCTTTCTCTGGGCGCTTCGTTTGGCTTCCACGGCCGACTGGGCCGAGGCGATCGTCGCAATCGACCCCAGCAGTGCTACGCACAGAACCACACAGATCCAGCTCTTGCCCTTTGTGTTCATGTCACTCTCCTTGATGAGGTGGGGCCCAGGGGCCCGGAATGGGTTGCGGACGTTCCGCTGGGCCATTGGACAGCCCAGACGAAAACAGGTTAGTGGGAATTTCTGCGGTTCAGCTCATTTTTGTCTTCCACCCGGACCCGGCGGCGGGCCTGGACGAACTCTTTTTCCGTCTTGAAGCCCAGGGCCTTGTTGTAGTACTCCTCGGCCTTGCCGAGTTCGCCCATGGCCTCGTAGCAGACGCCCATGTTGTAGTACGCCCAGGCATCTTCGGGCTTTTCGACAATCCCCTGCTGATACATCTGGATCGCGTCGCGATACTCCCCGGCGAAGGCAAACTCATTGCCGTCCTTGACGTAATCGCTCTTGCCCTTATCCAGCTTGACCTTGACGGTGACCTGGTGCGGGCTGATCTTGGCCACGAACTGCTGGATGGACTTGTCGATCAGCTGAGTGATGATCTGCGAGGCCGAGGGAATTTTGCTGTCGCTACCACCGCCCATCTTGTCCCAAGAGGACAGGGCCTCTTCGGAATCGTACGTCCAGCTGGTCTGGAACGAGCAGAGCGTCCGGTGGGAGTGGACGTCGTCCATGGTGAAGTTGACAGCCACGGTGGCGATCCGGCGGAGCCGCTTGCGCGTGACGTTGCGTTTGAGGTTGTAGTCGTACTGCTCGTACCGCACGTGGGAATCTTCATGGATGCAGGAGACGGTTCCGTAGATCATCGCATCGACCTGGGCGACCTCGCCGAACTTGACGGCTGAGTCGGTGCTCGATACGGACATCTGGAAGTCGCGCTCTTCCATCAGGGCCGCGACGCGTTTGCGGTCGATCAGAACGTAGCGGCGGTACCGCTGGTTGAGGGCGTCCATCGCCGAGGCCAGGTCATCCGCGGCCAGCTCGCCCCACTTCTTTTCGGTCCGGCCGGTCGCGCCGAACTCGACGATCGCGGCCTTGTGAACGCTCTGGGGGATCTGATACTGGGCGGCCCGTTCGTAGCTGATCGTGATGGTGCGTTTGTCTTTGCAGCCGATCAGCGGCAGGGTTGCAAGGGTAAGGCACAGAACGGGCATCCAGCGGGGCAGTCGATGCAGCATGAGTCGGTCTCCAAAGGTAAGTGTAATGCTTTCCGGACAAAGCTATGGTTGAAAAGAGGTCGAACGCAAAACCCACAACGCGAGTATACTATCGGCGGGGCTCAGGACAAAGTCAACTTTTTCAGGGTAAAAAGATTCCGCCGCCCGACCGAGCCGGCCGCTGCCGCCGCCCTGCGGAAAAAATGCAAAAATGTGCCCGCTTTTGACTTGACAGCCCCGGCCAGCCGCGCCATAATGCGAGGCTCTTTATTACCAGAGAAGGGTTCGTAACTGCAGGAACAAACAATGACTGTCAAGACCTATATGGCCAAGCCCGGCGAAGTCGAGGCGGCATGGCACGTTGTCGATGCGACCGACCAGGTCCTCGGCCGCCTCGCCGCCGTCGTTGCCCCGATCCTCCAGGGCAAGACCAAGCCCGCCTATACCCCGCACGTCGACTGCGGCGACTTTGTCGTCGTCATCAATGCAGCCAAGGTAAAAACCAACGGCACCAACAAGCCCGCACAGAAGATATACAAAAACTACAGCGGCTATCCCAGCGGCCAGAAGGAAACCACCTTGGCTGCCATGCTCGATAAAAAGCCCGAGATGGTCATCGCCGAGGCCGTCCGACGTATGCTGCCCAAGACCCGTCTCGGTGCGGCCATGCTGACGAAACTCAAAGTCTACGCCGGGCCCGAACACCCCCACCAGGCCCAGCAACCCCAACCCCTTGAACTGTAACCAGGGCACGAACCGAACATGAGCGATCAGACCAAAGACAACGACGCACCCAAGCAGGAAACCGACACCTCGGCCGAGACGGAAGTCAAGGTCACCGAGGCCGTCCAGGAAGCCCCCAGCCGCACCGCACCGGCCCTGCCGGCCGGAGCGGACTTCATCTGGGGCACGGGCCGACGCAAATCCGCCATCGCCCGCGTCCGCATCCGCCCCGGCAAGGGCGAGTACGTCATCAACAAACGCCCCGCCGATGAGTACTTCAAGCACGAGCATGAGCGCAACGCCATCCTCGAGCCCCTCCAGGCCGTCCGCATGACAGGCAGCTACGATGTCTTCGTCAACGTCAAGGGCGGCGGGCCCACCGGCCAGGCCGGTGCCGTCAGCCTCGGGCTCGCCCGAGCCATCTCCGAGCACGTGCCCGACATCGAACACGACCTGCGAGACAAGGGCCTGCTGACCCGCGACTCCCGCATGAAAGAGCGCAAGAAGCCCGGTCAGCCCGGCGCCCGCAAGCATTTCCAGTTCTCCAAGCGTTAATCCGCTTTTCAGACCGACCCCCCAAGCCCCGGCCGATTGCGGACGGGGCTTTTTTCATCCCACACCACAGAGACGATCATGAGCGAGAAACCCATCCGAATCATTCTCATCGGCGGCAGCGGCTACGCGGGCCTCGAGGCCATCCGCTGGCTCGCCCGACACCCCCAGGCCGAGCTGATCGGCATCTTCGGGCCCGAGTCGGAACTCGGCCCCATCGACGGGTTCTTCCCCATCCTCTCAGAGCAGGTCCAGCTGCGGCAGGAGGCCTTCAACGCCGATCTGCTGAGCGACCTCGGGGCCGACCTGGCCATGCTCTGCGTGCCGCACAAGGTGGCCATGAGCTACGTCCCGGCCTTGCGGGCGGCGAACCTCCGCGTCATCGACTGGTCGGCCGACTATCGGCTGGACTCGGCCGAGCTGTACGAAGCCTGGTACACCCAGCACACCGACCCGGCCGGGCTCGGCGAGGCCGTCTACGGCCTGCCGGAATTCTTCGCCGAGCAAATCGCCACCGCCAACCTGCTGGCTAACCCCGGCTGCTACCCGACGTGCGCGTCGCTGGCCCTGGGGCCGGTCCTGCAGGCCGGGCTCATCGAGCCGACCGGCATCGTCGTCAACGCCATCTCGGGCGTGTCCGGCGCGGGGCGGACGCCCTCGGCCAAACAGCATTTCCCCGAGCGGAACGAAAACTTCGAGCCGTACGGCATTGGCAATCACCGCCACATGCCGGAAATGGAGCAGGTGCTCTCAGCCGTGGCCGGCATGGAAGTCGAGCTGCTCTTCCAGCCCCACCTGTGCCCGATGGATCGCGGCATGCTCTGCAGCATCTACGCCACCCCCACCGCCGGGGCGACCGAGGAAAAACTCAACGACGCCCTGGCCGAGGCCTATCGCTCCGCCCCCTTCGTCCGCCATCGGCCCAAGGTCCTGCCGGCCACGAAGTATGTCGCCCACACCAACTACTGCGACGTCGCAGCCCGGCTCGCCAAGAACCGCGTCATGCTCTTCAGCGCACTGGACAACCTCCTGAAAGGCGCCAGCACCCAGGCCATCCAGAACATGAACCTCATGTTCGGCCTCGACGAAACCACCGGCCTGCTCTGACCCTGCCATGACCACCACACGACACCTCACTCTGCCCGGCGGGTTCACCGCCGCGGGCGTGGCCTGCGGGATCAAGCCCTCCGGCCGGAACGACCTGGCCATCCTCGCCGCCGAGAAGGACATCCCCGCCGCCATCGTCACCACCAGCAACCAGATCGTCGGCGCGCCGATCCTCTACGACCGGGATATCCTGCCGCGCGGCTACGGGCGCATGCGCGGCATGGTGGTCAACGCGGGCAACAGCAATGTCTGCACCGGCAAGGCCGGCCTGGCCGACGCCCACACCATGGCCCGGCTGACCGCCCGGCACCTCGACACGACGGCCGAGCGAATCCTCGTGGCCTCGACGGGCGTGATCGGCCATCGGCTGCCGATGGCCAAGGTCCGCGCCGGGATCGCCGCCGCCGCCGAAGCCCTCTCGACCCGCAACGACGCCGCCGCCCTGCAGGCCATCATGACCACCGACACCCGGGAAAAGTCGGCCGTGGTGCAACTGACCCTGGCCGGCAAGGCAGTCACCCTCGCCGGCGTGATCAAAGGCGCCGGCATGATCGCCCCGTCGCTGGCGACGATGATCGCCCTGATCACCACCGACGCGACCATCGCGCCCTCGGCCCTGCATCGGCTGCTCAAGGCCACCTGCCAGAAAACCTTCAACGCCGCGACGATCGACAACGACCAGTCGACATCCGACATCGTGGCCGCCTTCGCCTCCGGCCAGGCCGACACACCGTCCTTCCGCCCCGGCACCCGCGACGCAAAACGCTTCGCCGCCGCCCTGGACGAACTCTGCGGCGAGCTGGCCCGCGCCATGGCCCGCGACGGCGAGGGCGCGACCCGGCTGATCGAGATCAACGTCGGCCGCGCCCGGTCCGACCGCCAGGCCGAGCAGGCCGCCAAAACCGTCGCCAACAGTCTGCTGGTCAAAACCGCCATCCACGGCTGCGACCCCAACTGGGGGCGTATCGCCATGGCCCTGGGCAACAGCCCGGCCGAGGTCCGCCCCGACCGCCTGACCATCACGCTCAACGGCACGCGGGTGTTTACCCGCGGCAAGCCGGCCTCGTTCGACGATGCCAAACTCTCAGCCTCGATGAAACAGGCCCAGACCATCACCATCGACTGCGACCTGGGCCTGGCCCGAGGCAGCTACACCGCCTGGACGTGCGATCTCTCGCGAGACTACATCGCCATCAACGCCGACTACACGACGTAGCCCGTCGGCCCGGAACCATTGCCCAGCGAACCTCCCGCACCAACGCAGAACCATCCGTCTGCATGGTGGGACCGGTGCCCCACCATGCATGTTCTCTGGCAGGGAACTTTCCTGACTTCGACATCCCCTTTGGATTGCGCTGTAAGTCTTTGTTTTACAA
>CAZCDM010000068.1:0-11871 GCA_964497475.1 uncultured Planctomycetaceae bacterium
AGAAAGCGGAAATCCTACGCGATATCCGAATTTGAATTTTTCAAAGTACCCTGAATCCAAAGCCGAGCACCTCGGCGGTCTCGGCCAGCTCGGCCAGTTGCGGCTTGGCATTTTGCAGGGCGGTTCGTGCGGCGGCCTGGCGGGTCTGGCTCGCGCCGGGCCGGGCGGGGAAACGGGTCATCGAGCCGGAGACATCCACGCCGATGAGGACGGCCTGGCCGGTGGTGTGGACCTCGGCGGTGTAGGCGACCGGGTGCAGCGCCCAGAGCACCGCCAGGGCGATGCCCGCCAGACGAAAGCCAAGCGTGGAGGCTTTTTGCGAGAGGCTCAGCGGAGCCCGGCGATAGCTGCGGAGCGACCAGGCCCCGGCCACCGAGCCGAGAACGAGGATCGCACTGCCGGCGGGCCAGGTGAGTGTAAGCAGCGCCCCGGCCAGGATGGCCGAGCCGTGTAGGCTGAGCTTCAGCCAGGTGAGAGCCGCTTTGCGGGTGGCCTGCCCTCGCGCCAAAACGAACAGCCCGGCTGCGATTGCTGCCGCCACGGGCCCGGCCAGCAGTGCCCCGGCCGTTCGCAGCAGGTCGCGGGCGGGCGACCTGCCCTGGGCGTTCAGGGCCAGGACGACGACCTCGGCGAACAGGGCCAGCCCCGCTGCGGCCGGCAGGAGCAGGGGCGAGGCGGACGGCTCGAATGTCCAGGCGAGGGCAAGCATGTTCTCCGGTTATCCCCGAAACCCCGGGCCGATGCAATCTCCAGCGGGGCGAATGTTTGACATGCCCGGCCTGGCCTGTAGGGTGACAGAAGACCCCAAACCGCAAGGAGCCCGCCATGGCCTGGAAGTTTCTGAGCACCATCCGCCGCAGCGTCGAACCGTGGTACACCGGCTACGCCCTCCAGGCGGTGGTCGTTTTTGGCACGGGGGGTATCCTCATGCCGATTCTCATCAACGACCGGCATCCGGGCAATGCGGCCCTGGCCGGGACGATCATGGCGATGTTCTACGTCGGCCAGTTGATCTCGCCGCTAATGGGCAGCCTGACCGACCGGACGGGCAAGCATCGTTTGTTTTACCTGGCTGGGTTCGTACTGTTGGCGGTAGGTCTGGGGCTGTTTCCGACGACGAGCGTGACGTGGTTCTGGATGGCCCTGGCGTTGCTCCAGGGGGTGGGCTCGGGCACGAGCAACACCGTCGCGACGATGTTCATCGTGGAGTTCCGTCCAAAGGACCAGTGGGACAGCCGCATCGGTTGGCTGCAGACATTTTACGGCGTGGGCCAGTGTCTGGGCCTCGTGCTGGTATCGTACCTGCAGCAGACCCCGGCGGTGGGGTTGTACGTCTCGGCGGTTCTGATGGCGCCGGCCTTGGTGCTGGGCGCGTTGAAGCTGCCCAAGCCCAAGCAGCACGGCAAACCCGCAGCCGGCAGTGTGCATTTCCATCATCGCCATCACCGGCCGCAACGGGCGGCTGTCTCGCCGGTGGTGGGGTATCACGCGGCGCTGGGCCAGGTCCTGGCTCGGCTGAAGAAGGACGGGTGCTCGACGTTCGGCCTGTTCATTGCTGGGTGGTTCTTCATCATGCTGGCGACGTGGCTGCTGGGGATTCTGTTTCCGCTGCTGATGAAGGAGGCGCTGGGGTTGTCGTACCGGCTCTCGTCGCTGTATTACGGTATCGGGGCGTTTATCGGCATCTTTGCCTACGCGCCGTCGGGTACGCTGGGCGAGAAAATCGGTGACGGCTGGGTCGTGATGATCGGCGCGGTGATGTCGGTGGTCGCTCTGACGGGCATGGCGGTGATGGCGTACGTGGATACGGGGATCAACGCCTGGCTTCTGCCGCCGGTGTACATGCTGATTCCGATTGCGTGGTCGCCGTTGATGGTTGGGGGCAATGCGTGGACGGCCCAGCTGGCTACGGGCCCCGAGGGCGAGGCGCTGGGGAGCTTCAACGCCGCCCTGGCCATTTCAAGCGTGCTGGCGGCGTTCGGCAGCGGGCTGATCGCCCATCACTTCGGCTACAAGATGCTTTTGGTGTTCGCCGCGGCGAGTAGCGTCGTGGCGGTGTTGATCTTCCTGCCGCTGCTGGGCCGGGCCGGCAAGGCCGACCAGGGACAGGCCCCTTCGGCCGATGAGCCCGGGTAGTCGGGCGGCTACGTCTCGGGCGTGTTGACGCCGTCGAGGAGTCGGGCGGCGTTGTCTCGAAAGATCGCGTTGACCTGGGCGGAGCTGAGCCGGGCCTGCTCGCAGACGCTGCGCAGGGCACGGAGGGCTTCGTACATGTAGAGGGTGTAGGAGGCTTCGACGTCGGCTGGCTCGCGTTCGGCGTTGAAGTGGAAGGGGTAGTTCGTGCGGTTGCGGTAGGTCGAGCCCTCCCACTGCCGCCGGCCTCGCATGAAGAAGATGGGGTTGTCGGTTCCGTAGAGCAGCCGCTCGGGGCCGATAGTCTCCAGGGCCAAGGCGAGCACGTCGGGGTTCAGCACAGCCGAGATGTCCCAGTACAAGCCCGGATCGTCGGCCAGTGCAGGCAGTGCCGCCTCGGCGTGGGGCAGGGTGTAGGACCGCCCGAGGTGGGCGATGACCAGCCGGACGTTGGGGTATCGCTGGCGCAGCTGGCGGACCTCGTCGAGGTTGGCCGGATCGGCCAGGCGGCCGGCGCGGGGCACGTGCAGGGTGACCCACGCGCGGCGGGCGTCGATGAGTTCCAGATGGCGGTGCGGCAGGAAGTCAAAGATGCTCGCCTCGATGTGCTCGTCGCGCGAGGCGGGGTTGTGGCTGATCATCGCGTAGTACGGTTTGACGCCGATGAAGCCGGGCCTGTCCAGCTCGGCCCGGAGGCGATCGACCGACCACTGCGGCCGAAGCAGCACCAGCCCGCCATAGCCGTGCGTGCGGCAGTGCTCGGCCACGAGCTGGTTGTTCAGGTCGGTATCGAAACTCAGCGACGGATAGCCCATGACGACCTTGCCGACCGTCCGGCCGGGGAAGGTCAGCTCGTAAGCCCGCTCGAGCTGATCCTCGTCGATGGGGCAGAACAGCTCGTTGACCCAGTACTGGCGACGCATCTCGTCGGTGAGTTTTTCGAGCTCGCAGCGGGCGGGGTAGAGGTGCAGGTGAGCGTCGATGATCTCATCGGGCACCCAGTCGTCGAGGTGATCGTTCCAGAAGGTCCGGTCGACATCGGTGTACTGCCAGACGTGATGCAGCGGCTGGGGGTTCATGTTCTCAGAGGTCTCCGAGGATGTGGCCGAGCTTGGCCTTTTTGGCCCGAAGGTATTCGCAGGAGTGCTCGCCGGGCGGGATTTCGATGGCGACGCGCTCGTCAATTTGCAGGCCGAAGCCTTCCAGCCCGAAAATCTTGCGGGGGTTGTTGGTCAGCAGGCGGAGCTTTCGCAGGCCCAGGTCGCGGAGGATCTGGTTGCCCACGCCGTAGTCACGCTGGTCGGGCTGGAAGCCGAGGTGAACATTGGCCTCGACGGTATCGAGGCCTTGTTCCATCTGGAGCTTGTAGGCGCGGAGTTTGTTGATCAACCCAATGCCGCGCCCTTCCTGCCGCATGTAGACCAGGGCGCCCTTGCCGGCCTGGGCAATTTTGTGCATCGCGGTGTGCAGTTGCGGGCCGCAGTCGCAGCGGAGGCTGCCGAAGAGGTCGCCGGTGAGACATTCGCTGTGGACGCGGACGAGGACGGGCTCATCGTGGATCATGGGCTTGCCGTCCGAGTCGAGCTGGCCGACGCCGCCGAGGGTCAGGGCGACGTGGGGGGGGTCGTCGACGAGGGAGGAATAGGCGATCAGGTGGAACGTGCCGAACTCGGTGGGCAGGTCGATCTCGACCTCGCGTTTGATGAGGCGGTCGTGCTTGAGGCGGTGGCGGACGACGTCGGCGACGGTGCACATTTTCAGGTCGTGCTGGGCGCAGAAGGCGTTGAGGTCGTCGCGGCGGGCCATCGAGCCATCGGGGTTCATGATCTCGCAGATAACGCTGATGGGCTTGAGCCCGGCGAGCTGGCAGAGGTCGACGCTGCCTTCAGTCTGGCCGACGCGGAGCAGGACCCCGCCGTCGACGGCGCGAAGGGGGAAGATGTGTCCGGGGCGGGCGAAGTCGGCCGGGGCTGCGTCGTCGCGGGCGGCGAGCTGGATGGTATGTGAGCGGTCGGCGGCGCTGATGCCGGTGGTCACGCCTTGGGCGGCGTCGATGCTGACGGTGAAGGCGGTGGTGAACTGGGAGGTGTTGGTCTGGGTCTGCATGTGCAGGCCGAGGGAATCGGCCTTTTGGTTGGTCATGGGCAGGCAGATGAGCCCACGGCCGTGGGTGGCCATGAAGTTGACGATCTCGGGCGTGATCTTCTCGGCCGCACAGACCAGATCGCCCTCATTCTCGCGCGACTCGTCGTCGACAAGGACGACCATCCGCCCGGCCTGGAGATCGGCGAGTATATCTTCGATGGCGTCCATGAAGAGGTCTTTCAGTTGGCGTTGCGGGCCCGTTCCGCTTGCGCCTTTTTCTTATCGCGGCTGACTTCCATGTGGAAGAACCCTGCCCCGGCGACGAGGCAGATGCCCAGCACGACGCAGATCGCGGCAAAGAGCCCGCCGTTCTGCATGAGCTTGTTCTCTGCGATCTGCTCTTCGGTCATGCCGCTTTTGAGGTACATCGTAATGCCGGCAATGAAAATCAGCAGCACGCCCATGCCGATCAGCAGCGGGATGGCGGTTTTGCGGAACGCGTGGGTCGAGTGGGTCGACTGGCGGGCCTGGAACTGCTTGGCGCGGTCTTTGCGGGAGACGGCCGAGCGGGGTTGGTCGTCGGGCGCCGCCAGCCTGATGGCTGGGTTCACGCCCAGTTCCGGATCGATCTGCGTGGGCATGATCTCGTCGGACTCCTCGGCCGGCTGGTCGGGCTCTTCGACCTCCTGGGTGTGGTCAAAGCCGTCGGCGAGGGCTCGCAGGGCGGCGGTGTCGTGCAGATTGTCTTTAGCCACGGGACAGTCTCCAGAAAAAGGTAAAAAAATCCCATCACCGGGGGGGATTGTCGAGGCCTTGCTTATACAATAATTCGGCGGCGGGTGCTACTGTTTTATCTTTGAAAGGAGACGTCATGCCCACGCGGAAAGCCATTCGAGCCGGTTCGTTTTACCCTGCCGATGCAGCCACCAGCCAGGCCGAGGCGCGGGACCTGATCGACCAGGCCCCCTGCAGCGAGGACCTGCCGACCCGGCGATACGGCGGGCTGGCCCCCCATGCCGGGTGGGTCTATTCCGGTTTACTGGCGGCCCGGACCATTCGGGCGCTGTTCGAGGCCGGGCCCGAGCCGACGACGGTCATTCTGTTGGGGGCCGACCATACCGGCCAGGCCAGCCTGGGCGAGGTCTGGCCCGATGGCGAGTGGACCTGGCCCGGCGGGGCCGTGCCCGTGGATGACCGCCTGGCCGAGGCGCTGATCGCCGCGTGCCCGGCCATACGGGCCAACGCGGCCGCCCACGATTACGAGCACTCGCTGGAGGTCCAGGTGCCGCTGCTGTATGCGATGGACGATGAGGTCCGCATCGTGCCCGTGGCCGTGCCGGCTACGGAGGTGGCGCTGGAAGTGGGCGAGAAGATCGGCCGGTATCTTACGACGCTTCGCAAACCGGGCGAGGTGACGCTGCTGGGCAGTACCGACCTGACGCATCATGGCGGGCACTTCGGCAGCCCGGGCGGGACGGGCAAGCAGAGCGAAGCCTACGCGAGCGAAAACGACCACGCCCTGCTGGAGCATGTTCTGGCGATGGACGGCGAGGCGGTGCTGCGTCATGCAGCCGAGCATCACAGCGCCTGCGGGGCCGGGGCGATCGCTGCAACCATCGAGGCGACCAGGCAGCTCGGGGCCACTCGCGGACAACTGCTGGAGTACACCAACAGCTACCGCATTACCCATGCCCGCCGGCCGAACCTGGCCGACGACACGAGCGTCGGCTACGCGTCGGTCGTCTTCGTGTAGCTACCGCTTGTAGCCGACCGGTTCGCAGTCGGAAATGGCCACCTGCATCTCGAAGGCGCCGCGGCTGACGATGGCCTGGTCCTTGTCCTCGTCGAAGCGAACCAGCGTCGCCGCCGTCTGGAAGGGTACGACGTAGATCCTCTCGCCGGGCTTGGTCTTGAGGACGGCCTTGCGGAGGGCGGCCGCCTTTTTGCCCTGCTCGGGCCCGCGCGGCGGGGGCTGGTCCGGGGCGGGCTTGCTTGAGCGTTGCCTGGCGGGGCGTCTCTTACGGCCGGTGCGGTTGGCGTTGCTCTGGCCGGGCGCGAAGGGGCCGGCCTGGGGGAACAGCTCCGGCAGGGAGAGTTCCAGTGTCTTGCCGCCCTTGATTTCCACGACGGCCTTGAGGGCCTTGAGGTCCAGCGCCTTGAGCGTGCCCGTGCCGGGCTTGCGGGCGATGGAAACCTCCTGACCAACGCGGGCGCAGGCGATGGCGTTGAGCCAGGTGTCGAACTGCTTGGCCTTGGCCTGGTGGAGCTGCTCGTGCTTTTGGGCTTCGGCGAGCTTGGCCTGCGCGTCGGCCAGGGCTTGCTCGGTCTGGGCGGCACGGTCGCGGGCCTGACGCTGCAGGGCGGTCATCTCGCGGCGGACGGCCTGCTGGCCGAGGTCGGGCATGAGGTCGACCAGCGGGATTTCGCGCTGGACCTGGCCGAGGTCGATCACGGCGACCTGGCGGTGGAGTTCCAGGCGGACTAACGTGCCGTCGACGCCCTCGGCCGGGACGTGGATGGTCTGGCCGGGCTGGAGCGTACCGAGCTGCGACAGCCAGGTCTGCAGTTGGCGCTTGAGCTCGGCGAGGTCGTCGAGGCGGTCCTGGTATTGCTCGGCCTGGGTGCGGGCCTGCTGGCGGGCGGCGTCGGCGTCGGCGCGGGCGGTCTCGGCCTGCTGACGGGCCTGGCCGGTGCGGCGCATCGCCTGGCGGAACTGGCTGGTTCGCGAGCCGACGTACTCTCGTGCGGTGGCGACGATGGACACATCGAGCCCGAGGCGTTCGGCGACGGTCAGGGCGTGGGATTCCCCGGCCGTGCCGATGTGCAGGTGGTAGGTCGGGCGGAGGCTGGCGGTGTCGAACTCGACGGAGGCATTGTCGACGCGGTCGTGGTTCATCGCGTAGGCCTTGAGGACGGAAAAGTGCGTGCTGACCATCGCGAGGCAGCCGACCTGGCGGAGGTGGTCGAGGATGGCCTGGCCGATCGCGCCGCCCTCGTCGGGGTCCGTGCCGCTGCCGAGTTCGTCCAGCAGCACGAGGCAGCGCGGGCCGAGCCTGGCCAGGCGGGCGAGGATGAACTTCAGCCGTTCGATGTGCGCGCCGAAGGTACTGAGCGACTGTTCGAGCGATTGCTCGTCGCCGATGTCCAGCAGCACGTCGGCGAAGACGGGCAGCGTGGCCCCCCGCCGGGCCGGGACGTGCATGCCCGACTGGGCCATCGCGGCGATCAGGGCGAGGGTCTTGAGCGCGACGGTCTTGCCGCCGGTGTTGCTGCCGGTGATCACGAGGATGTCGAAGTCGCTGCCGAGTCGGATGTCGATGGGCACGACGGGCTCGCCGGCGGTGGCGGCATGGCCGGCGCGGGCTTCCAGCAGCGGGTGGCGGGCGGCGAAGAGTTCCACGGGCCCCTCGGCCGTCATGGTCGGGGCGGTGTGGTCGTTCTGGTAGGCGTACTGGGCCCGGGCCGAGAGCAGGTCGAGGTGGGCGAGGGTTTGGATGGCGCGGTCGATGTCCTTGCGGCGGGTGGTGACCTTCACGCCCAGCTCGCTGAGCAGCCGTTCGATCTCCTGCTTCTCGTGGTCGCGGAGGTCGACGAGGCGGTTGTTGAGCTGGACCGATTCGTTGGGCTCGACGAAGAGCGTGCCGCCCGTGTTGGACTCGCGATGGACCACGCCGGGCAGACGCCCGCGGTGGTCGGATCGGACGGGCAGGACGTAGCGGTCGCCGTGGAGCGTGACGTTCCCGCCGGTCAGCAGCTTGCGGACCTCGGGGTTCCGCAGGTAGCTGTGGATGACGTCGTGGACCTGGGCGGTGGCCTCGGCGATCTGGCGGCGGAGGGTTTTGAGGTGGTCGGAGGCGTCGTCGCGGATCGTGCCGTCGGCGGCGATGATGCGGCGGATGTGGTCGATGAGCGTGGCGAAGTCGGCCAGGCGGTTCTTGGCCGACCGCATGTGGGCCAGGCGATCGTCGAGCCCGGCCAGGAAGCTGCGGACATTCATGGCTGCTTCGAGCGTGGCGGCGATGGCGGAAAAATCCTCCGGCCCGGCCCCGTGGGCAGGCACGGCCCGGTCGAGCGCCTCGCCGATGTTGGTGATCCCGCCGAAGGGCAGCAGGCCGACCTCGCGGAGGACCTCGACCATCTCGGATGTTTCTTCGAGGCGCTCGGCGACGACGGCGAGTTCATCGGCCGGGGCGATGGCGCGTGCGGCCGCCTTGCCCAGCGACGTCGCGGCAAAGCCGGCCAGCAGCTCGCGGACGGCACGGAAGTCGATATGCTCGAGTGTCCAGGAATCCACGGGCGGATTATACCCCGGCCCCGCCGCGGCGCGTAAGGACAATCGCAATGCAATCTTCATCATCCCGCCTGGGGTTGACGGTTGCAAAACCGCATGTCAGGAGGCTATCGTGGTGTAGCAGCTCTTGGCCGATGGCCGGGGCGAGATGGCATATGTAAAAAACCCTCGGCCGACGCCGGGGCGAGATGACCTCAACCGAAAGGGACTGACCATGACCGGACTGTGGATTGCCTTAGGCGTGCTGGTGATTCTGATCGTGGCTGTGATCGCGGTCTACAACGGGCTGGTTCGCAAACGCATTGCCTGCGACGAAGCCTGGAGCCAGATCGACGTGCAGCTCAAGCGGCGGTACGACCTGATTCCCAACCTCGTCGAGACCGTCAAGGGCTATGCCGCCCACGAGAAGGAGACGCTGGAGAATGTTATCCAGGCCCGCAACCAGGCCATCGACGCCGGCAGCGTCGCCGAGCAGGGCCAGGCCGAGGGCATGCTCTCGGGGGCGCTGCACAAGCTCTTTGCTCTCTCGGAATCGTACCCGAACCTCAAGGCCAACGAGAACTTCGCCCAGCTGCAGGAGGAGCTGACCAGCACGGAGAATAAAATCTCCTTCGCACGGCAGCACTTCAACAGCACCGTGGCGGTCTACAACACGAGCATCCAGCAGTTCCCCAGCAACGTCATCGCCGGAGTGTTCCACTTCGAGAAGCGCGACATGTTCGAGCTGGAAGAACCCCAGGCCCGCGAAGCGCCGAAGGTGTCATTTTAACCCGACCCAAGACTGAGACGCAACGGAACACGCCATGGCTGTGGAAACCTTCCAAACCCTCATCGCCCGCAACAAGCGGAACAGCTGGATTCTGATCCTCTGCTTCCTGGTGGTGTTTCTTGCGCTGGGGACGGTGATCGGGCTGGTCTGGGGCGGCTACAGCGAACCGCAGACGGATGTCTTCGGCGAGCCGGTAGCCGGCAGCGGCGGCGGGTATAATTGGCCGTTCGCGCTGGCCACGGCCGGCGTGGCTGCGGGTATCGCGTTTATCATTTCGCTGGCGACGTACTATCGTGGCGGCGATGTGCTGATGGCCATCAGCGGAGCCAGAGAAATTCAAAAGGCCGACGACCCGCAACTGTGGAACGTCGTCGAGGAGATGGCCATCGCGGGCGGCCTGCCCATGCCGCGGATCTATCTCATCAACGACTCGGCCATGAACGCATTCGCCACCGGACGCGACCCCAAGCATGCCTCGGTCGCCATCACCACCGGGCTGCGTCAAAAGCTCACCCGCGACGAACTCCAGAGCGTCATGGCCCACGAGCTGTCCCACGTGCGTCATTACGACATCCTCTACGCGACGCTCATGGCGGTGATGGTGGGCTTTATGGTGATCCTCTCGGACATCTTTCTGCGGAGCCTGTGGTTCGGGGCCGGCTCGCGGCGGCGGCGCAGTCGCGACTCCGGTGGCGGCGGGGCGCAGCTGGTGCTGCTGGTCATCGCCATTGCCTTTGCGATCCTCGCGCCGATCCTGGCCAAGATCATCCAGATGGCCCTGAGCCGGCAGCGGGAGTTCCTCGCCGACGCCGGCAGCGTCGAGCTGACGCGGAACCCTGACGGCATGAGCAGCGCCCTGGCCCGGCTCAGCGGCGATACCGAAGTGCTCGAAGCGGCCAACCGCGCCACGGCCCCGCTGTACATCGTCAACCCGGTGATGAAGGCACGCAGCGACGGCCGATCGGTCAGCCTCTTCGACACCCACCCGCCCCTGGCCGAACGCATCCAGCATATCCAGAACCTCTCGGTCTGATCCAGCGACATAAGCAGCCGCCAAATCAAAACGGCAACCGCAGAGGCACGGAGTTCACAGAGGAGAACACACCAACACAGGTTCTGTTGTGTCATTCTCTGTGTCTCGGCGACTCTGTGGCCTGGGGCTTTTTACACGGACAAAAAGGCTCATGCGGCTGGCGGGCTACGTCCGATAATCCTTTCTGTAGAAGCGCGGCAGGGACGCTGCGCGCAAGTGGATCAATGAAAAGGGCAATGGAATGAACATCTGGCCGACGGAGACGGCTGTACTGGTCAAGGCGGGCACGTGTCTCGTGCCGCTGGCTGCGGGGTTTTTGATCGCCGAGGGCGTAGCTTTGCGGACACGCATGTTCAGCACGGCCCGGCTGTGGGCGTGGCTGGCGGGAATCCTGCTGGGCCTGGTGACGCTCTGCCTGATCGCGGGCATCGTCTGCTGGGTCTGCTTCGACCGCGGCGCAACGAACATGTTTTGACCAGCGGTCGCGATGCGCCGCTGACCTGTGGGCGACTGCGCGTCAGGCGAATCAGCTGGCGGAGTTCAGCCCGCCGTAGTGTGGCGGGGGCTGATCGGGCGACTCGTCGGAGTCGCCGGGGAGATGGTCTTTGAGGTCTTCGACGGCGTGTTCGATCCGGCGGAGCTTTTCGTTCAGGCCGGTGACCACCTCGTTCAACTGCTCGATGGTCTGCTCGGCGTAGGCAAGTTTTTCTTCTGCCTTCTGGAGGCGGTCTTCAACGCTCATGGGATGCTCCGGGTCAGTCCAGCTCGCCGATGTCTTCGTTCCAGAGTTCGGGGTTGGCTTCGATGAACGCAGCCATCATCGCCGCGCAGTCGTCGCGGTCGAGGTCGATGACCGCCACGCCATGGGATTCCATGAACTCCCGCGCGCCGGGAAAGGTGCGGGCTTCGCCGGCGATGACCTTGCCAATGCCGAACTGCACCACCGCCCCGGCGCAGAGGTAGCAGGGCATGAGGGTGGAATAGAGGACGGTATCGCCGTATCGGCCGACGCGGCCGGCGTTTTTGAGGCAGTCGATTTCCGCGTGGGTAATCGCACAGCCGTCCTGCACGCGCCGGTTATGGCCCCGGCCCAGAACCTCGCGGCCGCGGACGAGTACCGAACCGATCGGAATGCCTCCCTCGGCGAGTCCTGCGCGTGCTTCGTCGATGGCCAGCTGCAGGAACGGGTCGGTCTCAGGCATCGGCGGTTTCGCCGCGTCGCTGCTGGCTGGCTTTGAGGCGGGCGAGCTTGCGCTGACGCTCTTTGTACTTGCGCGGGGCGTTTTTGTGGCGGGTCTTCTTCTGATTTTCCAGTCGGCCGTCAAGCCGGTCACGTCGCTGTCCCATGGGATGGTCCTTTCTGTGTCAACAGGCGAGCGGCGTATTGTAACGACTTGCGGGAAAAGTTTCAACCTTATCCGATATCGCCCAGAGTCCGGCCAACGGCTTCGCCTCAGGCCGAGTGCTCCGAGAGTTCCACGACGCGGGCTTCGCGGCGGGCCTGTTCGGCAGCAAAGACGATGCGGTGGCTGGCGAGCGACTCGGCCGTGCCGGTCAGCA
>CAZCDM010000069.1:0-11802 GCA_964497475.1 uncultured Planctomycetaceae bacterium
GGCCCTCTACGACCTGCTCCATTGATTGGGTGTCCCAATGTTGAAGTCAGGTCGAATGCCAGCCCTGAAAGGGCGATACAAACCATGCGAGGTCTCGCCCCTTCGGGGTTTTGCTGTTTTGGGCCTATGTGTCCGTGGCTTGCTCCTTCGGCAAGGCTACGGAATGACAAGTGCGCCCCCGGCTACATCCCTTCGCCCCGTTGGGGCTTTGAGGAATTCTCGACATTGGTCCCGAGACGTTCCCCGGTAATGGGACATGACATGAACCAAAAAAAAGCCCGGCCGGGCCGGGCTTGGATGGGTGTGTGTCTGTGTGTTCGCTTAGAGCGACTTCTCGATTTCCTGCAGAAGCTGATCGAGGTCGAGCGGTTTGGCGAGGCAGACGCGGGCGCCGCACTCTTTGATCCGTCCGTTGCTTTCCGGCGAGGGGAAGGCCGTGATCGCAATGACCTCGGCGTGGCGGGTGGCCTCCTGGGCCTTGATCATGCGGCAGACTTCGTAGCCATCCATGCCCGGCATGCGGAGGTCGAGGATCACCACGTCCGGGCGGACGGTGGCGATGGTCGTGCCGGCGCGGAAACCATCATTGGCCTCGATGACCTCGTAATCGGGGTACTGGCTCCTAATGGCCCGGGCGATGAGCTTGGCGACGGCCTCTTCGTCATCAACAACGAGAATGCGGACCGGCGTGGTGCTCAACTCCGGGGGGATGGGCATTTTGTGCTCGCGCAGAAACTCCACGAGGTTCTCAGCCACCACCCGGCGGTGCCCGCCAGGCGTGCGATGCGCCTTGAGCAACCCCTGATCGATCCAGTTGGCTACAGAGCCCGGGTCGACATGCAGCATTTCTGCAATGGCAAAGGTTGAAAACGTGTTGGCAGCCAAGGTATCTCCCTTCAAGAGCACAGCGTTTGCTCTGGTAACTCAACAATCAATAGACGATGTCCTGCGACTTGTCAAGTATCAGACAAGATGTATCGGCCCGCGGGAGACCGCATTCTAGCAGAATATAATATCTTGCAAGGGTAAAATCAAAAATATTTGAATTCTTGCCCGCCGGTCCGCTCGCGGCCATACTATGACATAAACACCTAATATCCAGAATAGTAATGGCCTGGAGCCTATTTTTCATTTATTTTGCTCCATCTTGCGGAGAATTCTTCTTTATGGGTCCGTGGATGCTTCTTGGTTTGGCGGCTGGCCTGGGTGTGGACGCGATGAGTGTCTGCATGGCGGTGGGTGTGCGCTGGAACGGGCCGAGGCAGAAGTTCCGCCTGGCGTGGCACATGGGGCTGTTTCAGGCGATCATGCCGCTGGCGGGGTTTTTCCTCGGCCGGAGCGTCGCGGGGCTGCTCAGCTCGGTGGGAACCTACATCGCCGCTGGGCTGGTGTTTCTCGTCGGGCTGAAGATGTTCATCGAAGCCCTTCGGGCCGGGCCTGGCGAGACGACCGAGCAGATCGCCGAGGACCTCGCAGCCGGCCACGAACCCCAGCAGCGGAAGGACCCCACGCGAGGCTGGTCGCTGCTGGTGCTGTCGGTCGCCACGAGCATCGACGCGCTGGTGGTGGGGTTCTCGGCCGGTCTTCGCGGCGGGAACATCTGGCAGATGGTGGCGGTGATCGGGCTGGTCGCCTGCATCATGAGCCTCATCGGCATTGGGCTGGGGCAGCGCATCGGCAAGGCCATCGGCCGACCGGCCGAGCTGATCGGCGCCGTGGTGCTGATGGGCCTGGCGGTGATGATGACGCTAGACGTGGCCCTGGGCTAGGCGGGCTATTCGTCCTGCTCGTCGTCGGTCAGGCACAGGGCGAGCAGGTCACGCCCGGAGATCATCCCCACCAGGGCGTCCTCTTCGGTGACAGCCAGGTGGCGGATGTGCTTGTCGCGGAAAATCACAGGCAGCGTCGCCGCGTCGGTATCCAGGCTGGTCGTCAGCACCGGCGAGCTCATCACATCGGCCAGCGTGGTCTCAGCCGGGTCCTTGCCCGGCGTGACGACCTTCCGCAGCAGATCGCGCTCGGTGAAAATGCCCTCGATCTTGTCGCTGCTCTTGATAATGACCGAGCCGACGTTGGCTTCGCACATCATCTTGGCCGCTTCGTGAACGGTCGTCTCGGGCGAGGGGACGATGACGTCCGGGCCCTTCTTCATGAGGAAGTCTTCGACTTTAGGCATGGTCGTATTCTCGGCTGGAGGTTTTGCGCAGGGCCGCCGCACGCCGGCCCGCTGTTGGCCTATCGGACGGGAAACGCCAAAACTTAAGGTTCATGTCCCATTATCGGGGAACGTCCTGGGGCCAATATCGAGAACTCCTACGAAGGTGTGTAGCGGTGTGGGCGCACTTGTCCTCCCGTAGCCTTGGCGAAGGAGGAAGCCACGGTGAAAAGCTACACGAAAGATCAGCCGCGAAGCGGCGAAAGTGTTTAGCCGGGGGCGCAAGCCCCCGGTAGGGAATGGCTGAACACCAAGCCCTGAAAGGGCGACAGTGACGACCGCCAACAGGACTTTCGCCCCTTGGGGGCTCATTGCATTTGGGACACGGTTTCCGGGGGCTCACGCCCCCGGCTACATCCTGCCGGGCCTTCAGCCCTGAAAGCTCACCCCCCCCCACGAATCGGCTCAGAAACAAATGGAAGCGCCGCTGCAGGAGGAGTTCACCTCCGCAAGTCCGTCAGCTGTGCGAGCGGGTGGCGAGGCTCCTGTCCGGCCGCCTCGAAAACGCGCCGCTGGCTGCGTTGGCGGGATGGGGACCCCGCCAGCCAACCTGGCAATACGCATGGCCCCTGGCCGCCGGCTGAAAACCCTCCCCGAATTTTTGCATCCGCGGCCGAGTGTGTAACGCAACAGGGTATGCCTGGCGTTCAGCGGGTTGTGATTTTCCTGCGGGGCGGTAGAGTAGGGCCATGGAGCAACCCACGCGCAACGTCAAGCTGGTTCTCGCCTACAACGGCTCGCGGTATCACGGCTGGCAGAGGCAGGCCGAGGGGATCGAGACCGTCCAGCAGCACGTCGAGACCGCCGCGGTGGCGGTGCTCAAGCACCCGGTGACGGTGCACGGCTGCAGCCGGACCGACGCGGGTGTCCACGCCGAGGGGCAGGTGGCGAACATCATCACGCCGAACCTGGCGATTCCCACCGTCGGCATGCGGCGGGCGATGAACAGCCGGCTGCCGGGCGACATCGCGATTCGCTCGATCGAGGAGGTCGCCGCCGACTTTCACGCCAGCCGATCGGCGCGGGGCAAGACGTACCGCTACCGCATCCACCTCGGGCCGATCCGCCCGGTCAGCCAGGCCGGGCTGGTGTGGCATCATTTTCGGCCCATCGACATCGCACCGATGCAGGCCGCGGCCGGGCGGTTCTGCGGGACGCATGACTTCGCGGGCCTGGCCGGCAGTTGCGAAGACCGCCAGACCACCGTGCGAACCATCACCCGCTGCGACGTCGTGGAGACCGCCGGCGGCGTGGAGGTGTTCGTCACGGGCGACGGCTTCCTCTACAACATGGTGCGTATTCTGGTCGGCACGCTGGTGGAGATCGGCCGGGGGCGCTGGACGCCGCAGCAGGTCGATACGATTCTGGCCACCGCCGACCGCCGCCACGCCGGCCCGACCGCCCCGCCCGACGGGCTGACGCTCCTGGCCGTGCACTACGACGCGCTGGTGTAGCCCGCCCGCGCGCGTAGCAGGCAGCGCACCGCAGCGACCAGGCAAAGCAGCAGCACCGGCCCGAACGCACAGAGCGTACCCAGCAGCGAGGTCCACGTCTCGGACAGCTCGGGCCAGGTCTGGCCCACCCGCGGCGCCAGGGCCAGGCCGATCAGCCCAGCCAACGGCCCGACGGCAAAGCCCGTGCCGATGAGCGCCTCGTGTGCGCCGCCGGCTTCGACGGCGGCATTGTGCACGACCTGCGCGTAATGCAGCGCACCATAGTAAGCCAACCCATTGCCCAGCCCGAAGAGCACCTCCCCCAGCAGCACCCACTCGATGCGCCCGCCGAGCAGCACCATTGCAAAGCCCACCGGCAGGAGCACCACCGTGCCCAGCACCGGCCAGGTCTTGCCATGCCACCCCCCATACAGCCACAGCAGCAGGAACGCCCCGACGCGCAGCACATCCAGCAGGCCGCTGAGCGCCGAAGCCGACTCGACCCCCATGCCCAGGTCGCGGTAGATGCGCGGCATGATCGGCGCGAGGATGAACAGTGCGGTCATCGACAGCACGAGCCCCCAGCGGTGCCCGCCGAGCAGCGCCCGCAGCCGGGCCAGCTCCGCCAGCGCGGGCCGATGGGGGTGATCCTCCTGCAACCGCGGCGGAGCCGATGGCAGGTGGCGCATCAGCAGCAGCATGATAAGGTTCAGCGCCGCCGGCAGCAGGAACAGACCGGCCGGGGCGTGCTCGATGATCGGCCCGGCCAGGGCGAGGTTCAGCGGAATCGCCACCGCCCAGCTCATGTTGAACAGCCCGAGGATGCGGTGCGTATCGCGGCTGCAGCGCCCGGCAGAGATGTAGCTTTCGATGATCGGCCACTGCATGCCGTACAGCAGCCCGGCCAGCGGGTCGAGAATCCAGAACATCACCCCGCCGGGCAGGGTCGACATGCCCAGGTGTACGAGCATCTGCGCGACGACGACACAGCCGAGCGTGCGCTTCTCGCCCAGTGCGACGGTGACCCGATGGCTGACCAGCGAGCCGATGACGTACATCAACCCGAAGGCCAACGCCAATGCGAGATTCGCCCCGTCGCCAAAGCCCAGCCGCGATGCGGTGTAAAAGTAGACGCCGCGCTCGATGCTGATCACGGCGAAGCTGCCGACGAACGTCAGGGCGAGGATTTTGCGTGCAGAGACCATGGCCGATCATTTCACCGCACGGAGGAAAAAATTCCCAAGAAAAAATGGCCGAGAATTTGCCCGCCCCCCGCCGCGTATCCTACGGTTACCAATGGAAGCGGATTGGCCTGATCTGGCCTGCCGGTGCAGGTTGCCCGGCGAGCCGGTTCGCCGCCAGAGCCGTTTTGCAGTCGTTCCCGTGGAGGGTACGAAGATGAACATCCATCCTATTGAACAGGTCCGGACGGAACAATCGCGGCAGCGATCCGTCAAGACCCCAGCCCCGGTCAAGCAGGCCGAGACGAAAGCAGCTGCCGATTCGAGGGAGCCCCAGGCCGCCCAGAACAAAGCGGCCATGCAGGCACTGGTCAACTCGTTGCGGAACGAGTTTGCCCAGGCGGGCATCGTGCCGCCCCCGCAGAACTTTGCGGGCATTCGGCTGGTCCAGTCTTCGGACCTGGCCAGCCAGGACGACGGAGCCCAGCCCAAGCTCGGCTCCATGGCCAAGATGCGGATGATCATGGTCAAGGGCATGCTTTCGCGCATGGCTGGTGGCGAGGCGACGGCGGGCGACTCGGAGCTCGACCTGGCCGTGTAGGCCCCGCGCGAGGTACACGACAACGTGATCAGCCAAGCGGCGAGGTACGCGCATGAGGTAACAAAGTCTGGCCGGCCGAGAGGTCAGTCCGGGCTTTTCGCTGCGCCGGGGGACGGGGTGAAGTTCATCAGCACCGCGATCCGCCGGGCCACGAACGGCCGCGCCGTGATCCATCATTGCATGATACGCACCGCAAAATGGTTACACCAGGCCCGGTAAAACGACTCGCAGAGATCGACAAACGATGAGAAAAGCTATTATCCGATAAGAAATTAAGAATCGGGCTTTTCGGGTTTTAGGCTTTTCGTATCTCTGCTCCACCCTTAGAATAGTCCCACTTGGCATGTTGTCTGGGCAATGTGCTCAAGCGCCAACTGGAGGCTATGCATGTCGGAGTTTGTGAAGACCGATCCTGGGATTCGGTCGGCGGAGAAAAAAAAGGCAGCTCAACTCGCACCGCCGCTGACGGCTTCGATCGTCGGGGCGGAACGGTTACTTCACTTTGGGCTTTGCGAGCTTCTGGCCAAGCGGAACATCAACGTCGTGGCCCTGCCGGATTCCGATGAACCCTCAGCCACGGCCGTCGATGATCTGGACTGCATCATCCTTGTAATGCGTGGGGGCAGTTACTCTTCGCTGCACGATGTACAACAGCAGATGGCCGACCTGGACGGCACGCCGCTGGTGATCCTCTCGGAACATATCTCTCGCGGGCAGGTCTACGCCGCCCTGCGTATCGGGGCCAAGGGGTATCTCGACCTGGACTGCCATCCGGACGAACTGGCCCGGGCGATCCGCATGGCCACGCAGGGCAAGGTGCAACTGGCCGCCGAGGTCGCCGCCCTGCTCGTCAACGATGTCTCCAAAGCCATCGAGCCCGACGGCTCGGCCGGGCTGCCCAGCCTCGATCTGTCGAAGCGCGAAACCGAAATCGTGCAGTATCTCTGCGAGGGCCTCAGCAGCAAGGAAGTCGCCCGCCACCTGCACCTCTCAGCCAAGACGGTCGAGAACCATCGCTACAACATCTACCGCAAGTGCGAGGTATCGAGCATTGCCGGGCTGATGCGCTACGCGATTCAGCATGGCATGATTTCGATCTGACGACCGGGGGCTGATCGGGGAATTTCGCCTCACCGTTCCAGCGTGCTTTTGCGCCGCAGGATGTGGTGGTAATGCTGGACGAAGCGGTGAGCCTCATCGCGGACGCTCTGGAGCAGTCGCAGGCCCGCGTCGCGGCGGGGCAGTTTGAGCGGCTCGGCCCGGCCGTGGACGTACACGATCTCCTCCTTCTTGGCCAGACTCGCCAGCACGGGCGGCTGATAGTCCAGCCCCTCGAAAACCTCCCACGCCGCCGACAGCTGCCCCGGCCCGCCGTCGATCAGAATGACATCCGGAAACAGCCCCTCGTTGCGGACAGCTTGGCGGTACCGCCGGGCGACCACCTCGCGGATCGACGCGAAATCGTCATTGCCCTCCACCGTGCGAATGCGGTACCGCCGGTAAGCGTTCTTGAACGGCTTGCCGTCCAGGAAGCACACCAGCGAGCCGCAACTGTCCTGCCCCTGCAGGTGCGCGATGTCAATGCCCTCGATGGTCCGCGGCGGCTCGTCGAGTTCCAGCAGCCCGGCCAGGCGGGACAACCCATCGGCCGGGTCCACGTAAAACACCTCCGGCTGGACGTCCTGCTCGGCCAGGCCACGCTGCTGAAGGTTCTGCAACGCCTTGAGCTGATCGCGCAGCTCGGCGGCGCGCTCGTACTGCTGCTGGCCGGCTGCGTCGGCCATGGCCTCGGTAAGCTCCTTGCGAAGCTGCGTGCCCTTGGAGTCCAGGAACTGCTTCAGCCGGCGGATCTGCTCGGCGTAGCTCTCCTTGCTGACCCGCGCGCCGCAAGGCCCGGTGCACTGCTTGATGTTGAACAGGATGCACGGGCGGAAGTGGCGGCGGTCTTCGTCGGCCTCGTCGATGTCCAGCTTGCACGTGCGGAACCGGAAGACCCGCTGCAGCAGCGGCAGCGACTGGCGGAGGTCCCAGGAGTTCACGAACGGGCCGTACAGCCGGACCCGGCTGGTTTGCGGCTGGCGGGTGATCGAGACGCGCGGAAAATCCTCGTGCGTGGTGATCTGCAGGTACGGGTAGCTCTTGCCGTCTTTGAGGCGTTCGTTGAACCGCGGCTGGATGTCTTTGATCAGCCGGTTCTCCTGGAGCAGCGCGTCGACCTCGCTGTCGCATTCGATGACGGCGACGTCCTCGACAAGCTCGCGGATCATGCGGTCGATCTCCGGGCCTCGGCTGGCGACGAGGTTCGCGCCGGGCTGGAGGTAACTGGCCACGCGGCTGCGGAGCGACTTGGCCTTGCCGACGTACAGCACCACACCCGCGGCGTCCTTGAAGAGGTACACGCCCGGGCCGGTCGACAGCTCCGCGACCGCCGCGCGAAGGTCTTCCAGAATGGCCGCTCGGTTCCGCTTGGTCATGGGTTCATTATAAGGCCCCACGCCGGCCGGACGAAATCCATCCCGCTGGCCGATAAAATCAAAGATGCCCCGCCGCACACACATTCCGATTTGCCTTGTCCTGGCGATGGGCCTGGCCGCCCTGCCCGCCCAGGCCGACGACCTGGCCGGCGAGATCGCTGCACAGATCGCCACCTTTGAAAAGGCCAGGCTCGGGCAGGTGGGGTTTTCTGCGGTCGACCTGGCCACGGGCCAGCCGCTGGCAGCCCACAATGCCGCCGCGCCCATGACCCCGGCCAGCAACCAGAAGCTGCTGACGCTGGCCTTCGCAGCCGACCGGCTCGGGCCCGACGGGCAATTCGTCACGTCGCTCTACCGGCGGGGCAATCGGCTGATGCTTACCGGCGATGGCGACCCGCTGCTGGGCGACCCGGTGCTGGCCGGCCGGGCCGGGCGGAGCATCTACACGGAACTCGACCGCTGGGCCGCCCAGGCCGTCAAGCGGCTGGACGCCAAGGCGCCGGCCGACATCGTCGTGCTGCGAACCCCCAGCCGGTACGACCCGCCGGTCCACCCGGACTGGTCGAAGCACGACATCACCCGGTGGTACGGCGCGCCGGTCGGCGAGCTGAACTTCCACGACAACTGCTACGACGTGACCTTCCTCGCGCAGAACAAAACCATCGTCCCGGCCATCAGCCCGGCCAGCCGATTCATTCGCACGGCCAATGAAACCCGCCCGGGCAAGAAGCACCTCTGGCGGCTGGTGACCACGCCGGACGAGAATCGCCTGACGGTCAAGGGCACGGTCCGGGCGGCGTCGGCCGATCCGATCAGCTCGCCGATGGCCGACCCGGCGATGGTCCTGGCACGGGTGCTGGGCGACCGGCTCGTCCGCGCCGGGCAGCCCGTGGGCCGATTCGGCCGGGCCGACCGCACCGCCCGCTCGCTGGCCGGGGCGGAGCTGCTGGCCTCGACGGCCACGCCCATATCGGCCGTCATGGCCCGGGCGGGCAAGCGGAGCCTGAACCTCGCCGCCGAAGCCCTGCTGCTGCGCGCCGGCGATGGAACCTGGACCGGCTCGGCCGAGGCGATGACGAAATACCTCCTGACTGCCCGCGGGCTGGACGCCGCCGGGCTGGTCGTTCGCGACGGCAGCGGGCTAAGCCGGCAGAATCGCTGCTCGGCGGGCAACTTTACCACGCTGCTGTCAGCCATGGTTCGCACCCCGCAGGCCGGGGCGTACCTGGCCGCCCTGCCACGCAGTGGCAAAGATGGCACGCTGCGACGGCGACTCGATTCCGACCTGGCCGAAGGGCGCATCATCGCCAAGAGCGGCGTGCTGACGGGGGTGGTGGCCCTGAGCGGGTACGTGCTGGACGAGGAGAATCGCCCGAGGGTGGCCTTTTCGATTCTGGTCAATCGCGCCCGGCCGAACTGGAAGGCCAAGCGTCTCGCCGACACCCTCTGCCGACAGCTGATCCGCTGGGTCGATGCCCAGCCTCTCAGCCCTGCTCGGTAAACCGCCCGCGGGCCCGCCAGGCGGCGTAGCGTTCGTCCAGCAGCGTGTCGATGCCCTTGCGCTTCAGCGATCGCAGCGAGCGGACGATGAACTGTTCGAGATTGTGGGCCGCCTCGGCCGGGTTGCGATGCGCCCCGCCCAGCGGTTCGTCGATGACCTGGTCGACCACGTCCAGCTCGATCAGTTGCGGGCCGGTGAGCTTGAGAGCCTCGGCCGCCTCCGGTGCCTTCTCGCCGGTTCGCCAGAGGATGCTCGCACAGCCTTCGGGGCTGATGACGGAGTAGTAGGCGTACTGCATCATGCCGATGCGGTCGCCGACGGCAATGCCCAGGGCCCCGCCGCTGCCGCCCTCGCCGATGACGACGCAGACAATCGGCGTCCGCAGCCGGGCCATCTCGCGGAGATTCACGGCGATGGCCTCGGCCACGCCCCGCTCCTCGCTGCCCAGGCCCGGATACGCCCCCGGCGTGTCGATCAGCGTCACGACCGGCAGGTGATATTTTTCAGCCAGCTTCATCGCCCGCAGCGCCTTGCGGTATCCCTCCGGCTGGGCCATGCCGAAGTTCTGGGCGATCTTCTCTTTGGTATCGCGCCCCTTGTGCTGGACGATGGCGACGACCTTCTCCGTGCCGATGCGCCCCAGGCCGGTGATGATCGCCTTGTCGTCGGCGAAGCGCCGGTCGCCGTGCAGCTCGATGAAGTTCTTGACGATCGCGCGGATGTAATCCTTGCCGAGGGGCCTGCGGGGGTGACGGGAGACCTGCACCGTCTCCCAGGCCGACAGCGAACCGTAGGTCTTGCTCAGCAGCGAGACGTACTGGTCGCGCAGCTGGCGGATTTCGCTGTTGTAGTCCCGTCCGGACTTGGCCTGCTCGGCCTCGAGGCGCGTGATCTGCTGCTGAAGCTCGACGATGGGCTTCTCGAAGGGCAGCGACGGGCCTTCGTCGACGGGTTGTGCGTTGCTCTCGGCCATTGTGCTCTCCGGCGGACGGTCCGGCCCGCCTTCAAACCAGGGCCAGTTCTGGGCCCCGGACCATTTCTTCCGCACAGTGTTACCAGAAACGCTTCGTCAAGACAAGGCCAATCCACCGCCGACGGCCGGGGCGATCAGTCGCATCGCCGGCGCGACCAGCCAGGCCGCTCGTACCGGTCATAGCGGTCCACGCGACGGTAGGTCACTTTCCAGTCGTCCCGACTGCGGTACCGCGGGGTGCAGCTGTCACAGCGGCACCATCGGCGGTGGTGGCGGATGTGCCTTCGATGGCCCCGGCGGTGGTGATAGTCGTGGTCGTCGCAGCCGGCCGCCAGCAATACCCCAGCCAGCACCAGCGGCAGCAGAAGATACCGGCCAAGCCGGTGGCCAGAGGTCCGCTTCGTTACTTCAGGGCGTGTCATGCTCATTCTCCAGGTCCGACGAGGAAATTGATCCTGTCGCAACCCTGCCTGATGAGCCTGTGGGTCCCCACGCCAAATCGTTACACCCCGTCCGATAAAAACGAAGGCACCCAACCTGGCGTTGGATGCCTTTGTGACAGCGCCCAAGGCAAATTTCGTCTTGCCTCGCGATATCTATGTCGGCATAACCACCCGGCCCGCTTGAATCGGCTGATTTTTCCCGCCTCCTCGCCCTGCCCGAATCGATCGTCCATGCAGAAATAATCAAATTCTTATCGAATTACATCTTAGGCATAAGAAAAGAGTTACAGGGGCTTTCTTTCGCGTGGATATACTTTTTCACGGCAGGCATATTGCTTTTTTTGGGGGGTTCGGATATGCTATGTTTAGTTGATTGAGCCTTCGGCCGGGCCCGCTCCGCCCACCACGCCGAGACAATTGAGCCTGAGGAGGAAGAGTCGCTCCGGAGTTACCACTCCGTAACACGGGAGACATATATGTCTGCGCGTCGTTTGATGATGGTTGTATCAATCGCAGGGATTTGTTCGCTGGCTTCGGTTTCTTCCGGCATGATGTACTACTCGGCTGAGTCGCCCACCGGCGTGACCAGCGCCCCGACCGGTGGCTACGCCAACAGCGGCTGGGACTACCAAGGCACCTGGTCGAACAGCTGGACCGGCATTCCCATTGCGCCCAAGCATTTTGTCACCGTCAAGCACCTCTTCTCCGACTCCGACGCCATGAACAAAACCTTTGTCTACAAAGGTGTGAGCTATACTCCCACGGAAGTCATCACCGATTCCCAGAGCGACCTCCGCATTATCAAAGTCGACAAAATTTTTCCTGACTACGCTCCGCTCTACACCAAGACCGACGAAGTCGGCAAAGAAGCCGTCATCCACGGCCGGGGGTACAACACCCGCGGCGATACAGTCTCTGGCCATGGCTGGAAGGAAACCACCAGCGGCGCTGCCCTGCGATGGGGCGTCAACACCATCTCCG
>CAZCDM010000070.1:0-11793 GCA_964497475.1 uncultured Planctomycetaceae bacterium
CAAAAAATTATAGAGAGGTATTCCGTCTGGCACGGAGGAAGAGTGTTCAGCTTGGCTTTGGGAAGCTATTGATCAGGGAGCTTGGGACTGGCCCGGCGTTGCGGGGGTATAATCGGGTAGCGAGGCAGCGCAGCCGGCTGGTGCTCGCGCGATTACTGCCCGGCCGGGTTGGATGCGGGGCGATCCTTCTCCATGTTCACCCACGCGCGGTAGATGAGATTGTTGCGGATGAAGATTTCGCCGAGGGTCTGGTTTGGCCAGGGGTAGCTGACCACGCGGTCGAGAAACTCGCCGTTGACGATGCGCCCGCGATAGGTCAGCAGGGGGATGCGGCCTTGTTTCCAGTCGTGCTGCCACTCGGCCCGGCCCCCGCCCAGCAGCACCAGCCCGAGGGTGTAGTCCGCCTGGCCGTCCGCGGCGGTCGTGCCCATCGTGTAGACGTCGTACCGCCCGGAGAAAATCGTCTCGTTCTCGGCCGTGCCGTCCGGCAGGTAGGTGTTGAAGGCCGTCATGCGATCGTAGCGATATTCCGTAAGGTTCAGCCCCGGGAAAATGCGCGTCACGAAGGCCGGCGCTCCCGGCCCGACGACCACGCCATCGGTGGCGACCAGCTTGGCCGTGCCCTCCGGGTGCATGGGGTATCGCGGATCGATGGCCTGGCCGAGATACGCATCGAGCGGAATCTCCAGCACCTCGCTGCGCGAAAAGAGCCCGTTGACCGTATTGCCCGGGAAGTCGCGCGAGATCATCGGCTGGACGCGCGGGGTGGCCTTGATCTCGTCGATGGTGGTCTGCTGGGTCAGCCGGGGCAGAGGGGCGTCGAGGTGAGTGATCAGTCGGCCTCGCAGGGCGCCGCCGGCATAGCCGCCGCTGTAGCGAAGCTCGATGGCATCGTCCTGGGCTCGCAGCGACAGGGCCAGCTGGTTGCTCGTCAGTTCGGTGTTGACCTTGGCGTCGTAGATCACGAACTGCCTGGCTGTGAGGTTCGCCGTCAGGTCGGCCTGGGCGAGGTAGCGCCGGCCTCGCTGGATCAGGTCGCGGGCTTCGTGGCGGATGGTTCGGCGGCGGGCCTCGCTGAAGCTCAGGCGGGTGGTCGGCGTATCGGGGGCGAGCCACTGGCTGATCTCGCGCGGATCGAGCCGCTCGGCCAGCAGCGTCAGCCGGCCACGAGGCCCGCGGTGGAGCGATTCCAACTGCCCCTCGACGAAGCCGCTGTTGCTCCCGAGGCGATATTGCAATGCGGAGAGGTCCAGGCGGTCGAGCCGTTGGAGGGTGGGGCGCTGGGCGATCCGGCCGGTCGGCTCGCCGCGGGAGTTGAGTTCCGGCCGATCGACCCGCCCGAGCATCAGCCCCGCCAGGCGGATCCCGCCGTCCAGCAGGATCTCCTTACCGCCGAGCTGGCCGGTGAGTGCATCCAAGTCAAGCGTTGCATCGGGCCAGCGCAGCCCGGTTTTGTCGGGCAGCTCGGCCTGCAGGCGGGCCCGGCCGGTGAGCGTGTGCGTGGTTTTGTCCGGGCCGATGACTTTCCCCTGCACGAACGTCAGCTCGCTGTCGAGCCGGGGCGATTGGTCCCGGTTGCGGAGGGTGCTGTGCAGTTCGATCACGGCAGGGGTGATCAGCCAGGGCCCGTCGGCCGGCTTGGCAGGGGTCCATTGCACGGGCCCGCATCGCAGGAGTGTTGTCGTTTCGATAGTCTGCGCGTTGACCAGGCTGGTGATGCCGAGCTTGGCCGAGCCGCGGAGTTGGCCCGTGCCCAGCCGTTTGGCCAGCGCGGGGCTCAGGGCGGGCAGGGCCTGGAGGTTGCGGCAGAGAAGTTCGATCTGGCCGCGGAAGGTCCGGTCGGGTTCCATGGTAGCGTCTAGCTTCAGGCCCAGCGGTGCCAGCTCCAGCCAGCCGTCGAGGTTCACGCTCGGCTGGGCGGTCGGCTCGGCAGTCAGGCTCATCTGCGCCTGAAGGTCGACGCCGGCGGGCTTGGCCAGCCAGGGCTCGACCTGGAGGTCGAGCGGTCGCCCGTCGATGGTCAGGTTGGCGCATGGGTGGTCGCTGAGGGTCGCTGTGAGTCGGCCGCTCAGCGAGCCGCGCATCCTGACGTGCCGGGCGAGTGGCCCCAGCTGCGGGGCGAGGGCTTCGATGCGGTCGAGCCGCCAGGTGCTTTCGAATTGTTCGGGCGAGTCGAGGTTTTTCGGCAGGGCGATGGCTTGGGCGGCCCAGTGGAGCTCGGCCTGGTTGTAGATGAGTTCAGCCGTCGCGTCGCGCAGGTGGCAGGTGGCGGGGTCGATGGTGACGGCCGCATCGGCCGAGAGGGTTTCGTCCTGCCCGACGGGCCAGAGCGTGCTGATCGTCAGCCGGGGCTGGGCGGACGGTTCGAGCATCCAACGCCCGCGCAGGCAGCGGGCATGGCTCGGGCCGGTGAAGATGCGCCCGCGCAATTCCAGCCGGCGGGTCAGGACGAGGGCTTCGTCCACTGGCGAGGCCGACGGGGATCCCGACAGCCCGGCCGGGGCCAGTCGGCCCATTGCAGTCAGGACCAGCCCATCGGTTTCAAGGCGGGCCTGTTCGATCAGGCAGGGCTCGCCGCGGCTGGCGCGACGCCATTGCAGCTCCAGACCCAGCGGATGGTCGGCGGGTTTGAAAATTGTCTCGCCGCGCGACAGCTCGAGGGCCGTTGCGTCGAGACGCAGCCGTACGTTGCTGCCTTGCCCGGTGCGGTCCACGCCCAGGGTCAGTTCGACGGGCCCGGCCAGGTCAAATCGCGGCTGCGGGCCGGGCTGGTTGGCTTCGAGCAGGTCGCGCACGCTGCGCGGGTCGACGTGCCCGCGAATCTGCAGCGAGGCAATCGAGTCCAGCCCGGCTGAGAGAATGTCCGGGAAAATTTTCGCCCGCCCGGCCAGGTCGATCCCCGGCAGGCGGAGTTCCAGCGAGGTCACGTCCATGACGCGCCCGGCCGGGTCGATCTGCGTGGCGATGGTCAGCCCCGCCCGGTCGAGCGTGGGCAGCTCTCGCCCGCTGGCCGGCGTGATGGCCAGGTTCTCGGCGAGCACTTCCAGGCCCAGGCGAGTGACCTCAAGGTTGGGGTTGACGGCCAGGCGCAGCGTGCCCCGTGCCCGGCCGGTGATGGTTCGCAAGGCGCGGTCGGGCCCGGCCAGGGGCAGGGCCGAGAGGTCCACACCCCAGAATCCCAGGGCGGCCTCGCCCACTTCCGTGCCGTGGCGCGAGGCGATCCGCAGCGACAGCGCCGCGGGACGCCCCGGCTGGTCCAGCCAGGCCGACATCGTAATCTGCCCGAGCTTCGAGCCAGGCTTCTGGCGGACCTGCATGTCGCTGATCCGCAGGGCCAGTTCGTCGGGCCCGTCGACGATGAGCACCCGCCCGCGGCGGATCGACAGCGAGCCGATGTCCAGCGGTTCGGGCGGGTTGAGTTGCTCGAAGTTCCACCGACCGCCGTCCCGCCGCAAGGTGATGGTCGGCTGATAGGCTTCCATCCAGTCGATTCGCCGGGCCAGAAGCAGATCCAGCGGCGAGAAGCTGCAGATAAGTTGGGACACGGTGAGCAGGTCGCGGCCGGGCGCGCCGGGGCCGATACGCAACTGGTACATCGTCACGCCGGACCAGCGCGTCCGCAGCGCGCCGATGCGTACCGACGCGCCGAGCTGGGCTGATAGGTTTTCTTCGAGGCGTTGGCGGATCAGCCCGGTCGGCAGCCACCACGGCAGGGTTACCCACGCCGAGGCCACCACCAGCACCCCAATGACCGCAGCCCGACCGATGCGTTGCGGCCAGGTGTGCCGCGGGCGGCGGTCGTACTCGGCAGGGGTGTTCATGCGGGTATTGTAGCACGGCCGGTCCGCTCCGACCACGGCGGGGGAGATGGATATTGATCGCCCGCTTTGGTACAGTGACGTTTTGGAGCCCCCATGCCGTTCAGCCAAGAGAATGACAACGCCCGCCTCAAGCAGGCCGGCCAGGATCTCCTCGACCGCATCGGGTCGGTCATGGCCGCCGTCGACTGGAGCGAGTTCCTCGCCCTGGCCCGGCTTCTGGTGCGCTCCGAGCGAATCTACGTCACCGGCGCGGGGCGCAGCGGCCTGGTTGCACGCATGTTCGGCATGAGGCTGATGCACGCGGGGCTGACGGCCTACATCCCCGGCGAGACGATCACCCCCGCGGCCGGGCCGGGTGACGTCATGATCGCGATTTCCTGTACGGGCGATACGGGCTATACCGAGTACCTCGCCCGCCGGGCCCACGAGCTGGGCGCCACCGTGGCGGTCATCACCGCGGCGACCGACTCGCCCCTGGCGGCCCCGGCCGATGAGGTCGTTCTCGTCCCGGCCCGCGCCGAGGACATCGTCGTCCGCGCGGCAGTCTTTGAGCACGCCACCAGCCTCTGCCTCGACGCCATCTTCAACGTCCTGTCCGAACGCCTCAAAGTAGACGCTGCCGCCTTCTCCCGCCGCCACGCCAACCTGGAATAGCCATGCACGCATACCAACTCGGAGTCATCGGGGGCGGGGCCATGGCCGAGGCGATCCTCGGCGCGGCGGTCCGCCATGGGTTCATCCCGGCGGAGGACATTCTCGTCGCCGATGCCTCCGCTGCGCGTCGCGAGCAACTCGGGGAGTTACTGGGCGCAGCGACGACCGACGACAACGCGGCTGCGGCCGGTTGCCCGCACCTGCTGCTGGCGGTCAAGCCACAGCAAGTCGTCGAGGCGCTGGCCCCCGCGGCCGGGGCGATCGCGCCAGAGTGTCTCGTGCTGTCGATCATGGCCGGGGTGGACTCGGCCCGGCTGGATGAGCTTGCCGGCGGCCGGGGGCGGATCGTCCGTGCCATGCCCAACACGCCGCTGCTGGTCGGGGCCGGGGCGGCTGGGCTCTGTGCTGGCCCGCGCGCCACGCAGCAGGACCTCGACTGGGCGCAATTGCTGCTGACCTGCGGCGGAGGCTTGGCCGTCCTCGTCGACGAAGACCACATGGACGTCGTGACGGCCGTTTCCGGTTCAGGGCCGGCCTATGCGTTCTACCTCATCGAGGCCATGGTCGCCGCCGGCCAGGCCGAGGGGCTCGCCGAATCCGACGCGCTGGGGCTGGCCACGCAGACCCTCGCCGGAGCGGCCAAGCTCCTGGCTGAGAGTTCCGCCTCGCCCGCCGAGCTACGCCAGCGCGTCACCAGCCCGGGCGGGACCACCCAGGCTGCCATCGAAACCCTCGACGCACACCAGGTGCGCGACCATCTCACCCAGGCTGTCCGGGCCGCTGCGGCCCGCAGCCGACAGCTCCGCCAGGAATCCTGACATGCCAACCGTGATCTGCCCCAAATGCAACCGCCAGCTCAATGTCTCCCATGAGGTCGCCGAGGCCCGCCTGAAGTGTCGCTTCTGCCGGGCCGAGTTCACCGCCTCGACGCAGGCTGACGAGCCCGCCGCCCCAGCCAACCCCGCCGAGCCGGCCGAGTCGGTCGAGACCGTGCCCGCCCAGGCAGCCCCTGCCGCCGCGCCCAGCGAGAAGGAGTCGGACGTATCGGCCGAAGCCCAGGTCGCCGCCGCAATTGGCGAGCCCGCCGAGACGGCCGAACTGCTCGCCGCCGAAGAGGCGCTCGAACCGCAGGCCGCCGCGCCCGAGTCGGACGAGGACGCCGCCTCGCCCGAGCAGACCGACAGCGCCGATCTGGACCAGGCCGTGCCGCTGGATCTTTCGCGATCGGTCGAGCCGGCCGAGACGCCCCAGCGTGCCCATCATCGGCTGAAGGTCATTCTCATCGCCGCGGCGGTGATCCTGTTCGTCATCGTCATCGCACTGATCCGGAGTCTCTGACGTGCAATCGCCCCGGCCGGACGCTAGGATGAACCCGGCCTGACCGGCCAGGATCCGCCATGATCATTCCCATCCGCACCGACTACCGCCGCCGTCACACGCCGTGGGTGAACTACGCCCTGGTCCTGGCCAACGTGCTGCTGTACTTCGTGGGCTACAACGGCGCCAGCCCGCAGGGCATGATGAAGATTCAGGAGTGGATGCTCCACGCCGGCGAGCCCCGGCTGGAGCAGTTCGTCTCGTGTACGTTCCTCCACGCGAGCATCGCCCACCTGCTGGGCAATATGGTGTTCCTGTGGGTGTTCGGCAATGCGATGAACGATAAGCTCGGCCACGCGGGCTATCTGGCGTTTTACCTGGCGGGGGGTATTCTCGCGTCGATCGGCTACATCCTGCTGGGCGGCACGGGCCAACTGCTCGGCGCCAGCGGTGCCATCGCCGCCGTGACCGGTGCGTACCTCGTGCTCCTGCCGGCAACGAACATCACGCTGATCGTCTGGCTGTTCTATTTCATCTGGCCGTGGGAAGTCTCCAGCCTGCTGTTCATCGCGTTCCAGATCGTCTTCGACCTGTTCATGACGCTGCAAGGGGCGGCCGGCATTGCGACCGGCTCGGTCGCCTACGCCGCTCACGCCACCGGGTACATCTTCGGCATGCTGATTGCCGCCGGGCTGCTGGCTACGCGGTTGCTTCCACGGGACGACTTCGACCTGCTGCACATGATCCGCAACCGGCACCGCCGGGCCAAATTCCGCCGCGTCGTCAACAGCGGCTACGACCCCTTCCAGGGGCGCGCCGGCGGCAGCAGGCGTGTCGCCTCGCCGCCGGCCAACACGCCCGAGGCCCAGCTTCGCAGCCAGATATCCCAACTGCTGGCCGAGCACGACACGCCCGCCGCGACGCGAGGCTACCTCAAGCTCGAAGAGCTTGCCGACGAGCCCGTCCTGCCCCTGCCTCAGCAGCTGGACGTAGCCAATCAGCTCATGGCCGAGCAGCACTACCCCGCCGCCGCCCGCGCCTACGAGCGATTCGTCGAGCAGTATGGCGACTACCAGCACCTCGGCGACATCCACCTGATGCTCGGGCTGATCTACGGCCGATATGTCGAGGACCTCGACCGGGCCGTCATCATGCTCCGCCAGGCCGCCAGCCAACTGGCCGATGAATCCAAAAAGCAGCTGGCCGAGCGGGAACTGAACTCCGTACTCCATCGCATGCCCCCTGCCTGATATGGACGAGCTGCCCGACATCCCGGACCTGCCGACCTCTCTGCCCGTGGACCTGCCCGACGGGCCGCCCACGATCGACCCGCAATGGGTCCGCCGCTTCGAGGATCTCATCGATCAGATCCAGGCCACCCGCATGCCCACCGCCGAGGAAACCCTCGACTACCTCACCACGCTGCATCCCGTCCACGCGGTGGTTCTTATTCTCGTCGGCTCGGCCTACCTGCTGTGGGGCTGGCGGGTCTTCAAACTGCTGCTGATGTTCAACGCCGCCATCCTCGGGGCGACCATCGGCGGAGCGTTGGCGGTGCACTTCCAGCAGGAGCAGCACTGGTGGCTGGCCTCGGTGGGGGCGGGGCTGGTGCTGGGGGCGCTGGCCTGGCCGTTGATGAATGTGGCGGTGGGATTTTTCGGCGCAGCCATCGGTGCAACCGCCGGCCATGCGCTGACCGAGAGTATCCTCCTGGCGACCGACCACGCCCAGTGGCTGGAGTACAGCTGGATCGGTGCGCTGGTGGCCGCGGGTGTGATGATCGTGCTGGCCGTTGCGCTGCTTCGCGTGGCTATCATGCTGCTGACGGTCTTCCAGGGGGCGACGATGATCGCCGCCGGGACGCTGTCGCTGCTGTTTCTCCATGAGGGGTGGCGCGAGCGGATCGCACCGGCCATCGAGGCCCAGCCGGCCATGGCGCTGGCCGGGCTCGGCGGGCTCTGCCTGCTGGGGCTCATCGTCCAGGCGACGGGCCATCGCCGTCACCGCCGCATCCAGGACCAGGCCGACGCCGCCCAGAACAAGAAGCCCGCGGCGGACTAATCACCTCGCTGCCCGGCCTGATCGAGATCGTCACCCGCGTCATTGCAATCGGCCTGCCGAGCCTTGCATCGTAGCCGAACGGCAGGAATCTCATTGCCCCGCCCGCGGAAAAAGCGAAGATGAACCCATGAGCGAACCCGCCCTTCGACAGGAGAAGAATTCGCTGCGAGGTCGGCCCGCCTGGCTCGACCCGGCGTTGGTCCTCGTTGCCGTGGTGGCGATGGCTTTTTTTCTCGCCTGGGAGCTGGTCTTCCCGGCCGACTCGACGATCAATCTTCTCTCCGCAGGCCGCCCGGGTGAACTTTCGGAGGGGCCGCTCGTCGCACAGCCGGACCTCTCGACCGGCGTGGAGCAGACGCCGCCGATCTACCCCGTTCGCCTGGCCGAGCCGACCGGTCTTGCCATCGGTCCCGACGGGAGGCTGTTCGTCGTGGGCGACAAGGCGGTGTGCATTCTCGACCCGGCCGGCGGAGGCAGCGAACCCCGCCTGGTTCCTCTGCCCGTCCGCCCTCGGTGCGTTCACGTCGCGGAGGATGGTACGATCTACGTCGCCTCGGCCGACCGCGTGGTGGTGCTGAATCCGTCGGGCGAGATTCACGCCGGCTGGGCGCCGCTGGGGCCGGGGGCACAGCTGACGAGTTTGGCCTCCTCGGCCGAGGATCTCTTCGCCGCCGATGCGGCCCGAAAGCTCGTGTACCGCTACAACCGCCGCACCGGGACGGTCCGCAACACCATCGGCAAGCGGCCGGACGAGCTGACGACGCAGGCGGTCCGCTCGCGGGTGTATCTCAACGTGCCCGGCTTTGTCGTGCCGGGGGCGTACTTCGACCTGGTCCTGGCCGGTGACGGACTGCTGCGGGTGGTCGACCCGGGCCGACACCGCATCGAGACCTACGACCCGGACGGGTACTACGAAGAGCCGCTCACCTGGGGCTGGGCTGGTTCGACCCCGGCTGGGTTTACCGGCCGGGCCAATCCGTCGCACCTGGCGCTGCTCAGCGACGGCTCGTTCGTCACCGCCGAGAAGGACCCGCCCCGCGTGAAGGTCTACTCCTCGCTGGGGGAGTTCCGCTATATCCTGGCCGGCGTGGCCAAGCTCGGGCCCGATGCGAGCAACCTCGACCTGGCCATCGATGGCCGCGACCGGGTCTACGTTCTCGACGCGACGGAGAAAGTCATCCGCGTGTTCTCCCTGCCTGCTAACGCTGAGGAGTAGCCAGGCCACCAGGGGCGCGTTGATCCTCGATCTTGCCCGTGTCGCGTCGGATCAGTCGGGCCGAGTCGAAGGCGTGGGATCGTTGGGGAGGGCTGGCTGGGACGCCCGATCCCCTGGATGTAGTTTCGGGCCCCGGAACACGTATACAGATAAAGGCTTGCTGTAGGTGCGTTCGAAAATCGGAGTGATGTGGTCATAGTACCACCTTGCCCAAGGGGAATCTGGAGGGCGAGTGTAGAATATGCGGTGTTCGACAAAGCCCCATGAGCCCAACTCTTCTTGGGCCCGTTTTATAAAAGGGGAACCTTCTTCGGTTCGAAGAGCGATCCATATACTCCCCGGGGAAACCGTGTTGAAATATTCTTCGACCCACTTGCCTTGGAGGCGGGAGTTCCTGCGTTGCGGGGCTTTAAAAAAACTCATGAGTTGCTCTTTGCATTTTGGCAAATTGGGCAGCGATGGAAATAAATTTGCTATATGGCAGGGATCGTATATGGCGGCGTAATATGGGATGATGTGCTTGTATTTCTCGTACACGAGGATGTCATCCGGCCCGAGTTTGGTTTGAAGATAAAGCCCCGCCTCTTTGAGCACAAGAAGGTGATTTCGAGTAGGCCTGAGAGTGTGGAGCAATGTTGCCAGAAGAAGGAAAGAGATAATCGAGGAGTAGGCTACTCGAGGCAGCCTCCACCGTGTTTTTTGAAGCAGCCGCCACAGGCCAACCAAGCCCGCTCCGCCAAAAATGCAATATAAGGAGGCCAATAGCATGACGTATCGCCAGGAGATCACTCCCAGTGCAAAACAGCGAAGGATTACGGGGGGGAGGAAAATGAGGGTGGTGCATATCACAATTACGCAGCCCGGGCGTCTGAGCTTGCCTATGGAATCACCTATACGCCAGTGAAACAGATGGCTGGCAGTGAAGAGAATGAGCCATAGAATAATAAATAAAGCCGTAACCGGATGGAGGGCGGACGTCATTGCAACGGTCAGACCTACGGTTGTTGTAATGCGATTGGCAGGGGTTGTTGTAATGCGATTGGCAGGTGAGGGGGGCTTTCCGATTTTTTCGGGTGGAGTGTTCGTGCTGGCGTTATTGGCGCCAGGGCTGGTGAAGCCAAACTCCTCGGGCACATGTCTTGCACCTCCGGCCTCTCTGTACAAGAGGTGGGGAGACGCCGCTGCAGCGGATACGGCAGTGGCGACTGTTAAGGAAAGGGCGATCAGTTTCCATTTACTGGAATGTCCTAGCAGCAGGCTCAGCCAGAGAAGCCCGGAAACGATACCCACGCCGGCCGCTTCGTGACGGATATAGAAACCAATAGCCGCCACCAGTGCAGTCAATGCAGCCCATCCTGCGGAATGGAGTTTCCCGGCCTGTATCTTTTCGTATGTGAGTACTCCCAGAAGGAGTCCGAGTTGGCATACACCCCAGGCTGGCATGTCGGTAAGAGGCAGGCCGAACGATGTGGCGAACTTCCTTCCGAGAATCAGAAGCAGAATCCCCCACCAGCAGATGTTCGTGTCATCGATAATGCGCCGTGCGATGTGCCATAGGCAGATCAGGCCCAGCGTGCCTCCCAGCAGGGAAACCAGCCGGGCTGCGGTTTCCCAGAGCAGGCGATCCTGTGCTGGTGAATCGGCGGAAGGCAATAGAAAACGCAGGCCGGAAACCATAAAGGAAAAGCCCGAGTTATATGCTCTGACCCGAAAGACTTCGGCCGGGAACTCCCGCGTGTATGTAGCCAGGGTAACGTAGAAGCACGCATCGTCGCCGATCATCGGATCGGTTGCGATGGCATAGCCCCCCAGGACCCACTGTATCAGCACAAGGGAAATCAGGGGGGCAAATCGTTTCCATCGACGTGTCCCAGCCCCGCTCGGAAGTAAATGACGATCGTCGCATCTCATTGGTTCGGGATTATACGGTTGTATCCCATCGAAAGCAACGGAATGCCCGACGAGGGGGTGATCTGCATTGTTTTTCGGTCGACGATGGGTGCTTGGGCGTGTGGTAAGCGATTGACTCACGCGACGGGATCGTCTACATAATACGCTTCACCCTTTCGCTTCGGAGCGTACATGGCCCCCCAAAACATCCTGCTGATCATGGCCGATCAGTACAACGCCGACTGCTTCGGCGAGTTGATGCCGCTCGTGCAGACGCCTCACCTCGATCGCATCGCAGCCGACGGCGTGCGGTTCAACCGCGCATATACGCCGTGCCCGATCTGCGCCCCGGCCCGCAGCAGCATCATGCGAGGCCAGTACTGTCACACCACCGGCATCGAGGGCAATTACATCTACGACCTCGACGTGGCCCCGACCGACACCCTGGCCGACCGGCTCGGCCGGGCTGGCTATCGCACGGGACTCGTCGGCAAGGGGCACATCCCCGGCCGATGGACCGACCGCTTCGAGTACGTCCGCCTGACCGACCTGTGCGACGCCCCAGCCGAGGACCCCACCGCCTGCCACTATTTTCAGTATCTCGTGGATCACGACCTGGCCTCGTACTACGAAGAAGGCCCGGCCCGGCCCGGCGCGCCAGACCCCGACGACGGCTCGCAGCCATCGGCCCTGCCGTACGAGCACAGCATCGAACGCTTCACCGGCGACAAGGCCATCGAGTTCCTGCAAGGCCAGGACGACGAGTTCCGCCCGTTCTTCCTCAAGGGCACCTTGAAAAATTCACTTTTCGGCCTCGCTGGTCTTTTCGCTCCC
>CAZCDM010000071.1:0-11659 GCA_964497475.1 uncultured Planctomycetaceae bacterium
TTCCGCAAGGCGTCGGCTACGTCGTTGAGCGAAAGGCTGTGCGCCAACTGGGCGTAGAGCATCGCCACGAGGTGCGACCACGCCGAAATGCCTCGCGCCTGGCGGTCGACGCCATGCCGTCGGCCCAGGACCGCCACCAGATGCGGCGGAATGAGATTGCAGATCTGTTCGAGCGTCGTATGATGTCGTGTAGCGGGGGCCATGGGTTGCTCTCCTTGTCCAAGGAAAACAATCAGAGTACCCCATCCCCGCTACTTTTTTATATGCACCCCACATAAACATCCTCTATGGGATGGGTGTGACAACACAATATCGACTCGACGCATGATCATTATTCCTTGGATGCCGGGAGCCATTTACTCGCAAGCCGGGGTTCCCGTGGTGGTCTGGCGGGTGGGGTATATTACATTTGCTTTGGGCTTTGTGTTTTGTCTGGCCAGGCGAGGACGGCTCCGGTGTCGGCGGAGGTCGCGAGGGTAGCATACTTGCCCAGGGCACCGTGGGTGATGGGGTTGGGATGGGGCTTGTAGGCTTTGCGTCGGCGGGCGAGCTCGGCCTGGGAGAGCTTGGCGTTGAGCGTGCCGGCCAGGACGTCGATTTCGATCTCGTCGCCGTTTTTCAGCAGGCCGATGGCGCCGCCGGCGGCGGCTTCGGGGGCGATATGGCCGATGCAGAGCCCGGCCGTGCCGCCGGAGAACCGCCCGTCGGTAATCAGGGCGCACTTCTCGCCCAGGCCCATGCCCTTGAGGTAGCTGGTGGGGGCGAGCATCTCCTGCATGCCGGGCCCGCCGCGGGGGCCTTCGTTGCGGATGACGACGACGTGGCCGGGCTTGACCTTGCCGGCGAGGATGCCCTCGCAGGCGGCTTCCTGGCGTTCGAAGATGATGGCCTTGCCGGTGAACTGGTAGACCGACTCGTCGACGCCGGCGAGTTTGACGACCGAGCCGTTCTCGGCGATGTTGCCGTAGAGCACGACGAGGCCACCCTTTTTCGTGAATGCGTTTTCCAGCGGGCGGATGATGTCCTGGGCGTCGATGCGCTCGGTGTTTCGCGTGGCGCGTTTGGTAATGCCCGCGGAACGCTTTCCGTGGGCTTGGGCGGCGCTGCGGTACATCTGCTTGACCTCGGCGGTGGATCGGCCGGTGGCTTTCCAGCCTTCGCGGTAGACTTTTTTGGCCCGGGCGGAGAGCTTCTTGCTCCGCAGCGACCATTGATCGAGGTTTTTCATCATCGCCTCGCCGGTGACGGTGAGGCAGTCGGTGTGGATCAGCGGTCGCTTGCGGTCGCGGGTGTCCCACCAGAGCTGGCCGAGGATGGTATGGATGCCGCCGGCGCGGTGGCAGTCCTGGATGTGGTAGATTTTGCCCTCCGGCGTGGACGAGGGCGCGACGCGACAGATGTTGGGGGTGGCCTTGGAGATCCGGTCGATGTCCTTGAGGGTGAACGGCACGCCGGCTTCGGTGGCCATGGCGAGCATGTGCAGGACGGTATTGGTGCTGCCGCCCATGGCCATGTCCAGGGCAAAGCCGTTCTGGAAGGCGCGTTTCGTGAGGATGTTCCGCGGCAGCAGCGGGTAGCTGACCTTACAGCCGTCGCGGTTCCAGTCGCGGGCCATCTTGACGATGCGCTGGGCGGCCCACTGGTACATCTCCATGCGGACGGGGCTGGTCGCGAGGATGGTTCCGTTGCCCGGCAGGGCCATGCCGATGGCCTCGGCGAGGCAGTTCATGCTGTTGGCTGTGAACATGCCGCTGCAACTGCCGCAGGTCGGGCAGACGTTATCTTCGTACTCGGCGAACTGCTTTTTCTTCATCTTGCCGGTCTTGTACTGGGCGACGGCGTAGAAGGCGTCGATCAGGTCGGTATCCTTGCCGCCGACTCGGCCGGCTTCCATGGGCCCGCCGGAGGTGAAGATCGTCGGGATGTTGCAGCGGATCGCGCCGAGGAACATGCCCGGGATGATCTTGTCGCAGTTGGGAATGCAGATCATCGCATCGAAGCGGTGGGCGCGGACCATGGTCTCGACGCAGTCGGCGATGGTCTCGCGGCTGGGCAGGGAATACTTCATGCCGGTGTGGCCCATGGCCACGCCATCGCAGACGGCGGGGGTGTTGAAGATGATGGCCGTGCCGCCGGCGGCGACGACCTGGGCCTTGACGTATTCGGCGACGGCGTCGAGGTGGCAGTGGCCGGGGACGACATCGGTGTAGCTGTTGGCGATGGCGATGAAGGGTTTTTTGATGGCGGCGTCATCCAGGCCGGTCGCCTTGAGCAGGCTGCGGTGGGGGGCGCGTTCGAAACCGGATTTGACGTTATCACTCTGCATGGTGTGCTCCTTGGGGTGGTCAGGTCGAGAGGTTTTCGAGGTACTCGGCGGCGGCGTCCATGGTGGGGAAGTCTTCGATGGCCACGAGCTGGTAGTTGGTTGTCGATTGGTCGCGCAGGGGGCGGATTTCCTCGAACTCCGGGTCGTGGCTGAACTGGCGGAGGTTCCGCAAGGAGGGGTATTCGATAATGCCGCAGTACTCCTGGGCCACGCCGCCCATGTAGATCATGCGCGTCAGACCGTAGACCAGCACGCGGGCGCGGTGTCGGTCGAGGATCGCCTGGACGCGCCGGAGGTACTGGGCGTAGTCTTTTTCCTTACCGGGGACGATATCGAAAAGGTTCAGGACGATGATCAACGCGGACACCTCAGTTTGTCTTGGGTTGCGTGTAATGCGGTCAGACAAGCCTAGCGGCCCCGGCGGGCTTTGCCAAGCCGAAACTCTTGTGCCTGCATCGGTCAAAATTGCTTGACATCGTCGCGGGATTGCACGACTCTGCGGGACGATCCACTTCCACCAATCGGGAGAGAGAAATGAAGACATCATGGACGATGGTCGTTGGCATGATTGCCCTGGCCGGGCTGGGGATGGTTTTGACCACCGGCTGCCAGCCGGCCAATCCGAACCTGACTGCCCAGGCGAACTCGCCGATTCCCGACGTGCCGCTTCCCAATGGCTTTGCGTTGATCGAGGAGCAATCCCGCAGCCGATCGCGAGGCTCGTGGCGGACGGTTGATTTTCTGTACGAGGGTAGCGGCGATAAGTTTGCCGTCCCCCGGTTCTACGAAGAGCAGATGCCCATGCACGGCTGGTCGCTGTGGGACAAGCGGTTCATCCGAGGCCGGGCGACGATCAATTTCATCAAGAACGGTGAGACGTGTGTTATCACGGTCTATGAGGAAGGCGGGATCAAGCCGATCCGCCTGCATGTGGATATCAGCCCGACGGCGCAGGAAGGCTCGGCCCCTCGAGCCATGCCCCCCGGCTCGGGCAGGAAAGGACGCTGATCGCGTATGAAGTCTGAGCGACGACACGAATTGCAACAGAACTCCCTGGCCGAGGAACTCGGGCAGATTCAAGGCTTCCTCCAGAAGCATGGCACGAAGCTCAGCTGGGGCCTGCTGATCGTGGCTGCGGTTGTGCTGGGCGTGGTCATGCTCAACCGGCGAAGCCAGAGCCAGCAGGTCGATACCCAGATGCGATACGACCAGCTCAAACGCCAGGCCATTTTCATCGACGAGAAAAACAGCCCGGAGCTCATTGCCGGCTTCACCGGCCTGGCCGGACAGGACACCGTCCGCTGGATCGCCGCCGACTCGCTGCTGGAACTCGGGCGGATTCACGCCAACACCGCCTTGCAGGCCGAGGAACCGGCCGAGGTCGACAGCGCCCTGGCCCGCGCCCTGCAGAGCTATCAGCAGGTGCTCGGGCGGTTCGAGGACTTACCGGCCATGGCCGCAGCGGCCCGGGTGGGCCTGGGCAAGATCGCCGAAGGCCAGGGCCAGCTCGACAAAGCCCGCGAGCACTACCAGGCCGTCGTCGATTCGCCGCAGATGGAGGGCTACCCGGTGTACTACCACGCGCGGGATGCTCTGGCGACGCTGAACGGGTATCAGAATCCGGTCGCCCTGGCGACGACGCAGCCGGCCTGGATGCAGGAGCAGATCGCCGCGGAGAACCGTCCGGAAACCCAGCCGGCCACCGCCCCGGCCGAGCCCGCTGCCGACGAATCGGCCGATGACGCCTCCTGACTGGACGATGGCCGAGGGGGGAAGCTAAATCACAGTTTCCCCTTGCGATATGACAAAGGCATGTCATAATCCAACGTTTACAAAAGCTTGTTAACCCGTTGTTTCCTTTCAAGAACGCAGGAGAGTTTTACCATGGCAGATCTGCAACCACTGGCAGAAGCATTGATCAAGGGCGACCGCGACGCGGTTGTCGAACTGACCCAGAAGGCCGTCGATGACGGCGTGGCCCCCAAGGAGATTCTCGATGAAGGTCTTATCGCGGGCATGAACGTCATCGGCACGCGCTTCAAGAACAATGAGGTCTACGTGCCGGAAGTCCTCATCGCCGCCCGTGCGATGAACTGCGCCATGGAGATCATGGAGCCCAAGCTCGCCGAAGCTGGCGTCGAGCCCATCGGCACGGTCGTGCTCGGCACGGTCAAGGGCGACTTGCACGACATTGGCAAGAACCTTGTCGGCATGATGCTCAAGGGTGGTGGCTTTAAGGTTCTCGACGTGGGCATTGACGTCCCGGCCGAGAAGTTCGTCGAGGCCGCCAAGGAAAGCGGCGCGAAGGTCATCGCCATGAGCGCCCTGCTGACGACCACCATGCCGCAGATGGCAGAAGTCGTCAAGGCCCTCAAGGACGCCGGTATCGAGACCAAGACCATGATCGGCGGCGCGCCGGTCACGCAGAACTACGCCGAGGAAATCGGTGCCGACGGCTACGCCCCCGACGCGGCCAGCGCGGTCGATTCCGCCAAGGAACTCGTCGGCTGAGCTTCGACCTGATTGCCCTCAGGCCGGCAGCGCCCGTGTGCGGTTTTTCCGCCACCGGCCTGGCGGCCTGTTTTTTGCGCACACCCGGACATGACCGAACACGACGAACAACCCGACCTGCTGGATGACGGCAATCTCGAAACCGAGGAGACCGCCTTCGAGCCCGACGACGACGGCCTGGAGCATCGCCACATTGTCATTCGCCGCACGCGGACCAACACCCGGCTGGATAAGTATCTCGCCGACCGCCTCGGCACGAAGAGCCGCAACGTTATCCAGGCCTCCATCAAGGAAGGGTACGTCACCGTCAACGGACGCACCGTCAAGCCCAGCCACACCATCAAGCCCGGCGATGAGATCGACATGCTCCTGCCGACGACCCGCCCGAAGGAAATCCCCGCCGAGCCGATCCCTCTCGACGTCGTCTACGAAGATGCCGACCTGATGGGCATCAACAAGCAGGCCGACCTCATCATCCACCCGGCCCGGGGGAACTGGTCGGGCACGCTGGTCAACGGTCTGGCCCACTACTTCCAGACCAACTGGCGAGACGGCAGCGACGCCAATACCTCCATCGCCGACCTGCCCGTTCGCGACGAAGCCTTCCGCCCGGGCATTGTCCACCGGCTCGACCGCGATACGACGGGCATTATCCTCGTGGCCAAGACCGAGCTTGCGCTGTACCGGCTGGGCTGGCAGTTCGAGCATCGCACCATCCAGAAAACCTACACCGCCATCGTCCACGGGATCGTCGAGTTCGACGAGGACGTCATCGACGCCCCCATCGGGCGACACCCCAAGCTGCGGGAAAAATACGCCGTCCACCGCCGGACGGGCCAGGTCCACCCCATCCAGACCAAAGACGCCGTCACCCGCTACAAGGTGCTCGAACGCCTTCGTCCGGCGAAGATGGACAGCGGCTTTACCCTGGTCGAGCTCTACCCTAAAACCGGGCGGACCCACCAGCTGCGCATCCACATGAGCTACCTCGGCCATCCGATGATCGGCGATAAGATGTACGGCGGCGGCCCGCTCTATGTCAGCCAGCTCGAAGGCCATGGCGAAACCGCCACCGGCCCGCTGATGACCCGCCAGGCCCTGCACGCTCACACCATCGAGTTCAGTCATCCCCGCTCGGGCGAGGTCAAAAAGCTCACTGCGCCGTGGCCTGAGGATTTCGAGCGGACGCTGGATGAACTCCGCCGGCGGAGCGGGCAGGGGGGCTGAGCGCCGCTGCGCCCGGGCGGGACGGCTACTCGTGACGCAGTGCTTCGATGGGGTCGAGGCTGGCCGCACGGATGGCCGGGTAGAGCCCGAAGATGATCCCCACGCCCAGGCTGATGCCCAGCGAAAGAATCACCGACCAGGGCGTGACGACGGTGGGCATGTTCGCGAAGGTGGTAATCAGCCATGGGATCGACATCCCGATTCCAATGCCCACCAGTCCGCCCAGCAGCGTCAGCACGGTTGTCTCGGTGAGGAACTGGGCCACGACCTGCCGCCGCTTGGCGCCGATGGCCCGGCGGATGCCGATCTCGCGTGTGCGTTCGGTCACCGTGGCCAGCATGATATTCATGATCCCGATCCCGCCGACCAGCAGGCTGATGCCCGCAATGGAGCCCAGGACGATGTTGAACGTCCGGCGGGTCTGGCGGGCCTGGCGCATCAGCTCCAGCGGAACCGAGACGAGGTAATCTTTGTTCTTGTGGAACCGCTGGAGCATGGCCTGGATGGCCGAGGCCGTCGATTCGACGTTCTCGGTCGAGTCGACCTGGACGAGAATCTGGTGCAGCTCGACCATTTCCCGCTCGCGCGAGCCGGCCTTGCGTTGGACGGAGACATCGCCGTACCGCTGCCGGGCCAGGCTCAGCGGGATGTAGGCGTCGATCTGCTGGTCCGGTGCCTGCAGGGCGCCGCTCATCTGTTCGCTGCGGATAATGCCCACCACCGTGTAGGCCACGCCGTGGATGCGAATGACCTGGCCGATGGTCTGCTCGGTCGCCAGCAGGCGTCGCGCGCCGTGTTCGGTCAGCACGCAGACCGGCAAGGTCGCCTTCATGTCGTAATCGCTCAGCGCCCGCCCGGCCACCATCGAACGGTTCAGCACGGAAAACCAGGCCGGCGTGGTCCCCACGATACGCAACTCCATGGACCGCTCGCCGAGGCGGGCCTCTTTGCGGACGACCTTGGCCGGCACGACCACCTTCACGTGCGGATAGGTCGCGATGCGTTCGGCGTCGTTGTACGTCAGCCCGTAGATGCTCATGCGAATCCGCTGCGTGCCGCTGGATTGATCGCGGACGTCCTTGATGGCTGTCAGCAGAATGTTGTTGCTGCCGAGCTTGCGGATCTGCTCGAGGGCCTGCTGGCTGGCGCCCTCGCCGACCGACAGCATCGCGATGACGCTGCCCACGCCGAAGACAATGCCCAGCACCGTCAGCAGGCTGCGCAGCGCGTGCAGCGAAAGGTTCCGCACGCCCAGGCGAATGTTGCGCACGATGCGGGAGTGATGCATCAGTGGCCCTCCGAGATCGATTCGATCTGCCCGTCGCGCAGCAGCAGGTGACACGGCGCGTGCTGGGCGACCTCCGGCTCGTGGGTGACCATGAGAATCGTCTTGCCCGCCTCGTGCAGCTCGGCCAGCAAGGCCATGATCGTCTCGCCCGTAGCCGAGTCGAGATTGCCCGTCGGCTCGTCGGCCAGCAGCACGGCCGGGTCGTTGGACAGTGCCCGGGCGATGGCCACCCGCTGCCTCTGCCCGCCGGACAGTTCGTTGGGCCGATGGTCGAGGCGATGTTCCAGCCCGACCCGCTCGGCCAGCTCGGCCGCCCGGGCGGCGCTGTCGGCAGCCTCCCAGCCGAGGTAGTACAGCGGCAGCTCGATATTCTCGCGCACCGTCAGTTGCGGAATCAGGTGGAAGCTCTGGAAGATAAAGCCCAGCTCCCGCAGGCGGAGGTCGGAAAGTTCGTCGTCGTCCAGGCCGGCCACGCTCTGGCCGTTGATGCGGTAGGTTCCGGCGGTCGGCCGATCGAGGCAGCCCAGGACGTTGAGCATCGTACTCTTGCCCGAGCCGCTGTGGCCCATGATGGCCCAGTAGCTGCCCGTGGCGAACGTCACGCTCACGCCATCAAGGGCGCGGACCTCCTGGCTGCCCATCTGGTAGACGCGCGTGACATCGATCAGCTCGACCAGCGGAGTGGGCTGCTCAGCGAGGGCCATTGCGTCGCTCTCCCTTGGAGCGCCCTTCGGATTGCTCTTCGGGTCGTCCAGCTGGGCTTGGTCGGGTGGCCGGGCGCGGCATGTCGGGTTGGCCCGTGGCGTCGTCGGTTTTCAGCGGCGGGGCCAGCAGGACCTCCTGCCCTTCGATCAGGCCGCTTTTGATGTGGATCATCCGCCCGTTATCCAGGCCGATGGTTACCGCTACGGGGACCGGGTCGTCGGGCCCGGGGATGTAGACCACCGGCTTGCCCTCCAGCCGGACGACGCACTGGACGGCCAGGTACATCGCGTCGGGCAGTTCCTCGACGATGATCTCCACGCGACAGCCCATGCCCGCCCGCAGCTTGCTGACGTCGCCCTGATCGATGTAGACGTCCGTCGAGTAGACCTTCAGGTCCGGGTTCATGAACACGCTCATGCCGTCGGGGTAGAGGCTGATCCGCCCGACCTGCCCGTGGAAGACCTCGCCGGGCATGGCGTCGACGGTGATCCGCGCGGGCTGGCCGATCTCGACCTTCCGCAGGACCGACTCGTGGATTTTGATCTCGGCCATGACCGTATCGTCCGTCGGCAGGTAGAGCAGCTCCTGGCGGTGGCGCACCTCCTGGCCTTTGGCGAGCGGTTCGGTATTGCCCCGCCAGCTCCACTGGCCCGTCGTGGCGTAGACGACCACGCCGTCCTGCGGGGCGGTGATGCGACAGTTGGCGATGCGTTCGTTGATCGTCGCGAGCTGCTCCTGCTTGCGGGTGTGCTCGCTCTGGCGGGCTTGGAGGCTGGCCTCGGCCTGGACGACATCGGCGCGGGCCTTGCGCTTGACCCGCTCCAGGGCCAGCTCGGCCTGGCGGATCGCCGAGTCCAGCTCGAGCATCCGCCGCGTATAGGTGTGCTCCTTGAGCAGCGTCAACCGACCCTCGGCCAGTTCGAGGTCCAGCTTGGCACGATTGACGGCCGCCTCGTCGGCATCGAGTTCCGTGCCGGTAATGTACCCCTCGCCGGCCAGTCGCTTCGACCAGGTGAGTTTCTCCGAGGCCCGCTGGAGATCCTCCCGGGCCAGGGTGATTTGCGCCTGCGCCTGGGCCAGATCCTGGGGATAGTCGCCCTCGGTGTACTTCTTGAGGTCCGAGCGGGCGACGGTCCGCTCGAACTGCGCCTTTTCGATCTGGGCCTGGGCTTCGTTCTTCTGGACGGCGAGGTTCTCCCGCGCCTGGATGAGACTGGCCTCGGAGTTCAGCACGGTGATCTGCTGCTGGTCGCGCTGGTCCTTGAGGTCCGAGCTGTCCAGCTCGATCAGCAGATCGCCCTGGGCGACCCGCGTGCCCTCGTCGATGAGCGAGAGGATCGAGACCGTGCCCGGCACTTCGCTCTTGAGGATGATCTTGTCGCGATTGGTGATCGAGCCGGTCTCGTTGATGTTGATCGTTAACGGCCCGCGCCGCACGGTGACGGTGGGCTGGGCCGAGTCGGCCTCCTCGGCCGTCCAGGGCGCCCACAGAAACACCCCGCCGGCCACCACCGCCAGCAGCACAGCCCCGGCCAGCCATCGCCAGCGACGTCGCGGTTTGGATTGCGGTTCACTCATCGGGGAAGACCTCGGTCCACAGGCCATCAGGCTGGGCGCTGAGTATGCCCATGTCCCGCTGGAGCTGCAGTTCGGTAATGCGATAGTTGACCAACGCAGCCGTCCGCTGGTTCTGCGCGGTCACCAGCGACTCCTGGGCTTCCAGCACGTCGCGGATCTCGGCCCGGCCGGCCTGGAGGAACAATTCCGTACTTTTAACCCGCCGCTGGGCCAGTTGGACCGCCTGGGCCTGAATGCGGAAACTCTCGCGCGATTCGACCAGGGCTCGCAGGTCGTCGCGCACCTGGAGCTTGATGGTGTCTTCCAGCTCCTGGAACGTGCGGACCGACTGGGCGAGGGTGATGTAGCTGTTGCGGTAGGCGTTGCGTTCGGCGGTGCGTTCCAGGGGCAGGTCCAGCAGTAGCCCGGCCGTGTAGAGCCCGTGCTCGGGGTTGAATTTGACGTTGTCCTGCTCTGTTGCTCGCAGGGAGCGACTCTCGCCGATCTGGGCCGAGCCTTCCAGCGTCAGGCCGGCTTCGAGGGCATTGGCTGCGACGGTGACCTTCCGCTGGGCGTCGAAGACTTCGCCTTTTGCGACTTGCAGGTCCAGCCGATGCTTCATCGCCACGCCGATGGCCAGCAGCTCCGGCAGCTCCCACGGCCCGCCATCGGAAGCCGTCGGCGGGTTCAGTTCCACCGGCGCGTTGACCGATTTGGCGTCTTCGGTATTGGCCCGCAACAGGTCGTCAAGCCCGGACATGTTCTGGCTGACCGTCTCGGCCAGTCGGGTCAGTTCCGATTCATCCAGGGCGATCTGGGCGTCGGTCGGCAGCCCGAGGGTGATTTTGAAATCATCCAGGCGGCTGGCGTAGCGCTGTTGGGCGCTGATCCAGCGGTTCCGGGCCGAGAGTTCGTTCTGCCGCGCCTGGCCGACCTGGATTTCCGGCAGCCGGGCCGCCTCGGCCAGGCGACGCGCCCGGCGCGTCTGCTTGATGAGGCTCTCGTAGTTGCGGGCATTGTTCTCGACCACGTCGGCCTGCTGGAGCACGCCGAGATAGCCCCGCGTGACCTCGACGATGAGTTCCTTGCGATACCGCCGGAACCGCAGCAGGGCGTAGAGCACCTCCCGCTGGGCCTGGGTGAGCGGCTCGGTGACGACGTACTCCCCGGCCCCGCGCAGCAGCGGCACGGTGACCGTCGCGTCGGCGATAATGCCCATCGCGTTGTACTCGTTGGGGTGCAGCAACTGGACGATATTGACCGCCAGGTTGGCCGTCAACTCGGCCCCGGTGCGGAGCTTGGTCTTCCAGCCGAGCGTGCCGGTATGGTTCAGCCCGCGAACCTCCTGCTGCGGGTTGGTCAGGTCGTTCGACCAGAGCGTCTCGAGCGTGCCGAGGAACGTCGAGCGGAACTGCTGGCTTTCCAGGTCGAGGTCCAGGGCCGCCTGGAAGATCGCCTCTTTGCGGGTTTGGTAGGTGCGGTTGTTGCGAGCGGCGACCTGCAGGGCGTCGTTGAGGTTCAGTACCAGCGGGCCATCGTCTGGCAGGAGCACCGCGGGGGCTTGCTCACGCGTGGCCGGCTGGTCTGGCTCGGGCCAATGGGCGATCTGCGGCAGGGCGTCGGCTCCGATGCTCGCCGGGCCCGGGCGGGGCAGGTCCTGGTCCAGCAACAGCCGGCGCCGCAGCGTGTTTGCCGCGGGCGTAATGGTAAAGGGCTCGGCCTGGCCGAAGGCGTTGATCTGCGTGGCCTCGACGATGGAGTAGGCGACCTCGTCGGCCTCCTCGCGCCAGAACGAAGCGCACCCGCCAGCCGGCAGCAGAGCAAAAACAATCCAGGCGCAGAGAGGCCTGCGGAGATGTTGAACCAGGGAGTGCATAACCGTTCGGGCCGATTCCCATAACGGGCCGGTTACCTCGCCGGCTGGAGGACACACAAGGTCGAATTATAGCTGCCACCTGCGCCGCAACGCAAGCGTTTCCCCCCCCCGCATAGAGTCGTGTAAGTAGTTGTGTGTAAGTTCGAGGTGTCGGCGTTGGCGTTGTCAT
>CAZCDM010000072.1:0-11612 GCA_964497475.1 uncultured Planctomycetaceae bacterium
CACCAATCGTCGTCACCAACAAAAATCAACGGACCGGTGAGAAATGCGGGCTAGCCATGCGGGCCCATAACAAGGGCCTGGAAATGGTCACCCACATTCTGCCCGACGTGCCCGACCAGCTGGTGGGCGATGCGCTTCGTTTGCGTCAGGTGCTGATCAACTTCGTCGGCAATGCGATCAAGTTTACCGACACGGGGGAGATTGTCGTCCGAGCCGAGCTGGTGGAAGCAACCGAGCAAGACGCCCGCCTGCATTTCAGCGTGCGGGATACCGGGATCGGGATTTCTCCGGAGAAGATCGAGACGGTGTTCCAGGCGTTCGAGCAGGCCGACGGCTCGACGACGCGGCAGTATGGCGGGACGGGCCTGGGCCTGCCGATCTCGGCCCAGCTCATCGAGATGATGAACGGGCGCGTCTGGATCGAGAGCGACGTGGGCCAGGGCACGACGTTGCACTTTACCATCCACGTGCCGATCGAGCAGGACGAAGCAGCCGAGAGTGACAAGATCGTGCAGACCGAACTCGTCGGCATGCGGGCACTGGTGATCGAGCAGAACCACACCCAGCAGATCGTCCTGTGCGAGATGCTCTGCAATTGGTCGATCCGCCCCAATGCGGCCAGCAGCATCGCCCAGGCGACGTCGCTTCTGGCTGCGGCCGGCAAGAAAGGCGACGCCTATCAACTGGTCTTTGTGGACAGCGCGATGGATGAACCGCTCGATCAGGTTCTGGGCATGCTCCGCCAGGCCACCGGGCCGGAGTGTCGCATTTTGGTTGTCAGCGCCAGTCCGCTGGGCAAGACCCGGGCCGACGGCGTAGTCCTCAAGCCGATTCAGCAGTCGGCGATGTACAACGCGCTGCTGCAGGCCACGGGGCTGGAGAGCCTGGCCGGGGTTCAGCCCGCCGAGGAGCCCCAGGCCGAGACGACCCGGCCGCTGAACATCCTCCTGGCCGAGGACAACGCCGTCAACCAGCGGCTGGCGAACAAGCTGCTGGAGAAGATGGACCACACCGTCACGACGGTGGGCACGGGGCGCCAGGCCGTCGATGCCTGGATGGATAACAACTACGACTTGGTGCTGATGGATGTCCAGATGCCTGAGATGGACGGCTTTGAGGCCACGGCCGCGATCCGCCAGGCCGAGCTCGCCCATGGCCAGCACCAACCGATCATCGCCATGACCGCCCATGCGATGAAGGGCGATAAGGAAGACTGCCTCAACGCCGGTATGGATGGATATGTTTCCAAGCCGATCCGAGGCCAGGTGCTGCGGGAGGAAATCGCCCGCGTTTTAAACGAAGCCCAAGTCCGCGAATCATCCACCGAGCCAAAGGACTCCGAAATGACCCAGCCGAAGTTGAATGACGTGATCGATCAGGACGATGCCCTCGACCGTCTCGAAGGCGATTCGGAAATGCTCCAGGAGCTGTTAAACCTCTTCCTGGAAGAAGCCGATGCCATGAAACAGAGCGTTCACAACGCCCTCGAGGCTCGTGACGCCGGTTTGCTGTGTAAGGCCGCCCATACGGTCAAGGGCGCGCTGGCGAATATTTCCGCGACCTCGGCGCGGGACGCAGCGTTTAAGGTCGAACAATTGGCCCGAGAGGATCACATGGCCCAGGCGGCCCAGGCCGTCCGCGAGCTTGATGTCCAGCTCGAGCGGCTATGCAACGCCCTGCAAACCCAAGCCGAAGGACAAAGCACATGCGAGTTCTGATCGCCGAAGATGATCCGATTTCCAGGCGGGTTCTGGAATCGACCCTCGGCAAGTGGGGTTACGAGGTTCTCGTCACCTGCGACGGAGCCCAAGCGTTTGATGCGCTGCAGGGGGAGGATGCGCCCCGGCTGGCGGTGCTCGACTGGATGATGCCCGAGATGGACGGGTCGACGCTTTGCAAGCATGTGCGCGAGATGGACGGCGGGGAGTATTTTTATCTCATTCTCCTCACGGCCCGGCAGCAGAAGGAAGATATCATCGCCGGGCTGGAGGCGGGAGCGGATGACTACGTCATCAAACCGTTCGATGCCCGCGAGCTGCGGGTGCGCATCCGCTGCGGGCGGCGGATCATCGAGCTGCAGAATGAACTGCTGGCCACGCGGGATGAGCTGACGATCCAGGCGACCCACGACAGCCTGACCGGGCTGCTGAATCGCTCGGCCCTGTTCGAGGCGATCGAACGAGAACACGCCCGCGCCCAGCGCATGGGCGGGAGCTATTCGGTGGTGATGGTCGACCTGGATCACTTCAAGAAGATCAACGACACCTACGGCCACCAGGCCGGCGATGCCGTCATTCGTGAAGCCTGCCAGCGCATGCTCGCGCAGACCCGCCAGTACGATACGGTGGGGCGCTACGGCGGCGAGGAGTTCCTCGTGCTGCTGCCGCAGAGCGACCTGGCCGGGGGCATCCAGGAGGCGACTCGTATCAACGAGAGTATCCGGAGCAGGCCGTTCGACATTGGCACGACGCAGTTGCCCGTCACGGCGAGCCTGGGCGTGGCCTCGAGCGAGCAGGATGGAAATCTCACCGTCCAGGAACTCATCCACCAGGCCGACGAGGCCCTCTACCACGCCAAGCAGGCCGGGCGGAATCGTGTCTGCTCCTGGACGGATATTTCCCCGCCGGCCGTTCCGTCGTAGGCTCGGCCGGGGCGTTGTGTTTCCGGGAATTTTCTCTTTTTGCTAATGGTTTGTCCGGTGGGCTCGACTTTAACAGTGAGCCCCATCCGCAGGGTTACGAGATGCGGAGCAGACATGGCAGCAGCGAAGGAGCGTTCTCATGGAGACGGTCGAACTGTTCAAGGAATATATGGAGCATCTCTTTGCGGGCAACCGCAGCCGAGCGAGGGAGTTGATTTTCAACGCCCATGACCGGGGCTTCTCGGCCGATCGCCTGCTGGTGAACGTGGCCTGGCCGGCCATGGAGCAGATCACCAGCCTCTTCCGCGAGGATCACATCAATCTCGTCTCGGAGCATCTGGCCACACGGATCAACCGCATGGTGGCCGACCAGCTCCACATGGTGCTCAACAAAAGCCCCAAGAGCGGCCAGCGACTGGTGGTGCTCTGCGGCGCCAGCGAAAGTGCCGAACTCGGCGGCCAGATTATCTGCGACCTGTTCGAGTCGGTCGGCTGGTCGGTCTGGTTTGTCGGCTCGTCGGTGCCCGAAGACGAGGTCGTGCCCTATCTCAGCACGATCGATCCGCAGTTGCTGATGATCTACGATTCGCTCCCGTCGGAGGTGCCCGACGTGCGTCGGCTGATCGAACTGATTCGCGAGGTGGGCATCTGTCCGGAGATGCAGATCATGGTGTGCGGGGGCATTTACGCCCGGGCCGAGGGGCTCGATCAGGAAATCCGGGCCGACCTGTTCGCCCGCAATGTCCGCGAGGCCATCCTCTGCATCGACGAGAACCCCACTCGCGTGAAGAAGGAGCACAAGCTCGAACCAGGCCGACGTCGCAAGCGGAAGCGCAAACGCAAAGTTCCGGGTGTCGAGAGGCTCAAGCGGGAGCTGGGCCTGGTCGAAGAAGAACTCGCGAGCTGACGGCAGGCGGTAGTCGTGTCGTTACCGGCGACGCTTTTCGGGCGGCGTGGCGTCGACGTACTCGGCCAGGACTTCCACGAACGGATCGACCCGCTTTTGGTACCCATCCGGCAGGGTTGAGCGGATGATCTGTGCGATGAGGGCCTTGAACGGCTCGTGGCGGCGATCGGGCGGGGGTGCGATCTGCCCTGCGATTTTCGGGGGCGGGCTGAGGAACTGGCCGATCATGCTCCGGCCCTTGCCCCATTGGGCGACTTGATCGAACTCGGCGAAGGCTTTCTTGGCCGGTGCACTGAGCCCGGGGCCCTGGAGCACCTTGGCAGGCAGGTACTGCTTGGTCATGAACACCTTCAGGACGTTGACCTTCAGGCCCGTCTCGGTGGCCTTGGCAAGTAACTTCTTGATTTTTGGCATCGTCTTATCGGTTGGCGGAGCATCGCCGACCAGGACGATAATTTTTCGCGACGCGGAACTTTTCGTCCAGGGCTGATTGGTGATGGCGGTGAACAGCCCGCCATGGACAGCACCGGGGGAGGGGATCGGGTTCTTCTCGCGGCCGGGATTGAAGTGTCCGTCGTGGGCTTTCTCGGCCTGCATGGCCTTGGCCAGAAGGTGGATCTTGCCCGTCAGCGGAAGGGTTTTTACGCGATAGAGCGTCGCCGTGATATCATTGTCCTTCTGTGCGCGGGCCTTGCAGCATGGCTGCATCAGCGACTCATCGACCTCGTGACGGTAATAGACCACGCCGATGCGCGGCTCGCGGGCGTAGAGCTTCAGGGCGGAGAGAATCTTGCTGAGGTCCTTGGCCAGCCATTCCATTACGGGCGTCATCGAACTGGTGCTGTCGACGACAAAGACCAGGTCGAACTCGTCCACGCGGAGTTTGTCGACTTCCAGCTCATCCCGCCAGGTGGGATCGTTGGGGTCGGTGATGGTTTCGGCCGGTGGGAGGAATCTCGACTTGCCCTGGTAGGGCTTGAGCGTGCCGGGAGCGGGGGGCTTGAGGTCAGCCTCCTTCAGCCAGAGAATCCACTCGGCCCGCTTTTTGAGCCAGACTTTTTGCGGCAATTTGGTTTCGCATCGGCCGATCGTTTCAATGTCGGGATTCAGCCCGCCGACAACGTATTCGACCCGGTTGGCAATGCCGTCCTTGGTCATCTGGGTCAGCAGCCGCTTGGTGAGGGTGCGGTCCTGCCATTGCGTCAGCAGATCGCGAATCGCCTTGAGGGTTTGGTGATCCTTGGGGTCGCGGTGATCGGTTTCCTTGATGAATCGCTGGATTACGCGCACTTCCTTGCCGCTCAGGCCGTCCACGCCATAGGGAATCATCGCGCGGATGAGGTTCGCCCGCAGATCGCCGCGAAACCCGTCTTTGGTCAGGGCGGTTTCCAGCCCCTGCTCGACCCAGGTTTTTCGCTGCTCGTCGGTGAGGGTCTTTTGGCGGGCATGGAGGGCTTCCCACGCATAGACGCGGACAAGACTGTCGCGGTCGGTCTTGAGCGTTTCGAGGAGCTTCTCCGTGGTTGCATCGCTTTGCAGCCGGGCCAGGCCCACGACTGCCAGGGCCCGGACGAACCAGTCACGATTATCGAGATGCTTGGCGTACATCCTGGTGTAATACTTTTCGATGGAGCGGATGTGCGCCTTCTGATCTTCGGTGAGATTTTTTTTCTCCGGCCGGGCCGGTTCGGATTTGGCCGGGGCAGGCGATGCGGAGTTCTTGGCCGGGGCAGGCGATGCGGAGTTCTTGGCCGGGCTGGCCGGGGTGGCATCGGGGCGGCTGGCACCGCATCGGCTGCAGGACGTGGCGCTGCCGGCGTTGCTCTTGCCGCACCGGGTGCACTGCCATTCGCTCTGGGTGTCCTGGGCGTGGGCTGTGGGCAGCAGTCCGCCTGGCAGGGTCGCTGGCAGAGATGCTGCCAAACTCAGAGCGGCCATAAGGGCCAGCAGGGCAGCGGGGTGGATAAGAGTCCAGCGACGTTTCCGATTCTGTACGGCATCGATTTGGTGCATATTGAGGTTTCTTTCGGCTAAAGGCGAAGACGCATTGTAGCATGGGGGGCATAGCCGACTCAAGGCATGACCCTACATGTTTGAACTCGCCAGTGGACCGCACGGGCCGTGCCGGCGGAAAACCTTTCGCCTGAATCGCCAAAGCCTCGCGGCCAGCCTGGCCGATGGTACATACGGTTGACCGCCATCGCCCGAAGCGATATCACATAGACGGAAACGAGACCTTCATGAGTCGCACCGCCACCATCCAACGCAAAACGTCCGAGACGGACATCGAGTTGACGCTTGCTCTCGACGGCTCGGGCCAGACCGACATCGACACGGGCGTGGGCTTTCTCGACCACATGCTCGATCACCTCGGCAAGCACAGCCTCTGCGACCTCCGCGTCCGCGCCGCCGGCGATACCCACATCGACGACCATCACACCGTCGAGGACGTGGCGATCTGCCTCGGCGAAGCACTCGACAGGGCCCTGGGCGACAAGGCGGGCATCTGCCGGTACGGCTCGGCCCGCGTGCCGATGGACGAAGCCCTCGCCGAAGTCACCCTCGACTTATCCGGCCGGGCCGCCATCGCCTGGCGCGTGCAGTTCGCCTCGGGCAAGATCGGCACGTTCGACGCCCAGCTGATCGAGGAGTTCCTCCGCCGGCTGGCTACCGTCGCGAAGATGAACCTCCACGTCGACGTGCCCTACGGCAGCAACGACCACCACATCGCCGAGGCGATCTTCAAAGCCCTCGCCCAGGCGCTGCGTCAGGCCAAGGCCATCGACCCCGACCGCCGCGGGCAGATCCCCTCTACCAAAGGCAGCCTGTAATGGGCGCCCCGGCCCGACTCATCGAGGAACTCGCCACGCAGCTTCGCTCCATTGCCGACTGGAGCGACCTGCCCCACATCGCCCGGGTCGAGCTGGCCGTGGGCGACCGCTACCAGGCCGACGGGGACGAACTGGCCGGGCAGCTCGAGACGCTCTTCGAGACCGACCCGCCCGACAGCAAGCTGGAAGGGGCGGCCGTGGCGGTTCGCATCGTTTCAGCCGGTGAGTCCTTCCCCGCGCCAGGCCGGAGTGATTGGCACACCGCGACCGGCTGGGAACTGCTGGTCATCGACCTGAAGTAGTCGGCCAGACTCTTCGGTAAACTCGTCCTGCGAGGCTGGTGGGTTACCGCTTGGTGACGTTGGTGAACGTGCCGCGCCCGGTGTGGGCGAGGCGTCGCATGCGATCGACCCCGGCCGGTACCTGCGAGCCGAAGTACATCGTGTGCAGCCGGGCCGAGGTTGGCAGGGCTCCCGCGGCGGAAACGGCACCGGGGGTCGTCGCCAGGCCGTCGCTGAGCAGCAGGATTGTCGTGGGCGTTTCAGCCAGTTTGGCCCGCGTCATGCGGATCGCCGCCGTCAGGGCTGAGTTGCCCGCCGGGCGGAGTTCCGCTGCGACCAGGGCGGCGAGGTTTTTGTCATCGGTGGGGATCTCGCGGGTCAGCGCGCCCTCGGCAAAGACGATCAGTCGGGCCGGCCGATCGGTGGGGATGGCTGCGAGGATTTCGCCGAGGTTCTGCTGCACCCAGGCCCAGTGGCCGATCATTGACGCCGAGCGGTCCAGCAGGATGACCACCTCCGAGTCGGGTCGCTCGGCGAGGACGGCTCGCAGGGCGGCGTTGAAGCGTGCGTCCTGCGGGGTGATGACGGGCTGGGCGGGCTGTGCAGGCCGGGCTGGGGTGTCGCTCTGGTTGGTGGGCGTCCACTGCAGGGGAGGTATGGCGGCCGGGGCGGCCGGGGCGGTCGCGTTGGTTTCGGCAGGGGGGCTGGCGTGCTGGTCAGTCGGCAGGGTGGCTGGCGATGCGCTGCGCGGCTTGGCGGGGGGCTCGGCCGGGCTCGGCATGACTGGCTCGTCGACGCCGACCTGTTCGACCGGCGCGGGCCTGGCCGGCGGTGCGGGCTGGGTTGATCGGTGCTCTTCGGCGGAGTTGGCAGGCTGGGACTTGTCGGGCTGGGCCTGGCGGATGGCTTCGGCGATGGTCGGCTCGTCGACAGCGCCGGCCGGTGGCTGGGCCAAGGCGGCGGCGATGCAGAGGGACAGAAGCGTGATGCTCATGGCTACTCCTTTCGGGGTCTCTGGTCAAGGTACTGCGGACATGATACACTTGCCGCCAGCATAAGTGAACCATCCACATGAACGAATCTTCCGACCATCCTCGGCTGTACTGCTGCCCGCTTGTCGGCGGGGTGGTCGAACTCTCGGCCGAGGAGGCGAGGCACGCGGCGACGCTTCGGCTGGGTGCGGGCGATGCGGTGGAGCTGTTCGACGGGGCAGGGCAGGTCGCCGCCGGTGTGATCGAGCAGGCCTCCAGGCGACACGCGGCGGTGCGGGTCGAGCAGGTTTTGCAGGTGGCCCGGCCGGGGGGGGCGGTGGAGGTCGCCTTCGCCGTGCCGAAGCACAAGCGGATCGACTGGCTGATCGAAAAAGCGACCGAACTGGGGGCGGCGTCGCTTCGGCCGATTTGCTTTGAGCGCAGCGTGGCCGGGGGCGAGCAGCTCGGCGAGAACAAACGTAGCCGATGGGAATCGCATATCCTGGCGGCGGCGAAGCAGTCTCGCCGGGCCTGGCTGCCGGCGCTTCGCGAGATTACGCCCCTGGCGGAGCTGCTGGCCGATAAGGGCCTGCCGGCTGTGAGGATCGTTGGCGATACGACCGGCCAGCCCCGCCGGCTGAAGGACATCGACCTGCCGTCGGGCGAGCGGTGCGTGATTCTCGTTGGCCCGGAGGGTGGTTTCACGCCGGTTGAGCGGGAGCAGATCGCCGCGGCTGGCTTCTCGGCCGTCCGGCTGGGCGAAACCGTATTACGAATCGAAACCGCCGCCGTCGCGTTGCTCGCGGCCGTCGCTGCGGTGAAACAATGAACCGCATGGGCCAAACGCCCACGCTGCGGCTGCCATCACTACCACATAAAGGATGCTGCCATGCTGAAAGGAATTAACCCGCTGCTGAGTCCCGAGCTGCTGAAGGTTCTCGCTGAGATGGGCCATGGCGACGAGATCGTCCTGGCCGACGCCCATTTTCCGGGTCATTCGCTCGGGCCTGACGTCATCCGGGCCGACGGGCTGAGGATACCGGCCCTGCTGGATGCGATTCTGCCGCTGTTCGAGCTGGACAGCTACTGCGAGAACCCCCTGGCGATGATGGCGGCGGTGCAGGGCGATGCGCTGGACCCGGCTGTCGAGGAATCGTACATGGCGTCGGTTTACAAGCACGTCGCCGACGCCAAGGCACCGCAGCGGATCGACCGATTCGACTTTTACGACCGGGCCGAGGACGCCTTCGCCGTGGTCATGACCGGCGAGACGGCGAAGTATGGCAATATCATTCTTGTAAAGGGCGTTACGCCCTACTGAGATAAGGATGGAACGATGAAACGATCATTCGTGAGGCAGGCGGTATTGATTGTGGTGATCTGCATGGCCTGGCTGCTGGGTCAGGCGTGGGGCGGGGCAGAGAAGACCCCGCCGCCCGCGACGGAGCACACGAGCACCCCGGCCGGCAAGCTGGCGGCGTGCAATCTCTTCAGCAGCTTTGCCTGCGTGGGGCTCACGGCCGATGGGTATGAGGCCGGCCTGTACAAGCCCGCCGACGTGCAGGACTACATGAACGATCTGGAAAAGGTCCTCTCCGTCAGCATCGAGACGCTGGATGGCCTCGGCCCGGCCGGGACGAAACAGGCCGAGACGATCACCACCGGCGAGATGATCGAGGCGTATCGCAGCCTCCAGACAGAGGCGAAGCTGCTGTGTGCCTACGCCGATGCACCGACCGGCGAGAAAAAGGTCGCCGACCGCAAGGCCTATCGCGCGGGACGCGATGCATCGTGGAAGCGCATCAGCACGGTGCTGGGCATCGACAGCAGCGAGGCCCGACGGTGATCGGCCGCAACGCAGGGCGGGCGGTTCTGGCTTGCGGCGTGTTGATCGCAGCCGTCGCGATGATGGTGAGCTGCTCGGACGAGGCGAAGGTGAAATCCTACTCCAGCGAGCAGGGCAGGGTGTTTCACCCGGATTTACAGGGCCTGGATCGCTGGGACGGCGGGCCGGGCAGTTCGTTTGATCTCGATGTGCGAGGCCCGCAGCGGTATTACCAGCCTCGTCAGCTTCCGGCCGGGTGGACCGGGCCGAGGCTGTGAGAAAAAACAAAAATTTTTAAGTATGGGGTTTGACAGCAGTTCGTAATTCCGTATACTGGGCAATTCTACCCGTCAGCCAAGGTGTCCGTGTGCATACACCACGCCTGCAAACAAACCGCTGGGCCGGTGGGTGGAGCGATACGCTGCTGTAGCTCAGTGGTAGAGCGCGTCCTTGGTAAGGACGAGGTCATGGGTTCGACCCCCATCAGCAGCTTTGTGGTTCCGGTCGTACCGGAGCCGAATGAAAACTGACGTTGTACAAAGGGCCGGCCCCGGCCAGTTGTTCCGGGTGGCCGGGTATTCATAGAAACACAAGGTAAGTTAAAACCGCACCCGTTTGAAGGAGCACGAGTAATGGCCAAGGAAACATTCGAACGAACCAAGCCGCACGTCAACGTAGGCACCATCGGTCACGTTGACCATGGCAAGACCACGCTGACCTCTGCGATCATGCACGTCCAGGCTGCCAAGGGCCTGGCTACGGCCAAGAGCTACGATGAAATCGCCAAGGCCTCGGAATCCCAAGGTCGCCGCGACCCCACGAAGATTCTGACCATCGCGACCTCGCACGTGGAGTACGAGTCGGAAAACCGTCACTACGCCCACGTCGACTGCCCCGGCCACGCCGACTACGTTAAGAACATGATCACCGGCGCCGCCCAGATGGACGGTGCGATTCTGGTGGTCTCGGCCGCCGACGGCCCCATGCCCCAGACCCGCGAGCACGTGCTGCTGGCCCGTCAGGTCAACGTCCCGGCCCTGGTGGTCTTCCTGAACAAGGCCGACCTCGTCGAAGATGAAGAACTCCTCGAACTCGTCGAGATGGAAGTCCGCGAGTTGCTGAGCAAGTACGACTTCGACGGCGACAACGCCCCGGTCGTCAAGGGTTCGGCCACCGAGGCCATCAAGGACCCCTCCGGTGCCGGCGCCGAGCCGATCCAGGAACTCATGGACGCTCTGGATTCCTACGTTCCCGAGCCGGAGCGCGACATCGACAAGCCTTTCCTCATGCCGATCGAAGACGTCTTCAGCATCAAGGGCCGTGGTACCGTCGGTACCGGCCGTATCGAGCGTGGTATCGTCAAAGTGGGCGACAAGGTCGAAATCGTCGGCCTGGGCGAGACCGGCGAGACGACCGTCACCGGCGTGGAAATGTTCAACAAGCTCCTCGACCAGGGCCAGGCCGGCGATAACGTCGGCTGCCTGCTGCGTGGCGTGGAGAAGGAAGACCTCGAGCGTGGGCAGGTTCTGGCCGCCCCGGGCAGCATTACCCCGCACCACAAGTTCAAGGGCGAGGTCTACGTGCTGACCAAGGAAGAAGGCGGCCGTCACACGCCGTTCTTCACCGGCTACCGTCCGCAGTTCTACTTCCGCACCACAGACGTCACCGGCACGGTCAAGCTCGAAGGCGCCGAAATGTGCATGCCCGGCGACAACATCACCATGGAAGTCGAGCTGCTGAACACCTCGATCGCCATGGACGCCGGCCTGCGTTTCGCCATTCGCGAAGGCGGCCGCACCGTCGCCTCCGGCGTAGTCATCGAAGTGATCGAGTAGGTGGATCATGGCCAAGTCCAAAGCGCGAGAATATGTCTGGATGCAGTGCACGTCGTGCAAGGATTTGAACTACCGCACGAACGTTCGCACGCAGGGCGGCGCTCCGAAGCTGGAGCTGGAAAAATACTGCCCCCGCGAGCGGAAACGCACCACCCACAAGCTGAAACGCAAGTAACGTAACCGAAGCAACTGCCCGGTGCGGCGATGGGTTTTCAACGCTCGTCGCTGCGCCGGGCCGTGCTTTATCCAACTGAATAGTGACCATACGGCAGTAGCTCAATTGGCAGAGCAGCGGTCTCCAAAACCGCAGGTTGGGGGTTC
>CAZCDM010000073.1:0-11515 GCA_964497475.1 uncultured Planctomycetaceae bacterium
CCCTTTGCCGCCGGAGGGGTTTTGTAAACACAAAATCACGGCAGTGCCATTCGGGCATGGGGTAATAACAAAGACGCCCGAGAAGTTTCAGCCGGGGCAAACAATCAGTCGGTGAGATCGTACTCTTTGATTTTGCGGTAGAGGGTCCGCTCGCCGATGCCAAGAATGTTGGCGGCCTTTTCGCGATTGCCGCCCACCATCTGCAGCGTGTTGCGGATGAGCTGTTTTTCGGCCTCTTCGATGCTGATGCCCGCCAGCTCGCTGAAGGTCTCGTCGGTCAGGCCGCTGGGCGGGGAGTGGATTTCCTCCGGCAGGTCGTCGATGGTGAGCTTCTCGCCGCCGGCGAGCACGACCATGTTGTGGATGACGTTCCGCAGCTGGCGGACATTGCCCGGCCAGGGGTAGGCCATCAGCACCCGCCGGACCTCGGCGGTAATTCCCTTGCAGTTCGTGCCGTGCCGCTGGTTGGCATCGTGGATGAAATGGTCGATCAGCAGCGGGATGTCGTCGCGCCGCTGCCGCAGCGGCGGGATTTCGATCGTCGCGCCCTTGATGCGGAAGTAGAGGTCCTCGCGGAATTCCTTGGTCTTGACCTTCTCGGCCAGGTCGGAATTGGTCGCCGAGACGATGCGGACGTTGACCTTGCGGGGCTCGTTGGCACCGACGCGGACGACCTCGCCGTTTTCCAGCACGCGGAGGAGCTTGGCCTGCATGGCCAGGGGCATGTCGCCCACTTCGTCGAGGAAGAGCGTTCCGCCGTCGGCGTGCTCGAAGCGGCCCGGGCGGTCGGTGGTTGCGCCGGTGTAGGCGCCCTTGACGTGGCCGAAGAGTTCGTCCTCCAGCAGCGACTCGCTGAGCCCGGCGCAGTTGATGGCGACGAAGTTCGCCTCGGCCCGGTCGGAGTTCTGGTGGATCGCCCCGGCGAAGAGTTCCTTGCCCGTGCCGCTCTCGCCGAGCAGCAGCACGGGGATATCGCTGGCCGCCACGCGCCGGACGGTTTCGAGGTTGCGGAGCATCGGGGCCGACTGGCCGATGATGTTCTCAAAGCCGTACTGCTCGTCGAGCCGCTGGCGCAGCTCGCGGATGGTTCGCTTCTGGGCGGTCAGTTCGGCGGCCCGGCCGACGACGATGCGCAGCTCATCGAGGTCGAGCGGTTTTTCGATGTAGTCGAATGCGCCTTGCTGGAGGGCCTGGCGACAGGTTTCGACGGAAGAGTGGGCGGTGATGAGGATCACCTTGGCGGCGGGGGCGTGCTCGACGGCGGCGGCGAGTACGTCCATGCCGTCCGGCCCCGGGCCGAGCATGAGATCGGTCACGACGATATCAAAGGGCTGGGCCTGGAGGCGGGCCATGCCGCTCGTTCCATCGTGGACGGCGGTGCATTCGTGGCCGACGCGCTGGAGGCCTTCCTGCATGGCTTCGGCGTGGGGAATCTCATCTTCGACGATCAGGATTCTCGCCGGGTGCAGCTTGGTCTGGCTCACGTCAGGGAGTCCTCCTCGGGCGGGGTGTCCTGATCGTCCTTGGCGGCCGGAGGAATGAGAGGATGTTTTTTCCGCCACTGCTCCTGAATCATGCGGATGATGCCCGCCAGGAAGAGCCCGAGGCTGGCCGGGATCAGCACCCATCGCTCGCCGGAGTGTTGCACATCGCGCGAGACATACAGCATGACACCCATGAATACGCCGATCAGAATCATCGGCCAGCCAGCGATGACGACTCGGCTCTTGGGGCAGTCGACGCAATAGAGCTTATGGTCGTCTTTGAGGCATTCGTTTTGAGAGTATCCCCGCCCGCATTTGTCGCAGAAGTAAGAACGCAGGTGCATGTGTGTCTCCTTTCCAACCGTGTAGTGTACCCACGGCCGGGGCCTTTGAAAAGGGCGGCCGCCGGGTTTGCGCGAAAATCTTCCCGCTGGCCGATGCGGGCCCGGTGGGCATAGAGAAGCTATCGGCTCAATCGGGGGTGGAAGTACAGCATTCTGCGCCAGTTTGGCCGGGTAGGGTGATGGTGAAGTCGGTCCCCTTGCCCGGCTCGGATTCGACGGTCATCTCCCCGCCGTGTTCCTGGATGATGCGGTGGGCCGTGGCCAGGCCCAGGCCGCTGCCATCGGACTTCGTGGAAAAGTAGGGGTCGAAAATCCGGCCGATCTTTTCCGCGTCGATCCCCGGGCCGGTGTCGGTCACGTGGATCTCGGCCCGGTCGGGCTGGCCCGTCAGGCGGACCATCAACTCGCCGCCGGAGGTTTCCTCCATGGCCTGGACGGCATTGATCAGCAGGTTCAGGATGCACTGCTTGAGGAGGTTGACGTCCACGCGGGCCGGGACGGGCTGATCGGGCAGGGCTTGGCGCATGACAACATGGGAGGATTCCGCCTGGGCGATGAAGAAATCGTGCAGCTCTTCGATGAGGTCCCGCAGGTCGACCTCGGTGCATTGCAGCTCGTGCTTGCCGGCGAAGCGGAGGAAGTCGTTGAGGATTTCCCGCAGGCGGGTCGCTTCGTCCATGACGTGGTCGAGGCGGCGCTGCAGGCGGCGGTGTTCCTCGTCGCGGTACTGGCCGAGGTCTTCGCTCAGCAGGCGGAGGTTGAGGTTGATCGTCGAGAGGGGGTTTTTGATTTCGTGCGCCAGGCCGCCAACAACGCGGGCCAGGTCGGCGTAGCTCGGTCCGGCCGGGCCGGTCGCGTCGGGCTTGGATTCGCTGGGCATGAGACTCTCCGGGGTGATAAAAAACAAGCCGCCGACAGGTGTTTCCTGCCGGCGGCTTGGGGTTGGGTGGGGCTTAGTCTCTCTTGCCGCCACCTCGGCCTCCGCCTTTGCCGCCGCGGCCGCCACCTCTGCTGCCGCCTCGGCCGCCGCCGCTGCTCTTGCGTTCGCTGGGCGTCCAGTCGGGGTCGAGGACGGCCTTGCGGGAGGCCTTGAGGCGACCCTGGTCGTCGATGTTGATAATCTTGACTTCCAGTTCGTCGCCGACATTGACGACGTCGCCGGGGTCCTCGACGTAGTCGGTCGAGAGTTCCGAGACGTGCACGAGGGCTTCCTGGCCGGGCAGGACTTCGACAAACGCGCCGAAGTCACGCACCGAAACGACCGTGCCGTTGTAGACCTTGCCGAGTTCGGCATCTTCGGTGATGGCCCGGATCATGTCGCGGGCGGTCTCGCCGCCTTCGCCGCGGGCGGCGATGAAGATCGTGCCATCTTCCTCGATGTCGATCGAGGCGCCAGTCTCGTCCTGGATCTTGTTGATCATCTTGCCGCCTGGGCCAATGACCTTGCCGATCTTGTCCGGATCGATTTTGACCGTCAGCATCCGCGGGGCGAACTCGCTGAGTTCCTCGCGCGGCTGGGCGATGCAGCGATCGATGGCCTCGATGATTTCCAGGCGGGCCTTGCGGGCCTGGGCGAGCGTGTCTTTGATGCGGTCCTGCGGAATGCCGCGGGCCTTCATATCCAGCTGAATGCCCGTAATGCCGTTCTTCGTTCCGGCGACCTTGAAGTCCATATCGCCGTGGAAGTCTTCCTCGCCGACGATGTCCGTCAGCAGGGAGTACTCGCCGGTTTCCTCATCGCTGACCATGCCGATGCTGATACCCGCCACGGGGGCCTTGATCGGCACACCGGCATCCATCAGGGCCAGGGTGCCGCTGGTCACGGCTGCCTGCGAGGTCGAGCCGTTGGATTCCATGATGTCAGCCACCAGCCGGACGGTGTAGGGGAAATCTTCCGGGGTGGGCATGATGGCCTGGAGGCTCTTTTCGGCAAGGGCACCGTGGCCGATGTCGCGTCGGCCTGGCCCGCGGATGGGGCGAATCTCGCCGACGGAGAACGGCGGGAAGTTGTAATGCAGGAAGAAGCTCTTTTTGTACTCATCGAGCAGTCCGTCGATGATCGGCTGGTCGCGCGGCGTGCCGAGCGTGGCCGTGCAGAGCGACTGCGTTTCGCCGCGGCGGAACAGGCTCGAACCGTGCGTACGCGGCAGGACGCCGACTTCGCAGTCCAGCGAGCGGAGTTCGTCCATGGCCCGGCCGTCGGGTCGCGTCCCGCTGAGGATCATCTTTCGCTGAATCTTGCCCTCGAGCTTGTAGAACGCTTCCTTGATCTGGGCTTCCTGGTAGGGCAGCTCTTCGGGGTCGGCCCCTTCGGGGATCAGCTCGTCGATCAGTGCCTGACGGATCTCCATGAGCGTGTCGAACCGTTCGGTCTTGCCGGCGATCTGCTTGGCTTCGCGGACGGCGTCGCCGCATTTCTGCTCGGTCAGCTCGACGAGTTCGGCGGGGATTTCCATCGGCTCGTATTCTTTTTCGACCTGGACCTGGCTGGCGAGTTCTTCGATGAGTTCGATCGACGCACAGGAGAGTTCCTGGCCCAGGCGGATGCCTTCGGCGACGACGTCTTCGTCGACTTCCTGACCGGCCAGTTCCAGCATGTTGCAGGCCACCTTCGGCCCGGAGACCAGCAGGTCCATCGTGCTGGCTTCGAGTTCGCTGTGGGTGGGGTTGAGCTTGTATTCGCCATCGACGTAGCCGACGCGGCCGCAGCCGATCGGGCCATCAAACGGCGCGGGGCTGATCGTCAGGGCCGCCGAGGCACCGATCATCGCCAGCATGTCCGGATCGTTTTCGTTGTCGGTGCTGAGCACCATGCACTGAATCTGCACTTCGTAGCGGTAGTCCTTGGGGAACAGCGGGCGGATGGGACGGTCGATCATCCGCATGGTGAGGATTTCCTTGGTGCTGGGTCGCCCTTCGCGTTTGAAGAACCCGCCGGGGATCTTGCCGGCCGAGTACTGTGCTTCGCGGTAGTCTACATAGAGCGGGAAGAAGTCGATGTCCCGCGTGGGCGGGGCGGCCAGGACGGTCGCCAGCACGACGGTATCGCCGTAGGTGACCATCACGGCCCCGTGGGCCTGGTTGGCCAGCTTGCCGGTTTGCAGCGTCATGGTGCGCCCGGCGATTTCTTTTTGTACTTTGATTTCTGCCATGTTCATTTGTCCTTTGTGTGGTTTCCTGTGTTCTTTTCTCTTGTGATTGGTTGTGTGTTGGAGCCGGAGCCCGGGTGGTTCCTCTGCGCGGGCCGGGGCAGGGCGGAGTTTCTCTGCCGATCTGCAAACAGAATGCAGCGAAGGAGTCTGCCTGGAGGGTGATCGGCGGCGGGGCGGTGCTACTTGCGCAGGCCCAGCTTGGCGATCAGGCTCTTGTAGCGGTCCGGGCCGGTGCGGGCGAGGTACTTTAGCAGGCTGTTACGCTTGCCAACCATCTTCAGCAGGCCTCGGCGGGAGGCGTGATCTTTCTTGTGGGTCTTGAGGTGCTCGGCGAGGTCATTGATCCGTGCGGTCAGCAACGCGACCTGCACTTCAGCCGAGCCGGTATCCCCGTCGTGGAGCTGATGCTCCTGGACAATCTCTTTTTTCGTCTCTTCCGTAATCGTCATGGTACTTGCTTTGGTCCGGCCGTCTTCTTCAACGCACGCGGTCAGGTCGCACGGCCTTGGGTCTTTCCTGTCTTTTCGTTTTGTTCCAGTCGAGGCACTGTAGCATCTCCGTGAAAAAAGTACAACCCCCCTGGGAGAGATTTTTTCGGCCCATCCGCCCAGCCCAGCGGCAGTTACCCTGCCAGGGCCCGGCCGGGCCGACAGGAATTTTCCGCCGCGGGAAAACTGGCGCTTGACCCGGCCGGGGGGGGGGCGATAGAGTTGCTCCCCGTAGCCTCCGGGCCACGCTGGGAGTCAGCCTCATGCAACAGACCCTCGTCGTCCTCAAGCCCGACGCCGTCGCTCGACGGCTCGTTGGTCGGATTCTCTGCCGCCTCGAAGATAAAGGTCTCCTCCTCCGCGCGATGCGCCTGGTGGCTGTCGATGAACCCCTGGCCCGGCAGATGTATTCCGTCCACGAGGGCAAGGAGTTTTACGAGCCGCTGGTGGAGTTCATCACCGCCGGGCCGGTCGTGGCGATGGTCTGGCAGGGGCCCGACGCCATTGCCATCGTCCGCTCGCTGATGGGCCCGACGTTTGGCCCCGACGCCCCGGGCGGGACCGTCCGCGGCGACTTCGGTTCGAGCCGACGCTACAACCTCATCCACGGCTCGGACAGCCCTGTCTCGGCCGAGCGGGAGATTCCGCTGTTTTTCTCGCCCGCGGACTTCTGCGACCCCGCCGAGCCCGGCCGCGACTGGATCCTCGCCTCCATCGACACCCAACCACCCACCGCCTGAGTGCCATGCCCGCCGACGCCAGACAACGCATCGCCCAGCTCCGCGAGGAAATCCGCCACCACGATCGGCTGTACTACGTCGAGGCCCGGCAGGAAATTTCCGACCGCCAGTACGACGCGCTGCTCCGCGAGCTGCGCGACCTCGAACAGGCCCACCCCGAGCTTATCAGCGACGACTCGCCCACCCAGCGCGTGGCCGGTGAGCCCATCGAGGGCTTTCGCACCGTTGCCCACGCCGTGGGGATGCTCAGCATCGAGAACACCTACGACCGGGCCGAGATCGACGAGTTCGACGCCCGCGTCGCCAAAGCCCTTGGCCATCGGGACTACACCTACCTCGTCGATCCGAAGGTTGACGGCGTGGCGGTGAGCCTGCGGTATGAAAAGCGGATGCTCGTGCTGGCTGTGACGCGCGGCGACGGCAAGCAGGGCGACGACGTGACCAGCAACGTCCGGACGATCCGCTCGATTCCGCTGAACCTCGGCCGGGCCGACGTGCCCGACGTGCTGGAGATTCGCGGAGAAATCTACTGGCCTCGTAGTCGCTTCGTGGAATACAACCGCACGCGCATCAGTCAGGGACTCGAGCCGCTGGCCAATCCGCGTAACGGCACGGCCGGCACGCTCAAGCAGCTTGACCCGCGCATCGCCGCCGAGCGGGGACTGGCATTTCTGGCCCATGGCTTCGGGGAGATGTCCGAGCTGCCCGGCGAGACGGCCATGGAGATCACCGAGATGCTCCGCGTCTGTGGCGTTCGGGTCGATCGGCACCGGCGCGTGTGCGGATCGATCGACGATGTCTGGCAGGCCATTACCGACTGGCAGGACCGCCGTGCCGACGTGGACTACGAAACCGACGGCATGGTGGTGAAGGTCAACGAGCTGGCCCTGCGCGATCAGCTCGGCGCGACGAGCAAATACCCCCGCTGGTGCATCGCCTACAAGTACGAGACCGACCGGGCCAAAACGATCCTTCGCGACGTGAGTTTTCAGGTCGGCCGGACCGGCGTGGTCACGCCCGTGGCCCACTTCGATCCCGTGCCCCTCGGCGGAACGACCGTCTCCAACGCCAGCCTGCACAACTTTGATAACGTCGCCAACCTCTATGACGGCCACGGCCGGCGGACCGGCAAGGATGTACGCATCGGTGATACCGTTGTCGTGGAAAAGGCCGGTGAAATCATCCCCCAGATTGTCGACGTCGACCTGCCGGCCCGGCCTCGCACAGCCACGCCCATCTCCCCGCCGGCAACCTGCCCCTGCGATCGCAAAGCCCCGCTGCAATGGCGTCCCGTGCCGGAGGGCTACATCGCCTACCGCTGCACCAACCGCGAGTGCGAGAAGGGCTTTCGGCGGCAGACCGCCCGCAACCTGCCCGAGGCGTGCAACAAGTGCAGCCAGCCCGTCGAGCAGGTCGATCACATGGTCGAGCTGCTCTGCGCCCAGCCCGACTGCCCGCAGCGCGCCCGCGAGGGCATCATCTACTACGCCGGGCGGAATCAGATGGACATCGAGAGCCTCGGCCCGGAGGTCGCCACGCAGCTCATCGAGGCCGACCTGGTCAGTCACGTCGCCGATCTCTATCGCCTGACGGCCCGCGACCTGACGCCGCTGGAGGGCTTTGCCGAGACCTCCGCGAAGAATCTCATCGACGGCATCGAGGCCAGTAAGCATCGTGGCCTGGCGCGGGTGCTGGTGGCCTTGGGCATTCCGCACGTCGGCAGCCGGGCTGCGAGTATTTTCGCCCGGACGTATGGCGATATCGACGCGATGCAGCAGGCGTCGATCGAGGAGTTCACCGCACTGGAAGGCATCGGCCCGATCATCGCCGAGAGCCTCTACGAATACCTCCACGGCCCGGTGGGCAGCGAGACGATCCGCCGCCTGGTCGAGGCCGGCGTGCAGATGACCTCGCACCAGCAGGGCCCGGCCGAGGGCGTGCTGAGCGGCAAGACGCTGGTCGTGACCGGCACGCTGAAGCAGTTGACCCGGGACAAGGCCGTCGCCGCCATCGAAGCAGCAGGCGGACGATGCACCTCCAGCGTGTCGAGCAAGACCGACTACCTCGTCGCCGGCGCCAACGCCGGCAGCAAACTCACCAAGGCCCAGCAGCTCGGCGTGGACGTCCTCGACGAGGAGGCCTTTCTCCGCCTGCTCGGCCAGGATGGCCAGGACGCCTCACCCGACGCGTCGGATGAGGTGGGCGGGGAATCAGGCGGCGGGTTGTTGTTTTCCTGAGTGGGGGTCAGTCGTCTTCGGCGTCGGGGCTGTCGAGCCCGGGCATGAGGGCTTCGTACTGTTCGACGGTCGCGTCGTCGAGGCAGGCCTGGATGATCTCCCGGCCGAGCGGGTCGAGCAGGTCGCTCTGGAAGTCGGCCAATTTGCGGTGGAAGAACTCGCGGAGGATGTTCGCCCCGGTGTCGTAGGCTTCTCGGCCGATGTCATTCTGCTGTTCGACGCGGAGCAGGAACTCCGGCAGCATGGTCCCTTCGATGGTCATGCGGTTCATGGTGTAGCCCAGCAGCGAGCAGCGGGCCGTGCCGATTTTCCCTTGGGGGAACCGGGCCGAGCCTCGGCGGGCGAGGTATTCCCGTGCGACCCACTGGGGCATGAAGCTGACCTTCCACGCGCCGACGTACTGGTTGGGGATCAGCACGAACCGGGTGCGCGTGGTCTGCTGGATCTGGCGCAGCAGCAGGTTGGCGTGGTCGATTTTCCGTCCGGTCGCGAAGGGCCAGTAGGAGCCCACGCCCTCGCTGGTCATTCCCTCGGTGTCGGTGATGGAGGGATTGGCGTGGCCGCGGGGTGCGACCAGCCGCCACAGCCAGGCCAGGGCCGGCGGAAGAATCTGCACGAACCCGAGAATGCCGTAGCTGGGATTCTCCCGCGTGCAGGGTGGCGTGCGGATGCCGAAGCTGCGCACATGCACTTCGACCTCGCGATCGACGACGCGGGGCACGTCGCGTCGCGGTACGATGACGCGCGGGTTGGGGCAGGGCGTATCGGGCGTGTCGTACTGGTGTTCCCACAGCAGGCCGGTCGAGCCGGGCGTGGCGTTCATGTTCAGGAAGATCAGTGGCTCGGGCGGGTTGATGGTGAGCTTTTCCAGGTGCGGGTCCGTGCCGTACTGGTCGATGTGATTGACCCGCAGGAACCAGGCCTTCTCGGCATCGGAGACGACGAGCCGGCCGGGCTTCTGGTTGTCGGGGTGGGCCATGGCCATGTCGTCGGTAACCGGACAGAGCGTGCAGAACTGCTGAATCGAGAGGTAGAATTGCTCGTCGGTGACGGTGTTGTGGGCTGCGAGCAGCCGGCCGTCTTCCTCGCGGTGGGGGTGTTCGAGCATTTCGCTCTTGCCGCCGCCGCTGGCGCCCTCGTGCATGATGACGGTGTGGTTGTCGTAGGGCGTGAGGACCTCGACCGTCGAGGCGTGCAGGGTGGTCCACTCTTCCTGTTCGCCCATGGTCAGCAGCACGCCGTAGACGCCCTTTTTCGCACTCGGGCCGGGGTAGAGATTGTAGGAGAAAATCTCGTGGACGCCGTCGCGGCGGTCGTGGACGACGGCCTGCTTGCCGTCGAAGGTGGTATGGCGGAACGGCGGGGCCAGGTAGATCACCGTTTGCGTGCGGAAGGTTTCGGGGATGGCGTCGGCCGGCAGGAGCCCTTGCAGGTCGGCCAGGCCGCCGATGAAAAAGCCCGCGTTCTTCGGGGCCACGAGCAGCCCGCCCGGGCCGTCGTGGGCGTCGAAGTCCCCGGCGACAAAGAAGCTCACCGACAGATCCTGGCCGGCAAGCCAGTCGAACGTTTCCTGGCGCAGCGGGGCAAATTCTCGCCCGTACCGGTCTGCGAAGCGGACCTTGTCGGTCTGGCCGGCATCGCCGATGGTCATGCACTCCGGGTCGCGGCGGCGCATGTAGGGCTCGGGGTAGTTCACGCTCACGCCGTTGCGCAGCTTGGCGACGGTGGCTTCGACGACGCGGCCCTGGCCGGGCACGTCGTAGGCGACCTCGTACATGCCCTCGGATTGCCCTCCCATGGCCAGGTCGAGTATTTCCTCCCGGCTGCGGGGGAAGACCACGCTGGGGGCGGCCTCGATGAGCGACTTGACCTCGGCCGGGATCGCCAGCGAGGCCCAGTTCTTCGTCGCGTCGATGATGGGGATGTCATTTTCTCGAGATGGGGACATGGCGTGGTTCCTTGCGGTAAGGTAAAGCAGAGTGGTTTCGGGCGGCTCCACATCCCCCGTGGCCATCCGACTGGCGGCGTTCGGTCCGTCTGGCAGGACGTGGACCCACACCCTAGCGATTTCCTGCGACATTGCAAGCCCTTGACGCGATTTTGACACGGCGCGACAGACAGTGCGGGCTTGAATGAACCCCCTCCGGCCGGTATAGATTGGGGGCATTGGTCGGGGTTACCCGGCCGCTATCGCACTCTAAATTGAAAGCGCCCCATGCCTCGCAAACAATCCTCCTTTTCAGAGACATTTTCCAACCCGCCGGCTCTGTATCGCGGCAAGCCCTTCTGGGCGTGGAACGGCCAACTCGACCCCGACGAACTCCGCCGGCAGGTGCGGATCATGCACCGCATGGGGCTGGGCGGGTTCTTCATGCATTCGCGAGTGGGCTTGGCCACGCCGTACCTCTCGGAAGAATGGTTCGAGTGCATCGGCGCGTGCATTGATGAGGCCGAGAAGCTCGACATGGAGGCGTGGCTGTACGATGAAGACCGCTGGCCCAGCGGCCCGGCCGGCGGGCTGGTCACGCAGGACCCGCGATTCCGCATGCGGAGCCTGGCCTGTGATGTTACGCAGCGACCGGCCGAACTGAAATGGGACAAGGACGTGCTGGCCGCTTTCACCGCCGAGCTGGACGGCACGGTTGCGACGAACTGCAGCCGCATCGCCCGCGGCAAACGGCCTAAGCTCCAGGCCGGCCAGAGTCTGCTGATCTTCCGCGTGGTGCTCGCCCCGCTGAGCGACTGGTACAACGGCTATACCTACCTCGATGTGCTGAACCCCCAGGCCGTCGCGAAGTTCATCGAGGTCACGCACGAGGCCTACCGCCAGCGTTGCGGCGAGGCCTTCGGCAAGGTCGTGCCCGGCATCTTCACTGACGAGCCGAACCACGGCGGCAAGTTCGTATCCCTGCAGCACAGCAACCAGCCGGACACGCTGCCCTGGACCGGCGCGCTACCGAAGGTGTTCCGCCAGCGGTACGGCTACGACCTGCTCGCCCGCCTGCCGGAGCTGTACTACCCGGGATTTCCCAGATAGCCTTGCCCAACTCCGCCGTTGAGCGATCTGACT
>CAZCDM010000074.1:0-11117 GCA_964497475.1 uncultured Planctomycetaceae bacterium
CGAGCGCCGAAAACACAAGATATAGAGGCACCTGAGTCAAGTAAATACCCCTGTAGGGCATTTTGCATACATTCTGTCGTGCCCTTGTCACCCTGAGCGAAGCCCTACGGGCGTAGCCCATACGGGGAGGCCGAAGGGTCTTTTCGCGGAAAGATTCTTCCGCTTCGCGGCTTGCCCGGCAAGCCGCTTCGTTCAGAATGACACCATGCGAAACGACGTCTGTTTTGCAAAATGCTCTAAAACCGATAGCGGAATTGTAATCCGGCGATCGGTCCGTCATCCACATTGAGTCGGCTGTAATTGCGGTGGTCCCAACTGCTGGCCTCGAACCAGAATCGGTCAAAGGCGTAACCGGCGTAGACATCCAGACTCATGCCCTTCATGATGTTCCACTTGATGCCGCCACGGACCTGCTGTTCGTAGAACCACAGCCGGTGGTCTTTATCTTTGCGATCATGCCGATGCCATCGGCTGTTCTGGAAATCGTAGGCGACATACACTTGCAGGTTCTTGATCACGTCGTACCCGATCTTCGCGTGAACCTGTCGCATCATGAGATAGCTGGCTTCGATCTCCAGCGCGTCGAGCCCGTCTGGCCTCCAGTGCACGCTGGAAAACGGCACACCGGCAATCACGCGGAGGTTTCGGCTGGGGCTGTAGACCATCGCCACGCCCGGCAGCGGCGCGTGGGGCAGGTAGCTGCGGTTGCTCGCGTAGTTCACCATGAAGACCCAGGTGATGTCGTACTTCCAAGGCACTTGCAGGAAGAGATTCGCCTGGACAGCGACGTCCTCGATCTGCCCGAAGGGCTTATCCGATGGCGAGCCGACGTCGAGGTTTCCGCCGAGGATCCAGTCGTTGGTGAGTTTTTTGCGCATCACCGTTCCCAGGCGGATGTCATACAGGGCATCGGGGAATCGGCCGGCGGAGCGGTTCAGCACCGGCGGCGTGCCCTCAACGTCGAGGGCCCCCAGATGCGTATAGGCTGCCCACTCGAAAGTCTCATCCTGGGTGATCGGCACGAGCCCGTCGAGCTGGTACCGCGTGAGGCCCATTTTCTTGTCGCCCTGATCGGTATCCTCCCGCCACTGCGAGACGATCCGGGTATCGATGGTATACTTCAGCTGGCCCAGCCGGGGCGAAAAGTTCGGTTCGATCTGGCCGAAACTCACAGCCGAGAGACTCAGCACAACAACACACACAAGCATTCGGGTACGCATGGGAAGCCCCCTTGAAAGGAAAAGAAGCGAATTCGGTCTACCGGTTACCATATGAGAGCCTATCGACCTGAGGTGGGACCTGTCCATCATTAAATGCTCGTCGCGGCCGAAACGATTGACGCGGTGCAGGTCGAAGCCGACAATACAGCCATGGAACAGACGCTCACATTGAACCACCCCGAGCGGGCCGCAGAGCTGTTCGGCCCGGCCGACGTTCACCTGCGTACGCTGCGGGAGGCCTTCGGCGTGCAGATTTTCGCGCGCGGCGGGCAGGTGAAGATCACCGGCGCTGCCGAGCGGGTCTCCAAGGCCGTCGCCGTGCTGCAGCGGCTCGAGGGCGACCTCGCCGCCGGGCGCGGTGTCGACACGGAACGCCTGGCCACCGCCATCGGCAAGACCGCCGCAGCCGACCAGGCCCATCGCCACGAGGTCCTCGACGTCTACGTCGCCGGGCAGCTCGTCAAGCCCAAGACGCCCGGCCAGGAGCGGTACATCAAGGCCGTCCTTTCCAATGATATGATCTTCTGCACGGGCCCGGCCGGGTCGGGCAAGACGTACCTCGCGGTGGCCTTTGCGGTGCACATGCTCAAGCACAGCCAGGCCAAGCGTCTCATCCTCGTGCGTCCGGCCGTCGAGGCCGGCGAGAAGCTCGGCTTCCTGCCGGGCGACATGCAGGCCAAGGTCAACCCCTACCTCCGCCCGCTCTTCGACGCCCTGCACGACATGATGGACTACGACCAGATTCGCCGCTTCATGGTCAACGATCTCATCGAGGTCATTCCGCTGGCGTTCATGCGAGGCCGGACTCTCAACGACTCCGTCATCATCCTCGACGAAGCCCAGAACACCACCGTCAGCCAGATGCTCATGTTCCTGACGCGGATGGGCCATGGCAGCAAGGTCATCGTCACCGGCGACGCCTCGCAGATCGACCTGCCCGAAAAGGGCCAGTCCGGCCTGATCGACGCGATGCGCCGCCTGCGCGGCATTGACAAGCTCGCCTGCATCGAACTCGAACAGCAAGACATCGTCCGCCACAGCCTCGTGCAGAATATCGTCGAAGCCTACGGCGGAACGTAGAGACAGGGTGACGGGAATACAGTGAGACAGATGGATTCACAGTCGATACGAACAATCCATGACCTGAACGTATATGGAGCTTCCTATCAAGCGGCCATGCAGATCTTTCGACTCTCTGCCTCGTTCCCCAAAAAAGAGCGATACAGTTTGACTGACCAGATCCGTCGGAGCTCGCGCTCTATTCCGGCGAATCTTCGCGAAGGATTCGCCAAGCGACGATTTCCTAATGTCTTTGCGCGGCATATCACCGATGCCTTTGGTTCGGCTGAAGAAACCCGAACCTGGCTGGACTTTTCTCGCGACAGCGGTTATCTGACGGAGGAACAACATCGTCAGCTTGAGAAAACCTATGATGGGATCTGTGCGATGCTGTTCCGTCTTCAACAAAAATGGACCTGACCTGTGATGATCTGGAAAAGCTACTTCTTTTAGACTATTTTCCGTGTTGATATACTGAAGGGACTTATCTGGCCGCTGCATTCGCCGCATCCCTTTCCAGCGGGAATCCCGTTCCACTGTATCCTGTATCCTGTCCTACTGACTTATGGCCTTATTCAAGAAAAACCTCAGGCAGCGCCGCCTGGAAGTGCGTCGCGCCCGTCCGGGCGAGCCGGGCTGGGCGTGGCGGTGGTTTACGCGCCCCGGCGTGGCCGGGGGGTGGGGCATTGCGCTGCTGTTTTTCCTGCTGGCTGCGGGCATGGCGATCTGGCCGGCCCAGCCGATGAGCTATCGCGCCGGGCAGTATGTCTCGCAGGACGTCACCGCCCGGGTCGACTTCCGCGTGCTGGATACCAAACTGCTGGACGACGCCATCCGCCACGCCCGCAGCTCCACGCCGGCAACGTTTACGCTGAACGAGCCCTTCGTCGAGGAACTGGCTGCCGCGGTGGAAAAAATGCCCGCCCGCCTGGCCGCGGTAACGACGCTCGATGAACTCGACGCGCCCCTCCGCAAGGACCTGGGCATCGAAGCGCCCGACTGGCCCGGCGCGTCGACGAAGCCGGCCGAGACACAACCGGCCTCGGCCCCCGCTGCGAGCCAGCCCGCCAGTGCACCGGCCCCCGAACCTCCCCCGGCCGTCCGCGCGAGGCTCCAGGCCAACGCCCGAACCTTCACCGCCTGGCGAGCCCTGGCGGCCGAGGAAAAACGCACCCAGCTCGAATCGATCATCAAGCTGCTCCGCGAGGAGCTCGCCCGGTGTTATTTCGTCCGGGCCGACCGCGCCAGCGAGCAGCTCGAACGGGCTGCGGTCAAGGTCATCCTCACCGACGGGCAGACGTCGATCACCCAGCCGGTCGGCGACCTGGTGGGCCTCAACGAGACGGCGAAGATTTCCCAGCGGCTCACCCCAGCGGTTCGGCTGTTCCCGCCCGCCCTCGATGCCAGCGTCCGCATGTTCCTCCAGGACCGCCTGACCAACCAGCCTCTCTATCTCTACGACGCGACCCGCTCGCTGGCCGATCAGGACGCCGCCGCCGAGGCCGTCCGCAACGACCCGCCCGACAGCTGCTACCGCCATTACGGGCGGGGCAAGGTGTTGGCCGAACGCACCCGCATGAACCCCGACCAGACCCAGCTGCCAGGCCTGACGCGAGAGGAGCTGGACCTGCTGGCGGCCGAGCACACCGCGTTCCAGGCCCGCCGCGCCGAAACCAAGCCCTGGGTCGCGACCGTCCAGCAGGCCGCCCGCGCCGGTGTCGTGCTGCTGCTGACGCTCGGCCTGGTCGGCTATATCGCGACCTACCAGCGCGACCTCGTCGAGAAAAACAGCCGGGCCCTGGTCCTGACGATGCTGCTGCTGGTGATGCTGGCCATGAACAAAACGCTGGTTTCCGTGCTGGATCTCAACCCGCGCGTCTCGCTGCTGCCGGTGGTCATGACGGGGATCATCCTGGCCATCGCGTACGACCAGCGGTTCGCCATGGCGGTCGGGTCGCTGTTCGTGGCCCTGGCGGTCTTCCAGGTCCAGGCGGGCTTTGCCATGCTGCTGGTGATGCTGGCGGGCCTGGCCGTGTGTGTCTTCCAACTGCGGGAGATCCGCTCGCGGACGAAGCTGGTCATCGTCGCATCAATATCGGCGACGGTGGTCTTCGCCTGCATCTGGGCGGTCGGGCTGGGTGCATCGGTACCGTGGCGGTTCCTGCTGACCGACAGCCTCTACGGTGCCGGCGCGGTGCTGCTGGCCGGGCTCATCATCCAAAGCCTCCTGCCCGTCGTCGAGGCAATCTTCGGCGTGGCCACGGGCAGCACGCTGCTGGAATGGTGCGACGCGTCCAAGCCGCTGCTGAAGCGTCTGGCGATGGAATCGCCCGGCACGTACAACCACTCGCTGCAGCTGGGCGCGATGTGCGAAGCCGCCGCCGACGCCATCGGCGCACGAGGCCTGCTCACGCGAGTCGGGGCGTATTACCACGATATCGGCAAGCTGAACAAGCCGAACTATTTCGCCGAAAACCAGGGCCCCGGCGAGAGTCGCCACTCCCGGCTCAGCCCCGCGATGAGCCTGCTGGTGATTATCGGGCACGTCAAGGACGGCCTGGAGATGGCACGCCAATACAACCTGCCGCGCCAGCTGCGGGAGTTCATCGCCACCCACCACGGCACGACGCTGGTGCAGTACTTCTACCACACCGCCCGCGAAAAGGCCCATGCCGAGAACGCCGCCGAGCCCGACGAGAACCAGTTCCGCTACCCAGGCCCGAGGCCCCGCAGCAAAGAGGCGGGCATTCTCATGCTCGCCGACGGGGCCGAGAGTTCCGTCCGGGCGATGTCCGAACCCACGCCCGCCCGCATCCGCCAGCAGGTCCATTCGATCACCACCAAGCGCTTGGAAGATGGCCAGCTCGATGAGTGCGAGCTGAACCTCCGCGAGGTGCACCTGGTCGAGGAGTCGCTCAGCAAGAGCCTCTGCGGCATGTACCACAGCCGCATTGCCTACCCGCGGCAGGAAGAGGAACTCAAAGAGGCGGAGGAAAAAGCCGAAGCCGAGGAAAACACCCCCGCCCCGGCCGACGACGATGGTGCGGGCGAATCCAAGGGCGAGAACAAACGCTGAGCCTGGGATGCATCGTGTAGCACAGCCGCACCCGGCTGTGGGTGTTTCATGTGTCACAGCCGCCCCCGACGGGTTCCCTTGTGGGAGGCTGGCGGGGTGGTTGGATGTGGCTGGCGGGGTTCCCATCCCGCCAGCGATGACGATGCGACGGTGCTGCTGAGGTGGCGGGACAGGAGCCCCGCCACGCGGATAATGTGAAGTCCCGCCACCCGGATAATGTGTAGGCCCGCCACCCGGAGGTTGCCTCGCGTGTAGCCCAGCCGCCCCCGTGCTTACGCGGTGAGGTAGCTGAACGCCCGCTGGAAAAACACCTGGCCGTCGGGGCGTGTCACGCCGCCGCGAGTCCATTGCGGATGCTGGGTGATGTCGACGAATCGCTCGGGATGAGGCATGAGGGCAAAGACCCGGCCGCTGGGGTCGCAGATGCCCGCGATGTCCTCGACGCTGCCGTTGGGGTTGTCCTCGCCGGTCGCAGCCGAGCCGTCGGCATGGACGTACCGCAGGGCGAGCTGGTCGTTTTGGCGGAGAGTCTCCAGAACCGCCTCGTCGCGCGGAATGAACTTGCCCTCGCCGTGGGCGATGGGTAGCGTGATGACCTCGCCCTTGGGCAGGAAGATGCAGCGGTCGGAGTCGGCCCGGAGGTGAACCCAGCGTGCGATGAACTGCCCCGAGTCGTTCCAGCCGAGGGTCACCTCGTCCTGCCGTTTGTCGGCGTCGATGGCCCCGCCCGGCAGCAGGCCGCTCTTGAGCAGCACCTGGAATCCGTTGCAGATGCCCAGCACGCACTTGTCGGCCTGGACGAATTCATTCAGCGGCCCGCCGAGGCTCTGGCGCAATTCGTTGGCGAGGATTTTGCCCGCCGCGATGTCATCGCCGTAGCTGAACCCGCCGGGCACGACGAGCATCTGGTAATTCTCCAGGCGGCTGGGCGATTTCATCAGCTCGTAGATGTGAACGCGTTCGGCGGTGAAGCCGGCCTGTTCGAGGGCGAAGACGGTCTCGCGGTCGCAGTTCGTGCCGGCCGTTCGGATTACCAGTGCGTTGGGGGTCATCTGTTTGTCTCGTGTGCTGCGACCGCCGGCTAGCCGACGATCTCGGAAATGTCCATCATGTACAGCTGTCGGCCGAGGCCTTCGTGAACGGAGTCAATCGTGATCCGCCGTCCGTCCGGGCTGAACCGCGGGTGCAGGTCGACGCGCCATTCGTCGTCATACGCGATGGGCGAATCGTACCAGCCCAGGTCGATGCGCTGGTCGGTGGGGAGGTGGTACAGGTACAGGCCCCGCTTGCGGTCAGACTCGCGCGGGTAGGTGTCGTTGAGGATCCAGTCGCGGTCGGGCAGGTAGACGCAGTGGCCGTCGCCGGGACCCATGACGTCCTCGCCGACGGGCTGCATCGGCTCGTGGCCGGTGTCGTCATGCAGCAGGAACCGCCACTTGCCGCCCGGCTCGGTTGCCGCATAGGCCAGCACATGCTCCGGGTCCCGCCAGATGAAGTGCGAGAACCGCCCGCTGTCGTTGAGCACGCGGATATCGCTGCCGTCGGCGGCGGCGGTCATCGCGCGGGTGGCCAGCGGGCCCGTTTCGCCGGGCAGGCGCCAGCGATGCAGGAAGATGAATCGGCTGCCGTCGGTGTTGACCAGCAAATGGTTGAAGTGGTGACGCGCGCCTGCCGGATCAAAATTCGGATTCTTGATCGCCGCGACGTCGGCAACGCTGAAAAGCATGTGCGACTCGCCGGTTTCCAGGTCGACCTTCCAGATGCCCGAATCGGCCGGGGCCAGCACGTCGGCCGTCGGATCCGTGCCCGCGTAGCCGTAGCCCGGGCGGATCCAGCCGGTGCGGAAGAAGTCGGCCGACACGGCCCATCGGCCGTCGGGGCTGACGGAATAGATTGCCCGCGGGATGGTGCGCGACTGGCCGGTGGTGACGTTGAGGATGCGGCACTGCAGGCCGCCCCGCCCGTCGCGCTCGTTCCAGAGCACTTCCTCAGGCGAGCCGGGCCGCCATTGCAGCATGCAGCCCTGCTGCCAGCACCAGGCCGACGTCCTGCCGATTTCACGCCAGGCATTGTCGGCCGAGAGGTCGATCAGCCCCAGGCGGATCTCGTCGTCGATCAGCGGCGATCGGCCTTCAAAGTCTACCTCCATGCACAGCACGGACTGCCCGTCCGGGCTGAACTGGAGCTTGTCGTAGTATCCGAACCAGTGAAATCCCGGTCCGGCCGTTATCGGTTTCATTTCAGACATGGTTGTTTTCTCGATATGCAGTGATACAGAAGCAGCCACGAAGGCCAGACGGTGTTACCAGTTAAACGTCCCCTGCCAGGCGGCTTTGGCCTGGTCGATGGACAAGTTGATAGCCGAGCCGATGGCGACCTGGCCGGTGTCGGTCACCTCGCCAAGTCGTGCGCAGGCCACGTCACGCATCGCGGCGGTGAAGGCGTCGACATTCTCCGGCGCGACTTCCACGAGGAACCGCCCCGCCGACTCGCCGAACAGCACGGCCGCTTCACAGGCGTCGCCTTCGGTCACGGTGGCGGACGGATCGAGGCTCACGCCGAACCCGCCGGCAAAGGCCATCTCCGCAGCCGCCACAGCCAGGCCGCCTTCGGACAAATCGTGACACGCGCGGATGAGCCCGGCTGCGATGGCCTGCTGCATGGCTGCCATGGTCTTGCGGCTCAAGGCCGGGTCGACCGGCGGAACGTCCGTGCCGGTTTCGAGCTTGAGTGCGTCGAGCAGATGGCTGCCGCCAAGCTCGCCGCGCGTCGCGCCGACGAGGAAGACCGCATGGCCGGCCGACTTGAAATCGGACGTCACGCAGCGGTCGACGTCGCCCACGATGCCGAACGCGCTGATCAGCAGCGTCGGCGGAATGGCGATGGTCTCGCCGCTATCGGTCTGGAATTCGTTGTTGAGCGAGTCCTTGCCGGAGACGAACGGCGTGCCGTAGGCCAGGGCAGCGTCGCGACAGGCGATGGCAGCCATGGTGAAGCTGCCCATGCGGTCGGGCTTGTTGCAGTTGCCCCAGCAGAAGTTATCGAGGATCGCTGTGCGGTCGAGGTCGGCCCCGACGGCGGTGATGTTGCGGAGGCATTCATCGACGGCGTGCAAGGCTGAGTGGTACGCATCGAGTTCGCCGAGGCGCGGGTTCATGCCGCACGACAGCGCCACGCCGCGCCGGCTGTGCAGCAGCGGGCGGATGACGGCGGCGTCGGCCGGGCCGTCGCCAGTGACGCCGACCAGCGGCTTGACGACGCTGCCGCCCTGGACCTCGTGGTCGTACTGCCGGATGATCCACTCTTTGCTGGCGACGTTAGGCGCCGCGAGAATTTTCGTCAGCACGTCATTGCCGTCGAAGCTATCCACGGCCGGGCTGGGACGGTCGGGCTTGTCGTAGACCGCCTGCTTGGTTGGCCGGGGACAGCCCTCGTGCAGGAAGTCCATGTCCACCTGGCCGACCTGCGTATCGCCGTAGTGCAGCGTCAGCGTGGCCCGGCTGTCGATCTCACAGCCGTATTCGCCGATGACGGTGGCTTCGATCTTCTCGGCCTCGAACAGCGCCAGCAGCTCGGCCACCTGCCCCTGCGGCACGGCCAGGACCATCCGCTCCTGCGCCTCGGAAATCCAGATCTCGTCGTAGCTCAGGCCCGCGTACTTCAACGGCACGCGGTCGAGGTGAATCGTCGCGCCGGTTTTTTCGCCCATCTCGCCGACAGCCGAGCTGAGCCCGCCGGCACCGCAGTCGGTAATGCAACTGTACAGGCCGCGATCGCGGGCCTGGAGGAGGCAGTCGAGCACCTTCTTTTCGGTAATCGCATTGCCGATCTGCACAGCATGGCTGAACTCGGTCTCGTGCTCGTGGGTCAGCTCACCGGAGCTGAAGGTCGCCCCGTGAATGCCATCGCGCCCCGTGCGTCCGCCAACGACAACGACGGCATCGCCGGGGTTGGGCTGCCGCTTGGTGGCCATGCTGTTGGGCATGACAGCCAGCGTGCCGCAGAACACCAGCGGATTGCCGAGATATTTTTCATCGAAGTAGACCGCGCCGTTGACCGTCGGAATGCCCATGCGGTTGCCGTAATCCCGCACGCCGGAGACCACGCCGCGCATCACGCGCCGCGGATGCAACACGCCGCGGGGCACGTCGGCGAGGTTCATCTCCGTCGGGCCGAAGCAGAAGATATCGGTATTGGCGACCGGCCGGGCACCCAGGCCCGTGCCGAGCGGGTCGCGAATGACCCCGCCAATGCCCGTGCTCGCCCCGCCGTAGGGCTCGATGGCTGAGGGGTGATTGTGCGTTTCGACCTTGAAGCAGACCGCGTTGTCCTCGTCGAAGGCAATCACGCCGGCGTTGTCCTCAAAGACGTTGAGGCACCAGGGCTTGTCCAGCTCCTTGGTCGAGCCGAAGACGGTGGACTTCAGCAGATTGGGGATGCTCTGGAGCACCTTGCCCTCGCCGTCGGTCAGCTCGACATCGGAGCGGAACGTCTTATGGCCGCAATGTTCCGACCAGGTCTGAGCGATCATCTCCAGCTCGATGTCTCGCGGCTCGCGGCCGAGCTGGCGGTAGTGGTCCTGGATGGCGCGCATCTCGTGCAGGTTGAGGAACAAGTCGCCGTCGGTGCTGAGTTTCTCCAGGCCGACTTCGTCGAGATCGCGAATGGGCACCTCGATGACGTCGAGCTGATAGTCGTGCGATTCCAGCTCGCCGGGCGTGTGGGCCTGGTAAAACACGTCTTCGATCACGCCGTTGGCCAGGAGCTTGGTGGCGATGGTTTCCAGCTGGGCCTGGCTGAGGTCGCCGGCCAGTTCGTACCGGCGAGCGGTGCGGACGGAGTCGACGGCGATGCCCATCTCTTCGATGGCGCCGCAGGCGGAGTTGGCGACCGGGTCCATCACGCCGGGCTGGAGGTGGACTTCGATGACGGCCCGGCCGGCCGGGTCGCTGCTGCCGATGTGGTATCGCTCGGAGACCGGGTCGGCCAGCAGGTCGGCGGCGATGGTTTCCACGGCTGCGTCGTCGAGCTGGCCGAACAGGAAGAACAGCCTCGCCGAGCGGACGGCGGTGACCGAGTCGATGCCAAGCTCGGCGATGGAGTGAAGGACAGAGTCGGCATGGGGATCGCCGAAGCCCTCGGCCGGGTAGATTTCAACGCGATGTGTCATCGGTGAGTCCTTGGTGTTCACTGGAGGAAGGTCGCATTGTAGCGGCCCGGGCGGCGGGTAGCAATTCTCCAGCACAGGGCCTTGCCATCGCCCAGCACTGACGGGAAGATGAATCCATGACGCCGTCAAACCATGATCTGCCTTCGGTCTGGCCCGGGCCGGGCCAGCCCGCCGCGCCGGCTGCGCCCACCCCGCCATCCACGGCCCCGACCCCTACGCCGGGCAGCTCGACGCCCTGAAGGACAACCCTGCGCTGCAACGATTCCTGGGCGATGTCAACTCGCTCAACGCCATCGTCACCGCGGCGATCTACGGTACAGCCATCGCGGCAGTGATGCTCGTGCAGGGCATCAATGCGGTGTTCTACTTTTCCATCGGCCCGAAGCTGCGAAGGCACCTTGCAAGCAGGGCGGCGTGGGTGGTTCGCATTGAGCGAATGATTTTCGACCCGCGCGGCGGACGGGGCGCATAAAAAAGGCTCATCCGCGTGTAGGCCCGCCACCCGGATGATGTGTAGCCCAGCCGCCCCCGGCTGGGGTTGTTCCGCTCTTTCTCTGTGCCTCTGCGCCTCTGTGGACTTGTTTTACCGGCC
>CAZCDM010000075.1:0-11107 GCA_964497475.1 uncultured Planctomycetaceae bacterium
TCACGCTAAATCGGAATCCAACGGTTTGGTTCCAGAATTATTGTGCAACAGGCTCCATGGTCTGCAAAATGCCTGCCCATACTTGCAACCTGCCCGCATCGGTAGGCATGCGGCCACAGATCACAGCCGGGGGCGGCTGTGCAACACTCCGGGATTATTCCAACCAGAGCCTACGCCCACCGAACCAGGGAGCAGAGGCGGGTGTCTTCGTGTGCGCCGTGGGCGGGCATGACGCGTACGGTATAGCCCGTCACGCCGCTGCGGTCGCAGGGCATCTCGGCCGTGTACGTGAAGACGCCGTCATTGCCCTGGTCCTCGCGGTCGGACAGGTGCATCGGCAGCGATTCACCCTCGGCCAGCTGGCCGTCGTCGTCAAGCTCGCCGTAGAACAGCTCGACGCTGAGGTCGTCGGTCGACAGCTCGCCGGTGCGGATGTGGGCATCGACGCCGATGGGCTGGCCGACGGACGCACCGGCCTCGTCGATGGTGTCCTGGACGGAGTCGATGGTGACCTGCTGGAACTTCTCGCGGAGGGTCTGCTTCCACTGGGCCTGCTGGCGGGTGGCGGCGAAGTTCTCGGCCGAGAAGCTCTCCCAGGCCTTGACGGCCGGGCGGTAGAACTCGCGTGCGTAGTCCTGGACCATGCGGTGGGTGTTGAAGGCCGGGGCCAGCTGGGCGATGGCCTCTTTCATCATGGCGATCCAGCGGCGCGGCAGGTTGTCGTTGCCGCGGTCGTAGAAGGTAGGGATGACTTCCTTCTCGAGCAGGTCGTAGAGGGCTTGGCTTTCCACGGCGTTCTGGTATTGCAGGTCGTCGTATTCCTCGCCCGAGCCGATCGACCAGCCGACGTCCGGGCTGTAGCCCTCGGCCCACCAGCCATCGGGAATCGAGAGGTTCAGCCCGCCATTGGCGGAGACCTTCATGCCGCTCGTGCCGCTGGCCTCCATGGGTCGCAGCGGCGTGTTCAGCCAGACATCGCAGCCCTGCACGAGGTAGCGGGCCACGTTCATGTCGTAATCTTCCAGGAACAGCAGGCTGGACTTGAACGGGTCCTGCCGCGAGGTGTGGACGATCTGGCGGATGAGGTCCTTGCCCGGATTGTCGCGTGGGTGGGCCTTGCCGGCGAAGATGATCTGCACCTTCCGGCCGTCGAGGCTGAGGATTTCGCCGAGGCGGTCGAGGTCGGCCAGCAGCAGGTTGGCACGCTTGTAGGTCGCGAAGCGTCGCGCAAAGCCGATCGTCAGCGCCTCGGGGTCGAGAAGTTCCTCGGCGGCGGCGATCTCGCTTGCCCCGGCGCCGCGGCGGCGGCAGATGGCTTCCATGCGTTGCCGGCAGAAGGCGACGAGCCTCTCGCGGCGGCGTTCGTGGGTGCGCCACAGCTCGGCATCGGGGATGTGGCGGGCGGCGTCCCAGATCGACTGGTTGCCCGGCTCTTCATGCCAGCCCGGCCCGAGGTAGCGGTCGAACAGCGACGCGATGTCGTGGCTGATCCACGTCAGCGTATGGATGCCGTTGGTAATGCCCTTGATGGGCACTTCCTGGCTGGGCAGCGTCGGCCAGACGCTCGACCACATCTTGCGGGATACGTCGGAGTGCAGCAGGCTCACGCCGTTGCAGAAGCGGCTCATCCGCAGGGCGAGGATGGTCATGCTCAGCGGCTCGTTCTGGCCCGGGTGGGGCGGCCGGCCGAGGTTGAGGAACTGGTCTTTGTTCAGCCCGAGCTGGCCCCAGTAGTGGCTGAAGTATTTTTCGATCAGACAGGGCTCGAACGCATCATTGCCGGCCGGGACCGGCGTGTGCGTGGTGAAGACGCTGGAGTTCATGACGGCTTCGCGGGCCTCGTCGAAGCTCAGTTGGTCATTGTGCATCATCTGGCGGATGCGTTCGAGGCTGAGGAAGGCCGAGTGGCCCTCGTTCATGTGGAAGGCCTTGGGCTTGATGCCCAGGCGGTCGAGCATGATGACGCCGCCGACGCCGAGGACGATTTCCTGGCGGATGCGGAGTTCCTGGTCGCCGCCGTAGAGCTGGGCGGTGATCTGCCGGTCGGCCGGGCTGTTGGCCGGGACGTTCGTATCGAGCATGTGCATGTCAATGCGGCCGACGCGGATACGCCAGACCTGGGCCAGGACCGCCCGGTCGGGGAAGGGCACTTCGATGATGACGGGCTGGCCGGCCTCGTCGGTGACGGGCTCGACGGGCATGTTGTGGAAGTCGTTGCGGGGGTAGAGCTCGAGCTGCCAGCCGTCGGCGTTGAGCCTCTGGCGGAAGTAGCCCTGCTGGTAGAGCAGCCCCACGCCGATCAGCGGGATGTTGAGGTCTGAGGCGCTCTTCATGTGGTCGCCGGAGAGCACGCCCAGGCCGCCGGAGTAAATCGGCAGACACTCGGTGAGCCCGAACTCAGCCGAGAAGTACGCCACCTGCGGCGTTTCGCTGGGGCCGTACTCCCGCGCCCACCAGCCGCGATTGGTCATGTAGTACTCCATGCTGGAGCTGACGCGCAGCAGGTGGGCCAGGAACCCGTCATCGCCGGCCAGGCGGACCAGGCGGTTCTGGTCGACGCGTCCGAGCATGGCCATGGGGTTATGGCCGCACTCTTCCCACAGCTGGCTGTCGAGGCGGCGGAACAGCTCCAGCGCCTCTCCATGCCAGCACCACCACAGGTTGCGGGCGATGTCGCCCAGGGCCGAGAGTTCTTCCGGCAGGTCCGGTTCGATGGTAAAGGTTCGCAGCGGTCTCATATACGGTTGGTCCTTGCTCAAGTGGGTACATCGGCTCAGGGCCGATGGCGGTTATTTGCAAACGGCATGTCCTGCCCGATATAATTAACTGGAAGCGTGGCCCGTTGTCGAAATAAAAAGAGATGAATTCCCCCGCACGTCCGGTGGGGCAAGTCGACACTAAGAGATTCGACATCAGCCCGCACGGACTTGACGGGAACTTAAAATCTTCCAAGGAGCAATCATGACTCTTCGAACCCTACTCGCAACGACGCTAATCGCTTTGTCCGTTTCAGCCGGTCTGGGCCAGGACGCCCGCATTAACACCCGCGTGGAACAGAATCAGGCCGACCGGGGGCGCCAGGACGGGCGGATGCTCGACGCCAACCCTTCCGTTTACGGCGGGCGGGGCAACAGCGCGGTCCCCTCGGGCCTGCCGCGGGACACCAGCATCGGCAGCATCGGTCGCAGCCGGGGGCTTTCGGGCTTCAGCGGCAACCTGCCATCGCTCAATAACGAACTCAAGCTCAACGTACACACCAACGGCGTGGATCGCTTCCGCCAGCAGTCCGTCGGCGTGCAGGATGCCGTTCAGGGCGGGCCTGGGCTCTACCGCCCGCAGACCGAAACGTACTACAGCCCGCTGACGACCACCCTCCGGCCCAGCGATATCACCCTGGCCAACGAGGTCCGCCAGGTGCCCATGCCCAGCCGCGTTTCGGAAGTCCAGAACGTCGCCAACAAGATGTACGTCGACGCGATGGCCGACTACAAGCCCTTCACCGGCCAGCAGCAGACCCAGCTTCCGTACCAGAGCCTCGGGCTCGGCAGCGAGGCCCAGCAGCGTCAGACCAGCCAGGTCCTCCAACAGGCCGAAGGACACAGCCTGGCCAGCCAGGGCGGGCAGGAACTCTTCGGTATGCTGCAGGAAGAGGACCGCGCGAAACTCGCCCGGGAGCTCCGCGCTCTGAACCAGGGCGACGATCCGGGGCTGTTCGAGCCGACCGACCCCAACGACCGCCGCATCCAGGCCCGCGTGGAAGGACGCCTCGGCGAGCCGGTCGGGCGGAACCTGGGCCAGCCCCTTGGCCAGACCGATCCGCTGGCGGCCACCCAGCCCGGACTTGAGACCGAGGACGAGCCGGCCGAGGACATCCCGGGCACCGCCCGGCCCGTCCAGCCGGGCAGCCTGACCGCCCGCCCGCCAAGCCAGACACGTCGCATCGGCCAGCAGGAAATTCCCCCGCAGAATCAGGATGTCTACATGGACCTTCTCGTCGGCTTCCGTCAGCGGCAGCAGGGGGACTCGGCAGATTCGCCCGTCGTGCCCGGCCAGGCCCCCACGACCGATGGCGAGGTCGCTTCCGACCAGGGTGACGACGGTCAGGCCGTCGAGGTCCAGGGCCCGCAGATCATCGTGCATAATCTCGCCGGGGCCGGGCAGGATCCCTTCAACCGGTTCATGCGTCGCGGGCGGAAGCTCATGACGCAAGGCAGGTATTACCAGGCCCTGCAGCAGTACGAGCTGGCCAGCCTGACCCGAAGCCAGAACCCGCTGGGCTATCTCGGCCAGTCGCTGGCGAGCTTCATGGCCGGGGAGTGGTTCAACTCATCGGCCCAGCTTCGCCAGGCCCTGACGATGTTCCCGCCGCTGATCGAAACGCGACTCGATATCGCCAATCTCATTCCACCCAAGGAATTTGACGCCCGACTCAAGGCCCTGGAAAAGTGGGCCGCTTCCGTGCCCGATCAGCCCTCGGTGCTGTTCCTGTCGGCTTGGCTGTCGTTTAACGCCGGCGATCAGAAAGCCGCCGCCGACAAGGCTCGCGAGCTGCTCAAGCGGGACGATATCGACAAGTTCATCCGCGTCTTCTCGGAGTACATCGTCACCGGCAAGAAGCCCACCGAGATGATGAACCAGAAGAAAGAAGACAAGACGGTCGACGACATCCTCGCGCCTTAGCCAGCGTTCGCCCGGGCCGGCTCAGCTCCAAAGTCTCTCGGGGTATTCGCCATTGGCGATGCGCTGGCCGATGGCTTTGACGACTTCGGCCTTGTCCTGTTGGTACGTCACGCCGAGCCATTGCTCCGGGCAGGGCAGAACCTTCGTCTGGGCCAGGCCCGCCGAGAGCAGTTCATTGACCCGCGAGGGAATGAAATACTCCGACTTGGGCGTGTTGAGATGCTCGGCCAGGAACGTCTCGAACCCCTCGGCGAGGTGCTCCAGGAACGACACCGGGAACCCCCAGAGGTTCATCGAGACGATGCTCCCTTCGTCAATCGGGGTCCAGGTTGCCCCCTCGTCTTCGGAGAACTTGACTTCGCCGTCGTCGTGGCGGCGGATCATGGTCCGCTCGGTGATCTCCTCGAGCAGGCCGGCCTCGGTGACGCTGCACACGCCGCGGGCGAGGTGGCCGTGGGCGGTGAGTGTCTTGGCCAGGACGTAGCCAACCATCGCGTAGGTCGGCGGATCGGTCGCGGGGATGTCTTTGAGGAAGTCGGCGATGGTGGAAAAGCCCGCCGGGCCGTAGAAGTCGTCGGCATTGATGACGCAGAACGGCCCGGTGATGGCCCGCCGTGCCGACAGCAGGGCATGGCCCGTGCCCCAGGGTTTGGTGCGGTCGGCCGGCGGCGCGTAGTCGCCCGGCAGGTCGTCGAGCTGCTGGTAGACGTACTCGGTCTCGATTCGCGAATCGATGTTCGCGCCGACCTTGGCGCGGAACGCCTCTTCGATGTCCGGGCGGATGATGAAAATCACCTTGCCGAACCCGGCCCGGATCGCGTCGTAGACGCTGTAGTCCAGGATGATCTCGCCGGACGGGCCGACCGGGTCAATCTGCTTGAGGCCGCCGTAGCGGCTCCCGATACCGGCGGCCATGACGACTAGCTGTGGCTTGGACATGCGTGCTCCTTGTGCAAGTGCGGTTGACCCGTCAGCCTATCCGGCGTAGCGGAAATTGCAAGACGCCGGATTGCCTTTACCAAACTTTTACTGCCGCGTCCTTGACCGCACAACCCGGCGGCGGTGTAATGCATTTGTCCATCATCTACACAAAAAGGAGCAGGCCATGGCAGAGCCGACGCTGAACGAACCGGTCATTCTTGATTCCCAGCAGGTGGAAAAACTCTCGGCCGAGGACATCTGCAAGCAGCTCGCCTGCACGCAGGACGGCCTGACCGGCAGCGACGTCTCGGCCCGGCAGAAGCTCTACGGCCCCAACGCCCTGGAAGAGAAAAAGGCCAGCCCCCTCATCGCCTTCCTGCGATACTTCTGGGGCCCGATCCCCTGGATGATCGAGGCCGCTGCCGTGCTCAGCCTCATCGCCCAGGACTGGCGTGACTTCATCATCATCATGGTCATGCTGCTGTTCAACGCAGCGATTGGCTTTTGGGAAGAGCACAAAGCCTCCAACGCACTCGACGCCCTGAAAAAGGGCCTGGCCCTCATGGCCCGGGCCAAACGCGACGGTCAGTTCCAGCAGGTCGACGCAGCCGGGCTCGTACCCGGCGATGTCATCCGCATCCGCCCCGGCGATGTCGTGCCCGCCGACTGCAAGCTGATCGACGGCGATTACATTTCCATCGACCAGGCAGCCCTGACCGGCGAGTCGCTGCCGGTCAACAAGAAGCCCGGCGACGTCGCCTACTCCGGCTCGATCGCCAAGCAGGGCGAGATGATCGCCCTGGTCACCGCCATCGGCGCCGAGACCTTCTTCGGGCGGACGGCCAAGCTCGTGGCCGGAGCCGGCGCGGTTAGCCACTTCCAGAAGGCCGTCATGCGCGTCGGCGATTTCCTCATCGTCGTCTCGGTCGGCCTGAGCATTCTGCTCACGGCCGTGGTGCTCTACCGCGACTGGGCCAACACCGGCGGCGTGGACCTCGACAGCTTCCTGCAACTGGCCAAGTTCGTGCTGATCCTCGTGATCGCATCGATTCCCGTAGCCATGCCCGCCGTGCTGTCGGTCACGATGGCCCTGGGCGCCCTGGCCCTGTCCAAACGCAAAGCCATCGTCTCCCGCCTCCAGGCCATCGAAGAAATGGCCGGCGTGGACATCCTCTGCTCGGACAAGACCGGCACGCTGACCAAAAACGAGCTGACCCTCGGCGAGCCGGTGCTCTTTGCAGCCGGCGATGCCCAGGAGTGCATCCTCACGGCCGCCCTGGCCAGCAAGGAAGAAAACCAGGACGCCATCGACCTGGCCGTCATCAAAGCCCTCGACGACCACGGCCGACTTGACGGCTACGAGCAGACCGAGTTCGTGCCCTTCGACCCGGTCTCCAAGCGTACCGAAGCCACCGTCAAGGAGTCCGACGGCTCGATCTCGCATTGCTCCAAGGGCGCCCCGCAGGTCATCATCGACATGTGCGACCTGTCGGCCGACGACAAGACCCGCGCCGAAAAAACCGTCTCTGACTACGCCGCCAAGGGCTACCGCACCCTGGGCGTGGCCGACAGCGACGACGGCAAGGCATGGCGGTTCCTGGGCATCCTGCCAATGTCCGACCCGCCGCGCGACGACAGCAAGGAGACCATCGCCCAGGCGCACGATCATGGCCTGGATGTCAAAATGGTCACCGGCGACGACGTAGCCATCGGCGCCGAAATCTCCGGCCAGCTCGGCATGGGGACGCACATCCAGCCGGCCAATGAAATCTTCACCGAGGGCGTCGACCCCGACAGCATCCCGCCGAAGGTTGCCGAGCGGATCGAAAAGGCCGATGGCTTCGGGCGAGTCTTCCCCGAGCACAAGTACGGCATCGTCAAAGCCCTGCAAAGCCGAAACCACATCGTGGCCATGACGGGCGATGGCGTCAACGACGCCCCGGCCCTGAAGCAGGCCGACTGCGGCGTGGCCGTCTCCGGCGCGACCGACGCCGCCCGCGCCGCGGCGGCGCTGATCCTCACCGCGCCGGGGCTGAGCGTAATCATCAAGGCCATCGAAGCCGCCCGACAGATCTTCGAGCGGATGATGAGCTACACCATCTACCGCATCGCCATGACCATCGACGTGATGTTTTTCGTCGTCCTGGCGATGCTCATCTTCCCCACAGCCCCCAACGCAGCCGGCAAGATCGCACACTTCCAGCCCCTCACGGCCGTGATGATTATCATCCTGGCCTTGCTGGACGACATCCCGATCATGACCATCGCCTACGACCACACCCGCATCGACCCCAAGCCGGTCCGCTGGCAGATGTCTCGCGTGCTGAGCATCTCGGTGGTCCTGGGCATCCTGGCCGTGGTGGAAACCTTCGGCCTGCTGCTGCTTGGCATGGCCCACCTCAACCAGAGCCTCTGGGGCGTCCTCATCGACGCCAGCCACCTCCAGACGATGGTCTTCCTGCAGCTCGTGGCCGGCGGGCACCTCATGCTTTTCGTCACGCGAACGAAGAGGCCCTTCTTCGCCCGCCCGCTGCCGTCGCTGCCTCTCTTTGCAGCCATCGTCGGCACGCAGATCTTCGCCGTGCTGATGTGTGGGTTCGGCTGGCTCGTGCCCGCGCTGCCCTGGCCGCTGATCGGCATGGTGTGGGTCTACAACCTCGTGTGGATGGTCGTCCAGGACATCGCCAAGCTCGGCGTCTACCGCGTGATTGACGGCAAGAGCCATCGCGGCCGACACATGGGGCTGGTCAACGCCGTCCTGCATCCCATGGGAAAACTGCACGGCAAGAGCTAGCGGCCTCGAAAAAAGTTCATGATTCGATTGCGGGCAGTGGATGACCTCTCAGGGCCGAAGGCCCGGCAGAATGTAGCCGGGGGCGCGAGCCCCCGGAAATAGTGTCCAAAGAACAAGGAGCCCCGACGGGGCGAAAGTCCTGTTGGTGGTCGTCTCTGTCGCCCTTTCAGGGCTTGGGGTTAAGGCATGACCTACCGGGGGCTCGCGCCCCCGGCTATTTCTGTTCAGCCCCTTCGGGGCCAGGAGAGGCAACTGCCTGCGAATCGCGGATGACCCTTTTTACGCGTATGCGTCACCGCGTGTAGCCCAGCCGCCCCCGGCTGGGGCTGTTTCTCTTTTTCTCTGCGCCTCTGTGGACCTGTTTTAGGGCACCTTGAAAAATTCACTTTTCGGCCTCGCTGGTCTTTTCGCTCCCTGGCGGCATCGCAAAAAACGGCGGAATATGAGCCCATATGCACCATTTTTTGCTCTTTGCCAGAAAGCGAAAATCCTACGCGATATCCGAATTTGAATTTTTCAAAGTACCCTTTATACGCGTTCCAAAAGAAACTCGTGCGCGTTAGGCGCATGTTCGGTTGCGCTCGCCGTTCAGGGGTGAGATAATAGGGCATCTTCTTGGAAAGGATGCCCGTGGATGTGACGCCTCATGATCGTAGGGACCTTGACCGACTTCGTCGGCATGTGCGGAAGGAGAGCAACGCCAAGCAACGGGATCGCTACCGCGTGGTGCTGCTGGCGTTGGAGGGGAAGACCGAGCCGAAGAATCTTTTCGCGAAAAGCCCCTTCGGCCTCCCCGCAGGGCTTCGCTCAGGGTGACAATGGGACGACAGGTTAAATGTCGAGTGGGCTAGACGTCTTTGCGCAACCGGACGGCGGCGGCGTGGGCGGTCAAGCCCTCGCGGCTGGCGAAGTCGATGACGTCGTCGGCTGCTTCGTCCAGGGCGGCAGGGGAGTATTCGATGATGCTGGTGGCCTTGCGGAAGTCGTTGACGCTCAGCGGGCTGAAGAAGTGGGCCGTCCCCCCGGTGGGCAGAACGTGGCTGGGGCCTGCGAAATAGTCGCCCAGCGGCACGGGGGTGGTCCCGCCCAGGAAGGCGGCCCCGGCGTGGGGAATTTTTTCCAGCGTGGCAGACGGATCGGCCGTCATCACCAGCAGGTGCTCGGTGGCCAGCTCGGCCGCCAGCTCGCACGCCCCGTCCATGTCGGCTGCGACGAGGATCGCGCTGTACCGTTCGAGCCCGGCGCGGATCGCAGCACCGCGGTCCAGCTCGGCGGCCTGGCGGGCCAGCGCGTCGCGGACCGCATCGGCCAGGGCGGACGAGTCGGTGACGAGCACCGCCGAGCCGGGGTCGTGCTCGACCTGGGCGCACATGTCCGCGGCGATCCACTCGGCCCGGGCGGTTTCGTCGGCGACGATGAGCACCTCGCTGGGCCCGGCGATCGAGTCAATGCCGACCCGCCCGAGGACCTGGCGTTTGGCCTCGGCGATGAACGCATTGCCCGGCCCGACGATCTTGTCGACCGGAGCGACGTGCTGCGTCCCCCAGGCCAGGGCCGCCACGCCCGCCGTGCCGCTGACGCCGTAGATTTCTTCCACGCCAAGCTCGGCCGCCGTGGCCAGCACCATCGGGTTGACGGCGCCGCCGGTCGGCGGGCTCAGCAGGGCGATCTGCCCCACGCCGGCAACCTGGGCGGGCACGACCGTCATCAGCACCGTCGAGGGGTAGACCGCCTTGCCGCCGGGCACGTACACGCCGACTCGGTCCAGCGGGGTGTACCGCACGCCGAGGCGTCGGCCAGCCCGCTCGAGCATGGGCGGAGCCTCGATGCGGATGTGCTCCTGGTAGCGGCGGATGTTCTCGGCCGCCCGGCCGATCAGGGCCAGGAAGTCCGCATCGGTGGCGCGGTGGGCCTGGGCGATGGTCTCGGCCGGGATGCGGATCGTCTCGGCGGTCACCCTCGCCTGGTCGAAGCGGGCGGTATGCTCGATGAGCGCTGCATCGCCATCGCGCCGTACGGCTGCGATGATCTCGGCCACCGTCGCGGAGATGTCCGCCCCGGCCGGTCCGGCCGAGGTCAGACCCCCGCCGCGCAGCAGTTCGCGCAGCGCCGCCAGGTCGGCTGCGAAGGTGTCGTCACAATGGCGAAGGATGCGGATCATGGTTGGGACGCATTGTGTCAGGATCGGTCCGGGCCGACAATGAAAATCCGGCGGCCTCAGCCCACGCCGGGCGAACCTTTGCATTGACCCCGCGCCGGGCCGAGCATACCCTGCATTGCATCTGCGGCGGGCCTGTCGCGCGAACCCCGCGCCAGGCCGTGGAGAAACCCGGGAGACTTTTATGAAGCGTACCCTTGTACTCATCGTGCTGGCTGGGCTGGGCCTGGCTGGCTGTGTGGTCCAGCAGCAGTGGCATTGGATGGACCGCGAGACCTTTGCGTCCGGCTCGGAGGTCGAGGTCGTCGGCTGGGTGATCGACTACGAGGGGACCGAGCCGCTGTCGGTGCTCGACGTCGGCGACAACCGCCGCGTCGTGGTGAACCTCGACAACCTGCGAGGCTGGCGTGCGCTGCCGCCGGGGTATCAGGTTCGCGCCACGGGCGACTGGGGCATGGACCACCGCCAGCGGCCTGTTGTCTTCGCGTACAAAATGGATGTGCTCTACCGCCCCCCGGCCGAGACCCAGCCGCCCCCCGGCCGAGACCCAGCCG
>CAZCDM010000076.1:0-10991 GCA_964497475.1 uncultured Planctomycetaceae bacterium
CCGTCGTATGCGGCGTGTAGATCGTCGCAATGCCATCGCTCAGGCCGATCTGGTCGATGGCCTTGTGGACCTCCGAGGTGATGTCGATGAGACAGGCGTGACGCGGCGTGGAAACGGCAAACTCGGCTGTGGGCATGGTCGGCTCCGGCTGAGAGAATTGACAGGCCCCATCCTACGCGCACGGGCCGAGGCTGGCAAGAAAGCGGCAATCACTGATTGACGATGTTCTGCGGATCGTCCATCAGGAAGCCATGGATGTTTTCGATGGTCGTCTCGATAATCCGTCGCAACGCTTCAGCGGAGTTGAACGCATTGTGCGGCGTGATGATGACGTTGGGCATCCGCAGCAGCCTGTGCTGCTGGACGACCTTCCGCAACGTGTCGACGTCGTAGCTCTGGCTGAGTATCTGGGCTTCCTCGCTGACGACCTGCTCGGCTTCGAGCACATCGAGCCCGGCCCCGGCGAGCTGGTCGTCCTGCAGGGCTTCGACCAGGGCGGCCGAGTCGACCACACCACCGCGGGCGGTGTTGATGAGAATGGCGGACGACTTCATCTTGCCCAGGGCCTCGGCGTCGATGAGATGGCGGGTCTTCTCGTTGAGCGGCACGTGAATGCTCAGCACGTCCGACTCGGCCAGAAGCGTATCGAAGTCCACGTAGCGGAATCCATACTCGCCAGCCAGCATCGCCTCGGGCTGGACGTCATAGGCGATCCGCTGCATGCCGAACCCACCGGCAATGCGCATGGCCTTGGCACCGATATTCCCCACGCCCAAGCAGCCGAACGTCTTGCCGGCCAGGTCCATGCCGCGCAACCCCTCCAGGCTGAAATCGCCCGAGCTGGTCCGCTCGTAGCAGCGATGGATCTTCCGCGACAGGGCCAGAAGCATGCCAAAGGCGTGCTCGGCCACGGTGTGATCGCCGTAGGTCGGCACGTTCGCCACGCGGATACCGTTCTCGTTGCAGTAGCCCAAGCCGATATGATCGAACCCGGTCGAGCGGGTCGCGATCAATTCCAGTTCCCCCATGCGGGCGAGTTGATCGGCCGAGCAGTCCGAGTGGATGAACGGGCTGAAGACGGTGACCCCCTCGGGGATGTCTTCGTCGGCCAGTTGTTCCACCGTTCCGGCCCGGGTGTGGATGTCGCACTTCTGCGGACACAACGTGGCCAGCTGGTCCTGCTCCCACGGTTCGAGCTCCACATAAAGAATCTTTGCCTTGCGATTCAGTTCGTCATAGGGACATGTCTCAGTCATGATTCACCTCAGCTCATTATAGACGCCGGGCGCTGGCTGTTCGCTGGGCTTCTCGGCCATGACCAACCCGTTCGGCTTCTTAGAGCGCCACGCACCGGCCCTGGCGAAGGCAACAGATCGGCCGAGCCTGACACAAGAACCGCCCGACCGTCGTCACTGCCTCGCTACTCGCCGGGGTCGAGCACAGCCATGAAGGCCGACTGGGGAATCTCGACATTGCCGACCATCTTCATACGCTTTTTGCCGGCCTTTTGCTTCTCCAGCAGCTTGCGCTTTCGCGTCACGTCACCGCCGTAGCATTTGGCGGTCACGTTCTTCCGCAGGGCGCGGATCGTCTCTCGCGCGATGACGCGACTGCCGATGGCCGCCTGGAGGGGAATCTCGAACTGGTGGCGGTCGATCTCTTTCCGCAGCCGTTGGATGAGGCTGCGCCCGCGGGCGTCGGCTTTGCTGCGGTGGCAGATGATGCTCAGCGCGTCGACCCGCTGGCCGTTGACGAGGATGTCCATCTTCACCAGGTCGTCGGGGAAATGGCCGATGAGTTCGAAGTCCATCGTCCCGTAGCCGCGGGTGGCGCTTTTGAGCTTGTCGTAGAAGTCGAAGATGATCTCCGCCAGCGGCATGCGGTAGGTGAGGATGACGCGCTCGGCCGAGAGATATTCCGTTTCGACATACGTGGCGCGGCGTTCCTCGGCGAGGGTCATCACCGCGCCGATATAGTCGGCCGGGACGATCAGGTCCACCCGCATGACCGGCTCGCGGATTTCCTCGATGTAGTTCGGGTCGGGCAGATCGCCGGCCGAGTCGACCTCCAGGATCTCGCCATCGCTCTTGAGCACCTGGTACGGCACGGTCGGAGCCGTCTGGACGACGTCGATATCGTGCTCGCGTTCAAGGCGTTCCTGGACGATCTCCATGTGCAGCATGCCCAGGAACCCGCAGCGGAAGCCAAAGCCCAGCGCGTCGGAGGAAATCGGCTGGAAGATCAACGACGAGTCGTTGAGCTGGAGTTTTTCCAACGCTTCGCGCAGTTCGGGAAAGGGCGTGCCCGGACCCGGGTAGAAATCGCAGTAGACCATCTGCTGCGGCGGGCGGTAGCCGGGCAGGGGTTCCTCGGCCGGGTCGGCGTCGCGGGTGATGGTATCGCCCACATGGACCGAGCTGATATCGCGAATGGCCGCGACGACATAGCCGACCTCGCCGGCACTCATCGTCTTGACGCCGGTGGGCTTGGGTGTGAACTTGCCCATCTCGGATATCTGGTAGACCTCGTCCGTGCCGAGCGTGCGGATTTTATCGCCGACCGACAGCTTGCCATCGACCATGCGGACGTAGACCACCACGCCGCGGTAGTCATCGAAGGTGCTGTCGAAGACCAGGGCCCGACACGTTCCATTCGGGTCGCCGCTGGGCGCGGGCAGTTGACGGACGACGGCCTGGAGCATTTCATCCGTGCCCTCGCCGGACTTGGCCGAGGTGAAGATGCTGTCCTCGGCCGGCTGGTGGATGAGAGCCTCGATTTCCATAGCGGTATCTTCCGGCCGGGCCGCGGGCAGGTCGATCTTGTTGACCACGGGCACGAGCACCAGGCCGCTCTTCTGGGCGAGGTGGGCATTGGCGACGGTCTGGGCTTCGACGCCCTGGGCACAGTCGACGACCAGCAGGGCGCCCTCGCAGGCGGCGAGGCTGCGGCTGACCTCGTAGTGAAAGTCCACGTGCCCGGGCGTGTCGATCATGTTTAGCATGTAGGTCTCGCCGTCGAGTTCGTACTGGATCGTCACGGCCGAGGCTTTGATTGTAATGCCCCGCTCGCGTTCGAGCTCCATATCGTCCAGGAGCTGCTCGCGGAACTCCCGCTGCGTGATAGCCCCGGCGCGCAGCAGCATGCGGTCGGCCAGAGTGCTCTTGCCGTGGTCGATGTGAGCGATGATGCTGAAATTGCGGATGTGGCTTTGGTCCATGGGGTCACACGTCGGGCCCGTCGGCCGGGCTGATGAGAAGAGCGGCAGTATAGCACATCGGGCGAAATCCGCCAATGGCACGCGGCGGTCCGGCCGAGCGATCAGCCTCCCGCGGAGGGGTTGATCGACTCCATCACGTGGCGGTCGATGTACTGCCTCGTCAGCCGATCGGCCGAGCGTTCGCGAAACTTGCGGATGTCCGGAATGGCCGGTGCGGCAAAGGGGCCAAGGGCTTCGAGGGCACGCAGGGCGCCTTGCGGGGCGGCAGCATGCTGCTCGCCGGGGAAGAGATAAATCTGCGACAGTTCGAGCAGTCGCTGTTTTTTCTCGGCCGGGGTCTGGGGCGTCACGAGATAGCCCAGCGTGGTGAGGATCGTCTCCGCCCGCTTGGGGCCGGGGCGAGGCACGCGTTTTTCCAGGGCGTCCAGCAGCATATCGAACGACTCGGCAGCCTGGTTGCTATGGGCGATCAACGTCTCGCCAGCGGCTCGCTGAACCGTCACGCCGCGATCCCACACCACGAGGTTGACCATCTGCGGGATAACCACGTCGGGCTTGTAGCTCAGGGCAAAGCTGAAGACCTCCGCCGCGGCGGCACGGACTTCATCGCGCGGGTCGCCACCCTCGCCGGGCGCCCGCAGCAGGGCCAGCACCTTCTCGCCCAGCTCGGGAGTCTTGAGAATCGTCATGCCCAGATAGGTCGCCGCCTTGGTTCGGACCATCGGGTTGAAATGGCCCAACGCCTGCATCGCCTGGGCTTGACTGTCGATGTCCGGATCGAAGGACATGGTCTTCCAGTCCTGGATCGACCGGGCGAGGATATCGTTGGGCCGCTCGGTTTGCTGGTAGGCATCCATGGCGGCGTAGAGGGCTTTGACGGCGGGGATCTGATCGCCCTGGCCGGCGTAGCGGGTCAGCACGCTCTGGAGCATGTGGCTCAGCAGGCGCTGCTCGCCGTAGCTGACGGTCTCGGCTTGGCTGAGCGCGTTGAGGCGATCGGCCAGCAGGGTTACCAGCTCCAGACGAGCCTGGGGGGTCAGTTCGGTTTCGTTCTCCGGGCGGGCGAGTTTCCAGTAGGTCCGCAGGAGGATGCGTTGCGGCCAGGTGCGTTCGGTGCTGTTGAGCAGCTTGGCGAGGTCCTGCTTGGGCAGGCCCTCCCGGCCGAACATCTGGATGACCGTGAGGTTGAACATATCCGCGGCGCCGCGGTCCATCATGCTGGTGGCGACCTCGACGTAGTCGTCCACGGGCAGTTGACTGATGAGCTGGACGAGGCTTTCCCGCGCGGCGACGAAGTCGTCGCTGTTGACGTCGGCACGGCGCATGATGCGCCAGTAGTGCTTCGCCTGGGCCTGGGCTTTGTTGAGTTTCTCGTCGCCCAGAGCAACGGGAACGGCCACGGTGAGAATCATCAGGGCAATCAGTGCAGTCCGCATACGGTCTGTACCTCCGGTGAGGAAGGATGGTTTTGCATTGCGTTACGATACTCGCCCCGCGGAGGGCTGGCAAGGAGTTTTGGGAAAGGCTCACCGGGCCGGCGGCGTCAGGAGCCCTGCCGGCGCGCCTGGTCGATGGCGTTGAGCAGGCTCTCGCGGGTCAGATCGCTGCGGAACGGGCCCAGCGGTTCGCCCCGGGCGGGGTAGACCAGCGTCAGCGGCACGGCCGAGCCCAAGCCGTTCTCGTGCAGCCAGCGGGCGGCGGGCATATCGCGCCGGGAGACGTCGGCCTTGACGTAGAGCACGTCGGGCTGATCGAGCACGTCGGCCACGGCCGGGGTGTTGAAGATGGCGGCCTCCTGCTGGAGACACTTGGTGCACCACGCGGCGGTGAATTTTACGACGACGACCCGGCCCTGCTGGCGGGCCTGGACGATGCGGTCCCAGTCGAAGGAGGCTGCCCGGGCCAGCGGCGGCGCGGGCGGGCGGAGCATCCACGCCCCAGCCCCGACAACCAGCCCAGCGGCGATGAGCCGAACAGGCAGCTTGCGCCGCAGCGGTGCATCGTAGCGGACCCAGCCTGCCCCGATCCACAAGCCCAGCACGAGCAGCACCAGCCAGGCCGCCACCCAGAACGGATAGCTCGACCCCTCGCCGCGCAGCGTGCCGATCAGCCAGACCGCCACCAGCAGCAGCACGAAGCCGGTCGTCTGCTTGAAGCGTTCCATCCATTGGCCCGGCCGGGGCAAAACGTCCACGAGCTTCGGCACGGCCGCCAGCAGTGCGTGCGGCAGGCTCATGCCCAGGCCGACCGTCAAAATTACCGCCGTGCCTGCCGGCAGCGAGGCCGTCTGCGCCCACGTCAGCGCCGCAGCCAGAAATGCAAAGCTGCACGGCGTGGCCAGAATCGCCAGCATCACGCCCATGCCAGCACTCTTGAAATGCCCGCCCCGAGCCGACTGGACGGTGCTCTCCAGCGAGGCGACCTTGCCGGGCACGATCACGTGGAACACGCCCAGCAGGTTCGCCGCCAGGGCCACCACCACCGTCGCAAGGGCGACGATGACGGCCGGGTTCTGAAAGCCCTCGTTGAGGTCGAAGGCCCGGCCCGTCGTGAGCTTCAGCACGATATTGAGCCCGGCCACCGCGGCGAAGAAGAGCATCATCCCCCCGGCAAAGCTCAGGCCCATCGTCACGAATCGCCTGCGAGACGCACCGGCCATCTCGACGATGCTGAGGATGCGGATCGGAATCACCGGCAGGACGCAGGGCATGATGTTCAGCGTCAGCCCGGCCAGCAACGCAACGCCCAGCGCCAGGGCCAGGCTCATTCGCGAGCTGTCCGTCTGGCCCGGCAGGTCGGCCCGGGCCGGCGGGGTCGGTTCGGCCGGCTGAGCTGAGTCGAACTGCTGCTGCAACGCTGGCGTCCAGTCGGGCGAGGGCTGGGACGTGGTCGCGAGGCGGACGACCGCCGATGCAGATATCGACTCGCCGGACAGCGGCTGGACGTCGATGCACAAATCGTCAGGCCCGCCGCAAATCTGCCCCTGCGGCGTGATGCGGATCGCAATCTCCCGGCCGGGCTGGAGGGCGTCACCCGCCCGCAGCGTTACGAACACGGTGGCCCGCCGGGCGTAGGACAATATCTCCGCCTTGCGGTCGCCGAGGTCGGTCAGCTTGGGCTTGGCCGGGGGCCATCGCGTCTCGATGACCTCTAACGGCCCGGCCGATACGTCCAGCCGAGCCGGCTTGACCGGCCCGCCCGGCTGCGGACCGTAGTAGACCCACCCATCGGCGATGTCGATGCGCAGCGCGACGGTGAACGACTCACCCGGCGCGACAGCCTGCTGCGAGGAAATCGCCGCAAGGGTCAGCACATCGCTCGGCCCGGCGGGCGCTGCCGGCAGATCGAACGAGCCGAACTGCCCCGCCGCCGAACCGGCCAGACCCACCAGCACTGCCATTACGCAAAAGATTCGATTCATGACAAACTCCCTTTTCAGTCGTACTATTGTAACGCATCGGCTGGGCGCGAGGTTCCGCTTGCCTCGCAATAGCTACCGGCCGCTTTCGTTAAACCGGGAGATGACCATGTCCCGCCCCATCCTTGCTCTGTTCCTCCTGGCCGCCGCGGTCCTGCTGTGCCCAGCTGCTGGGCTGGGCGATACACTTTACCTTGACGACGGCAGCGAACTGACGGGCAAGGTCACGAAGAAGGGCCAGACGTATCACCTCGTCGATGCGGACGGCAAGACGCACGTGATTCCCGCGGCCAAGGTTTTTTATGTAGCCGGCGAATCGGCCCCACCGCCTCCGCCGCCGGCGGACGATGGATCGGCCCGCGAATCGGCCGAGCCCTCCACACCCCCGGTCGCGCATGACAAGACCCCGCCGGACGAGCCAGCCTCCGCCCTGGAGACCGCCAGCTCCCATGAGCATGTATCCCACGGCGAGGTCGCCCTGCCGGAGTCGATCCTCTTCGCCCTCTACCGCCAGAAGCTCACCCACCCGGACCGGGCGGCCTCGATCGACCGAACCATCCGCAAGTACCGCCGCCTGGCCCACGAAAAACAGCGTCAGGCCGGGCGACACTGGGTCACGCAGGAGGATTTCGCCAAGGCCCGGCAGCTGTTTCTGCAACGCAACACCGAGGCGCAGGAGTTCTGGAAAAAAGCCCAGTCGGCCCTGCCGAAGGATGAGCAAGCCGCCACCGCTGCCGAGCAGAAGGAATATCAAACCAACCTCACCGAAGCGACGAAGCTGCACGACGAGGCGGCCCGGACCTGGCTGGACCCGACGATCCAGAGCTTTCTGCGAGCCGAAGCCGCCCGCCGCAGCGATGACACGACCCGCGCCATCGCCCTGTACAGTCGGCTCGTGGCGGCCCAGCCGGACATGCCCGTCTACCGCCAGGGCTACGCGCTGGCACTGCTGGCAAACGGGCGCGATGAGCAGGCCCTCCGCGAGGCGATGACGGCAGCGGCTCTGGCCGTGGGCCAGTCGCGGTACGGCCTGGGCCTGATGCGACACGTCATGGACAACTCCGGCGGATCCGCCGTCAACTTCCCGACCTTCGAACGGGCCCGGACCATGCTCAAAGGCGAGTCGTCCAGACGCTCTCGCAGGCAGCGGAAGCTGGCCTGGCTGTTCCCCGGCGACCGCGAAACCGACGAGGAAGGTGCCCTGCCGGCCCCGCCGGCCGATCGATATACCATCCGCCAGGCCGTGGCCGTGCCCGTCGGGCCGCATCGCGTGATCGTGCCCGCCTGGGCCGTGGCCGGTGTCGAACAGGCGGCCATTCGCATCGACGCCGACACATACCTCGGCGTGGAGGTCTCCCGCCGCGACAGCCGAAGCCGCGACCCCCTGGTCATCCTCGACGTGCCGGGCGCGAGCTTCTCCCCCGTAGAAACGACAGTGCTGAGCAGTGGACAAGCTGCGGTGGTGGAACTCTACGCTGCCAACGTCTTTGCCGAGATGGGCTCGACGCTGCGTCAATTCCCAGCCGAGCTGACCCCGCGAGTCGGCGGCGAGGCGGCGATCTCGACCGGCATTCTGCCCGGCGAATCGGCCGGGGCGATCTTCCACCAAGGCAAGCTGGCCGGCTTTTTGGCAGGCAAGACCGATGCGATGACCAAGACCTTTTCCGACCGGATGATTTCCGACAAAGACTTCCGCGATGCCCTGGACGAGGCGGGTAAGAAATCACGTCATTCATCGGCCGATTCGAGCGGGTTGCCCCCCAAGGCGGCAGCCGGGCGTGTATTCCTGCTCCGCGCCATCGTGCCGGAAACCTTCCACTCCCAGTGAACCCACGCCGCCTTGCCTGTGGTCGGCTGATGGGGTAGTATGGGCTTTTCCCCCCATGAAGGAGTGCACCGATGGAACGACTAGAACAGACTGATCGGGAAATTGCCGATCTGATCCGGGCTGAGCATCGCCGCCAGAACGAGACGCTGGAGCTGATCGCCTCGGAGAATCATGTTTCGATCCCGGTCTTGAAGGCCCTGGGCTCGGTACTGACGGACAAATACGCCGAGGGCTACCCGGCCAAGCGTTGCTACGAAGGCTGCCAGAAGGTCGACGAGATCGAAACCGTCGCCATCACCCGGGCAAAGGAACTCTTTGGCGCCGAGCACGCCAACGTCCAGCCGCACAGCGGCACGAGTGCGAACCTGGCGGTCTATCTCGCGGCGATCAAGCCGGGCGATAAGATCATGGGCATGGACCTCGCCCACGGCGGGCACCTCTCGCACGGAATGAGCATCAACCAGTCGGGCAAGCTCTACGAGATCGCCAGCTACGGCGTGGAGGAAGGCAGCGAACTGCTGGACCTCGACGCGGTGCGCGAGGCGGTGCTGCGTGAGCGCCCGGCCCTGCTGGTGGCCGGTGCGTCGGCCTACCCGCGGAAGATCGATTTCGAGGCGTTCGGGCAGATCGCCCGTGAGGCCGGCTGCCTGCTGATGTGCGACATCGCCCACATTGCCGGGCTCGTCGTTACCGGCAACCACCCCGATCCGATCCCCCATGCCGACTTCGCGACGACGACGAACCACAAGACCCTGCGCGGGCCACGCGGCGGTATCATTTTGTGCAAGGCCGCTCACGCCCGCAGCATCGACCGGGCCGTATTCCCCGGCATCCAGGGCGGGCCGCTGATGCACTCCATCGCCGCCAAGGCCGTCAGCTTCCGCGAGGCGATGCAGCCGGACTTTGCCGACTACATCAATCGCGTGCTAGCCAACGCCAAAACCCTCGCCGAGGAACTCACCGGTCGTGGCTGGCGCCTGATCTCCGGCGGCACGGACAATCACCTGTTGCTGATCGACCTCCGCAGCCGACTGCCGGAACTGACCGGCCGCGAGGCGGCCGACCGGCTGGCGCGGGCGGGCATCGTCTGCAACATGAACGCGATTCCCTTCGATCCGCGTCCACCGCTGACGGCCAGCGGCATCCGCCTGGGCACCCCGGCCGTTACCACCCGAGGCCTCGACCAGGCCGACATCCGCCGGCTCGCCGATGCGATCGACCGCGTGCTGATGAGCGAAGAGCCGGCCATCGTCGATGACGTCCGCGGCCTCGTGGCCGAGCTCTGCAACGCACACCCCGTGCCGAATCACAATCTGGAAGAAGACTGACCTGCCGCCACGGCGAGGGAGCAGACCATGCGAGAAGCCTACCGCGTACTGGACGCCAACTTCAACCGGGCCCGCGAGGCTTTGCGAACCATCGAAGACTGCGGTCGGTTCATCCTCAACGACCCGGCCATCACCGCCATGGCCAAGCACTTCCGCAGCGACCTCAAGGGCCTGCTCGACGCCCTGCCCCACGAGAAGATGATCACCAGCCGCGATAACGCCGGCGACCTCGGCAAGACGCTGACCACCCCCGTCGAACGGCAGCGCGACTCGATCGAAGATGTCGTCACCGCCGCCTGCAAACGCCTCACCGAAGCGCTCCGCACGCTGGAAGAATACTCCAAGATCGTCGCCGTCGAGACCGCCATCGAACTCGAACGCATGCGGTACGACGCCTACACCCTCGAACAGCGCGTCACAACGCGGCTGCTGGTGGCCCGACGGTTCGGGCAGGTTCGCCTCTACGCGCTGCTGTCGTCCAAGCTCTGCCGCGGCGGCTCGCTGCGGGATGTCGCCCGACAAGCCCTCGCCGGCGGGGCCGATGCGATTCAACTGCGGGAAAAGCCCGAAGACACGCCGGACAATATCCACCTGGCCTACGCGGCCGAGCTGCGCGAACTGACCGACGAGATGGGCAAGCTGCTGATTATCAACGATCGGCCTGACATTGCGGCGATGGTCGGAGCCGACGGCCTGCACCTCGGCCAGGCCGATCTGCCGATGACCGAGTCACGCCGGCTGCTTCGGCCCGGCGCGTTCATCGGTCGGAGCTGCCACAGCCTCACCCAGGCCCGCGATGCCATCAACGAAGGGGCCGACTACGTCGCCCTCGGGCCGATGTTCACCAGCCAGACCAAAGACCGCCCGGCCGTCGGGCCCGGCCTGCTGGACGAGCTGGCCGAAGCGTTTTCCACCATCCCCCTGCCGATCGTCGCCATCGGCGGCATCACGGCGAAGAACGTCGCCGAGGTGCTCGATCGGGGCGCGACGTCGGTTGCAATCTGCGGAGCGATCAACGCCGCCGAGAACCCCAAAGAGGCCGCCCAGGCCATCCGCACCGTCATCGACGAACACCTGGCCGGGCAGGAAACCGCCTAAAGGGCACCTTGAAAAATTCACTTTTCGGCCTCGCTGGTCTTTTCGCGCCCTGGCGGCATCGCAAAAAAACGGCGGAATATGAGCCCATATGCACCATTTTTT
>CAZCDM010000077.1:0-10983 GCA_964497475.1 uncultured Planctomycetaceae bacterium
CCTTGTAAAACAAAGACTTACAGCGCAATCCAAAGGGGATGTCGAAGTCAGGACGAGCCCATCGCCGCAGCCCTGTGGGATGCCGACCGCCTGACGCTGGGCAGGGCGGGCATTGCGCCAAAGCTGCAATTTTTCTCCACCGACGCCGGGCGAACCAGAGCCAGCGCCCTGGGGGCAGACCGATCCTGACCGGCCGGGCAGCCGGGCAGCCTTTCTTTGCATTGTTCTGTTGGAAAGTGCGACGATTGGCCGATATCGGGATAAGTCCAGCTTCTGTCGATTCCCATGGCGGAAGGTTGACACGCTGTCCGTACATCTTACAATAACGCCAGTTACGATGGCCGACCGGCCGTCTTGCAATTGCCACGCAGGAGATGCCATGTCCCACAACGCAACCCGATTCTTCGTCCGGCTGTCCATGCCGCTGATTCTTCTGAGCCTTCTGACGCTTCTGGCCCCGACGGCCTTGGCACAGAACACCGAGCAGAGCCCCGATGAAAAGGCCTCCACCCAGGAACTCTGGAACGATTTTCTGCACTACATCAACATCGCCCGGCCGAAGCTTGCCGCATCCTACGGCCAGGCCATTCTTGACCGCGGTACCGAGCCCAAAGACATCTACCGCCTTTCGGTCGACACCGAAGGCTCATTGGTTGCCCTGCGTCGCGGCGAGAAGCTCGAAGGCATGGAAGATCTTGCCCGCAGCTACCAGGAAAAAATCGAGGAAGGCTACCGCCAGTGGCGCTCCGACCCCGACCAGATCAACAAGAGCATCGAGATGCTCGGCGGGTCGCTGCGGGGCTATGCCCTCGGCAAGCAGCGACTCAAGGAAAGCGGCGTCTACGCCATTCCGCTGCTGATCCGCAAGCTGATGGACGAGCAGACCCCCGAGGCCATGAAGGAACGCATCGCGACGATGCTGGAAGTGTTCGGCCGCGATGGCGTGCGACCCTTCACCGAGGCCCTGCAGGCCAAGGAACTCAAAATCGTGGGCTACGTTGCCAACGCCCTCGGGCAGATCGAATATCCCTCGGCGATTCCCGCGTTGCGGGCTGCGCTGCTTCGCAAAGACCTCCAGAACCCCGACAGCCCCGTCCGCAAGGCGATTCTCTCGGCGATCCTCAACTGTGCTGGCCAGAACCAGGGTGTGATGGAGTCGTCCCTGGCCGAGCTGTACACCTACTGGGCCGGGCAGTACTACGACCGGGCCGAGTCGCTCCTGCCGGATTCCCGGCATGAGTCGGCCTTCGCGTGGTTCTGGAAGGAAGGCACGGGGTTGGAGCAGATTCCCGTGCCCAGCCCGATTCTCGTCGATATCTACGCCATGCGGTATGCCCGCGAGGCGCTGACATACGATCCGTCCTACGCCCCGGCCGTGCCGTTGTGGCTCAGTGCAGCCATTCGCCGCAAGAGCGACCTGCCGGCCGGTGCGAGCGATCCGCTGTGGGGCGAGGATCAACCCACGGCCTCGTTCTACGCCCTGGCGACCCCGCCGCGCTACCTCCAGGACGTGCTCGCTACGGCACTGGCCGATCACCAGTCGCCCATCGCCATCGAAGTCATCACCGCCCTGGGCAAGACGGCCGGCGCGCAAAGCCTCCTCGAACCCCTCGCCGGCGGCGTCATGCCGCTGGTTTCCGCCATGGGCTATCCGGACCGCAACGTGCGGTTCCTGGCCGCGGAAACCCTCGCCCTGGCCCGCCCGAGCGACCCCTTCGAGGGCTCGCACATGGTGCTGTCGATGCTCAACGATGCCCTGGCCCAGACGGGCACGAAGCAGGCGCTGCTCGTTGCAGCCGAAGGCGACGACGCCAACAAAATCCAGTCGGCCCTGCGGTCGGCGAATTTCGAGGTCGTCCTGGAAAGCAATATCGATAACATCCTCGTGGCCGCCCAGAAGGGCACGGGCCCCGATGTCGTGGTCGTCGGCCCGAGCATGCAGCCCGATGCCGTCCTGGGCCGTATCCGCGGCGAGGCCGTCTACGCCTACCTGCCTGTGGTCATCGCCCGGACCGATACCGGCACGCGAGCCCTGGCCGACCGCGACGGCGGCGTGAGCCTGATGTCCGTCGCCGACGAGGAGGCCGCCATCGGCCAGGCCGTCGACCAGGCCGTCAGCAAGTCCATCGGCCAGCCCCTCGATGAGGGCCAGGCCACCCAGTGGGCCATCCGCGCCGCCAAGGCGATTGAAACCCTCGGCTCTCGCGGCGGGTCGCTGTACGATTTGCGCCGCTCGCAGAAGGCTCTCACCGCAGCCGCAGCCAACAAGAACGCCCCGGAGGTTCAGATCGCCGCCGCCGCCGCGCTGGCCGTGATTCCCACCGCCGGGGCGCAGCAGGCCGTCATTACCCTGGCCATGAGCGACGCCGACGAGAACGTCCGCATCGCCGCCTTCCAGGCCGCCACGCGTTCGGTGCGGCGGTTCGGCAATCAGGCGACCGAGCAGATGGCCCGCGCGTTGGTGCTGCTGGTCAGCCAGGGCAAAGCCGGTGAGCTGGACGAGTCGGCCGCCCAGTTGCTCGGTGCGTTGAACCTGCCCAGCCGGCAGATTCCCAAGCTCATCGAGTCGGCCGACAAGATCGACTGACCGAACGAAAGAACGACCCCCTCAGCCCGTCGACCGTCTGGTCTGCGGGCTGTTTTTTTGCGCGTTCGTACACCCGTCTCGCCAGGCCAGCAGGTCCGTCGGGTACCACGTGCCGTTGGCGCGACGGTTATAAGGATGCAGAGCGCAGAGAACCTGTGAACAGCGTCCGCCGCGTCGCCCGCAGCGGGCCTGCAGCGGGTTGAACACACCCGTGCGGTCCAGCAGGTATCGTCCCTGGGCGTCGGCGGGGTACGACCCGGTGACGTATCGCTGGTAGTGTGGGCAGCCAATGAGAATGCGCTTGCGCTGACTCATGAGGATATATCGGCGGCAGCGGGAGTGAAGTTGTCCGCGCAGCAAAAAACTCCACGCGATTCGGAGCAATCCGTTCGCGTGGAGTTCGGGTCAGCAGGAAGGGGAGTTCAGGAATCCGGCCCGTTTTTCTTCTTCTTTTCGGCGAGGCTTTCGACGTCGGCCGGGGCCTTGCCCTCGGCGTCGGCGTGAGCCTGGTTCTCGCGCTGGATGGCCTCGTAGACCTCCTTGCGGTGAACCGGAATGTGCGGCGGGGCCGCGATGCCGAGGCGAACCTTCTCCCCGCGGATATCGACCACCGTCACCTGAATGTCATCGCCGATTATGATTGTTTCGTCGCGTTGGCGGGATAATACCAGCATCCTTTACTCCTTCCCTGGAGCGCATGGCAGCGGCCGGCGGGGCCGATCGCAGCAGAACACCTGGCCAGAGTTCTTTGTATCGCACGTTCCCAGCGACATTTCTTTATCGACCAATTCCCGATTCTGGTTGAGGGTTCTTGCCCGCTCGCCCGCTTGCAGCCCCCGACCCGATGAGCTACCATGCCCCCATGACTCCTGCAACCAACGAAACCATCCAGCCGCCCGTAGCCGTCGTCCAGTGGCAGGGCGATGCACGCACCGGCCACCTGCGCCTGCTCGAACAGACCCTCCTGCCCAACGAAGTGACCTGGCTGGACTGCTACAATCCGCAGGATCTCTTCGCGGCGATCCGTCGGCTGGTCGTGCGCGGCGCGCCGGCCATCGGCGTGGCCGCGGGGTATGGCATGGTGCTGGCGGCACAGCAGATCGACCCCTCGGCCGACATCCTGTCCGCACTGCAAGAGGCGGGCGAGTATCTCGACAGCTCTCGTCCCACGGCCGTCAATCTCGCCTGGGCCATCCGCCGACAACTGGATATGGTCCGCCACAGCGGCCTGGAGGAACTCGACGCCATCGGCGAGCACCTGCTCACCGAGGCCCGCGCCATCCACGCCGAGGACGAACAGCTCTGCCTGCGCATCGGACGGCACGCCGCGAAGATCATCGCCGACCATACCGGCCTGCTGACGCACTGCAATGCAGGCGCTCTGGCCACGGCGGGTATCGGCACGGCCACGGCGGGCATGTACGTTGCCCACGCCCGCGGCCAGACGTTCACCGTCTACTGCGACGAGACGCGCCCGCTGCTGCAGGGCAGTCGGCTGACGGCCTGGGAGTTGCATCAGGCGGGCATCGATGCTGTCGTCATCACCGACAGCATGGCCGCCCAGGTCCTCAAGGAAGGGCGGGTGGGCATGGTCATCACCGGGGCCGACCGCATCGCCGCCAATGGCGACGCGGCCAACAAGATCGGCACGTACGGCCTGGCGATCGCGGCGAAGCATCACAACGTGCCCTTCTACGTCGCCGCGCCCTACAACACCTTCGACATGAGCCTTGCCTCCGGCGAGGAGATTCCCATCGAGCAGCGATCGGCGGAGGAAATCACCAACGGCTTCGGCAAGCGGACGGCACCGGTCGATATCGCGACCTACGCGCCGGCTTTCGATGTCACGCCGGCCGAACTCATTGCCGGCATTGTGACGGAACGCGGCGTGATCAGCCCGGTGACTCCCGAGGGCGTGATGGCGCTGATCGGCCGGTAGGCTGGCGGGCCTTTACGCTTCCTTGCCGAGCTTGCCCAGGATCGTCCGGGCGGTATCGAGACGTTTTTGACAGGAGCGGCCCTGATCGGCCGGGGCGAGATCCTGCAATTCGAGGCGGTCCTGGCCGATCTCGGCCGTCAGCAGTTCCAGCAGCAGATCGAGTTCCTCATCGCTCAACGCCAGCGTGTGAGATACATCGTGGGACCGTTCCGCAGCTTTTTGCGAAGTACGAATCATTGTGCCACTACAACAAGCATCGGATGAATGTGGCGCCTGGGGAAATAAAAACGGAGAAAATATCGGCCGATCAATAATCCGGGCGGGTCAGGACGTTGTGGAGTTCCTTGAACCGCCAGTTGATCGCGTGCAGGGCGATGCCCAAAAACACGCAGCCGGCGGCCAGCAGCACCAGGCCGGTCGCGAGAATCGCCAGGGGCACGTGGTAGACGTATTCGTACTTGATGTAGTCATACACCGCAGGCAGCCCGGCCAGGATGCCCAGGATGAAAAACAGGATGCCGACCGCGCCGAAGAATGTCAGCGGCTTGAAGTTGCGGGCGAGGCTGAAGAGTTTCCACAGCACGCGGAAACCGTCGCGGAAGGTGTTGAGCTTGGACTCGCTGCCCTCCGGGCGGGTGCGGTAGGGTACGGTGATTTCCTTCAGGGCGAGGTTGTAGTAGAGCATCTGGATGGTCAGTTCGGTTTCGACCTCGAAGCCGGCCGAGACGACCGGCACGCGCCGCAGCACCTTGCGGTTGAAGGCGCGGTAGCCGCTGAGGATGTCCGTGAGCTCGGCGTGGAAGATCAGGTTGATCAGCCCGCGGACGAGGCGGTTGCCCATCACGTGCAGCGGGCGGAAGCTGGTTTCCTCGTAGACGGCCAGCCGGGTGCCGATGGTCATGTCGGCCTGGCCGGCGCGGACGGGGTCGAGCAGCTCGTGAACCTTATCGGCCGGGTAGGTGTCGTCGCCGTCGACCATGACGTAGAACTCCGCCCGGATGGTGTCAAGCATCGATTCGATGACGAAGCCCTTGCCTTTGCGGGGCTCGGTGTAGACGTCGGCTCCGTGCTCGGCGGCAACGGCGGCGGTGTTGTCCGTGCAGCAGTTGGCGAAGACGCAGATCGTCGCGCCGGGTAGTTCGCGGCGGAAGTCGTCGATGACCTTGCCGATGGTGGCCTCTTCGTTGTGGCAGGGGATCAGGACCGCCACGGCCGGCGTGGAATCGTTCGGTGTCATGGCCGCTATCCTACCGCACGGCCGGGGCTCTGCCAAGCTCTACCGGCCCGGGCGTTGCCCAGGTTCGCTACGGCGCATATACTGCGGGTATGACGATTCGACCCCACATTGCCATTGTGCTGCTGACCGGGCTGCTGGGCTGCCTGCCCGGCTGCATGATCACCCAAAGCCAGGACACCCCCGTCGACCACGAGGTCCAGGAAAACCCCGTGACCGACACGGACTACTACATCTACGTGCCCAGCACCTACAACCGCTCGAAGAAGTACCCGCTGGTCATCACGCTGCACGGGACGTGGCCGTGGGATACGGCGTGGCATCAGATACGCGAGTGGAAAGCCCTCGCCGAGGAAAAGCAGTTCATCGTCGTCGTGCCGAAGCTCGACAGCGCCCAGGGCATCCTGCCGGTGGGCGATTCATCGCTGATGGAACATCTCGCCGAGGACGAGCAGGAAATCCTCTCGCTCCGCCGGCTGATCGTGAATCGCTACAGCGTCGACGAGAAGAAGATCCTGCTGACGGGTTTTTCTGCCGGCGGGTTGCCCATGTTTTATGTAGGGCTGCGCCATCCCGAGAAATTCCAGATGCTTATCGGCCGGGCCGTCAACAGCGACGAGCGGGCGCTGGCTTCGGTCGAACACAAGATCACGCCGAAGACCCGTCGCATTCCGGTGGTGCTGATTATCGGCAAGGATGACCCGGCCTTGCAGAAGTCCTCGTGGCAAGCCCTGGGCTGGCTGCGGCGGCACGGATGGACGAGCAGAAATTCCGATCGGGACGCGGTCCGCGGCGGGCACCTCCGCCGCCCGGAAACAGCGTATACGCACTGGAATCCGTAGGCCTACTCGGGCGGGGTATCGGGCAGCAGCGAGTTGATGCCCTTGCCCTTGCGGCCCGTCGGTTCGCCGGAGGAAGGTTCGGAGCGGCCGGATTTCTCTTCTTCGCGGACATAGGCTTCGGCCGGAGTCAGTGTTTCAATTCGCATCTGGACGGGCTGATCGGCGAAGACTTTCGGGGCGGGCAGTTCCGCCATGTCCGTTCCGCGGAAAACCAGACGGGTGGGCGTTGCTTTTTCGGGAATGGCGTACACCCAGTCGACGACAAGGTTGATCTGCTCTTCGCTGAGCTTTTCGCTTCGCATGTATCGTGCAGCATCGAGGGGGCGGACGACCGCGAGGTTGGCCAGGTCGACCGTGCCGTCTTTCATCTCGGCCGGGTGGAGCAGCCATTCCCGCCGCATGAGGGTGGTGTAGAGATAGCCCACGGGGTAAAGGTCGACCGGCGGCAGAGGGTCGCAGTCGCAGTGCAGGCGGAAGTGCGTGCCGGCCAGCCGCCACCAGTCGTCATCGCCGCTGGCTGAGGCGTTGATCGCCACGCGGACCACGAGGATTTGTGGCTGGCCGTGGATGGGGTCGAGCTGGCCACTGGCGGGGACCTCGCCGGAGATATCCTCCGGCTGGGCGGTGTAGAGTCCGATGATCTTCATCGCATCGGGTTCGGTATCGATCCGGCCGTGGAGCCCGGCGGTATTTCGCCGACAGAAGGCTTCCTGCAGCAGGTCGGGGTGTTGATCGGCCAGGGAGGTCGAGGTCGACAGGGCACCGGCTGAAAGCATCTCGGTCAGGCCGAGCGTGACCGTATCGGCCGGGATCGGCGAGAGGCTCGCCTGGCGCTGCAGGTCGGGCCCGAAGGGTTGGTAGAGGCCCATCACGTTCCGGCCGAATGGCAGCAGCTGGATGACGATCATCAACATGCCGACGATGATCGTTCCCGCGAACAGCCCCAGAGTGACGGCCCCGATGCGATGGATCCACAGGCCGTAGACGATGTCTTCGCCGATGAACTTGTCGAGCACGAACCGCAGAGGGTAGAGAATCGCTATGAAGAGCAGGCCCAGGCAGAGCGGTTCGATGAGGGTGGGGCTTTGGCTTATCAGGCCGGTGGCTGCGGCTAGGGCGCGGTAGCAGCCCAGGGCGGCGGCCGATGCGACCAGCGTGGCCACGGTGAAGACCAGGGCGCTGAAAAGCCCCTCCCGCAGTTGGAGCAGGGCAATGCCGACGATGAGGATCATGGCGAGGAGTCCGAGGATCATGGGTTGGCTCCGGAGGCTTTGGCGGCTTTGAGGTGGGCGTTCTGTGCGCGGGCGGCTTCGGTGGCACTGGTCTGGCCGGATACGATCTGCGCGACAAGGCTCTGCTGGAAGGTTCGCATGTGCGACTGGGCGGCGGCTTTGATTTCCTTCGCCGATTTGCCCGACCGGATCGCCTCGCGGAGCGGGTCGGTGACCTCGATAAACTCAAACGCCGCCGAGCGGTCGATGAAATGGGTGTCGCGGCAGGTGGGGCAGGGGTCCGCCTGCTCGCTGCGGTCGCCCGGCGGGCGGAACAGCTGCTTGACGGATCGGCCCGCAAGGCCCATCGCCGCGAGAGTTTTCTCGTCTGGCTGGTAGGGCTGGCGGCAGGTCTGGCAGAGCAGGCGGTAGAGCATCTGGCAGGTGACGGCCCGGAGGTTCGCCAGGGCCGGGCCCGGCTCGCCGACCAGGCGAATCCAGAGGACCAGGGCAGTAAAGGCGTCGGGGGCGCGGAGGCCGACGATGATTCGTCGTGTGTCGGCGGCCTGGCAGATCGCCCGGGCCAGGTCGCGGTCGTCGCAGCGGTCGATGAGGATCACGTCCGGTTCCTGGCGGAGCGTCGAGGCCAACAGGCTCGCCTGGCTTTGCGGCGAGTCATAGCTCTGCTGCGTGACGTTTTCCAGCTCGTTGGCCGGGTCGGCTTCGATGGTACATATGGTATTGAGGAATGCGTCGAAGGTCGACAGCAGGGCGTACTGCGTGCTGGTTACGCCGCTGTGCGGCAGGCCCGATACGAGGATCAATCCAGGTTGGGCGGAGAGGTCACGCAGGCGTTTGGCGACGGTCTGGTCCAGCCCGAGGTGGTCGAAGTCTGTGCGGACAAGGTCACGCATGATCTTCAGCTGCATGCGCTGGCCGGCCTCGGTGCCGACGGTGCTGACCTGCACGTCGGTGGCACTGCCGGCGATGTCGACCGTGAAATGACCCTTCTGCAGCGCGGTCAGCTCGTTGATATCCAGCCCGGCCAACCGTTTGCAGAACTGCACGAGATACTCGCCATGACCGCGGGGCAGGTCCGGGCGGGAGACGACCTGCCCATCGATCAGGAAGCGGACCGTGGCGGTCGCTTTCTCGCCGGGGGTGACATCCACTTCATTGGCCCGTTGCGTGGTCACGTCAAAGAGGAATTCCTGTGCAATGTTGTACGCCCGGACAAACTCATAATCTTCCGTTTGCGATTCAGTCAGAACCAACGGGCTGCCGTCGGAGGTGTGAATACGCACGCGGGTGACCGCTTCGGGAACGTTCGCCTGCAGTCGACCGCCGAACAGGTCGCTCCACCATTGCTTCGTGCCGATCTTGTAGTCCTCGCCCTCGACCTGGCTGTTGCGGTACAGCACGTAGCCGACCACGCCGCCTCCGGCCAGGGCGACAAAGCACGCCAGGCCCACCAGGAACCACGGCAGGACCAGCCAAAGCAGCAGCCCGGCCAGGCCCGTGCTCAGCAACGCCAGAGCGCAGCCCTCCCGGGGCAGACGCAGACGAATCGCGTCCTGATTGAGTTTCGGCAGCAGCCACAGCCAGAAGAACGTCAACACGGCCAGGACGGCCAGCTTGATCGGCGAGATCAGCAGCGGTGCAGGCGGAAGCGAGGCTAGCAGGATTGGCGAAATCATTGTCGGCGGATCAGTCCTTCGTTTTTCTGGGTAATGCCCTTAAGCCGCATCTTGAGCTCTTCGGCGTTGGGGGCGGCCCGGTAGGCCACCTGCGGGTCGACCAGGTCGGCGTGGATCAGTTCATGCAGGCTCGATGTGAAGCTCGCCATGCCCTGGCCCTCCATGCTGCGAATGACTTCGTCGAGTTCGTTGTGACGGTCTTCGGTGATCATTTTTTCTACGATGGGGGCTCGGCGGAGGATTTCCACAGCCGGGACGCGATCAATGTCCTCGCCGATGCTGGGCAGGAGTTTCTGGCAGATGATGGCCTGGAGTGAAAACGCCAGCGATTGCAGCACGCGATGGCGGCTGTCGCTGTCGAAGAGTTCCAGAATGCGGCCGACGGTCTGCGGGGCCGTGCTGGCGTGAACCGTGCCGAAGACCAGGTGCCCTGTTTCCGAGGCCTGCAGCGCCGCGCGGAACGTCTCGGCGTCACGCATCTCGCCGATGAGAATCACGTCCGGGTCCTCACGCAGAACCGACCGCAAGGCCATGTCAAAATCCAGTACATCGATGCCGATTTCCCGCTGGTTAATGATCGATTTGTCGTCGGCGTAGAGATATTCGATCGGGTCTTCGAGGGTGACGATGTGGCAGCGGCGGGAGCGGTTGATCTGCTGGATCATCGCGGCGATGGTGGTGCTCTTGCCGCTGCCGGTGGCCCCGGCCAGCAGGATCAGGCCCTGCTCGGCCTGGGCGATGTCCGCCAGGCTGGCCGGCAGGTGGAGCTGTTCGATGGTGGGAATCTCGCGGGTCACGCGCCGGGCGGCGATGCTCAGCGAACCGCGCTGCCGGAAGACGTTGATGCGGAAGCGGTCGCCATCGGGCACCTGCCAGGCCAGGTCGACCGTGCCGTTGCGGCGCAGTTCGTCGAGCTGCTTTTCGCTCAGCAGGGCGGTGACCAGCTCCCGCAGGGTGGTCTCGTCGAGCGGGGGTTCCTTCGTCTGTCGCAGGGCGCTCTGCACGCGGAACACGGCCGGCTGGCCGAGCTTGAGGTGCAGGTCGGACGCCTGCATCTTCGTCATCGCCTGGAAGTATTTCTCCAGCCGGGCGGGGGTCTCCTGCTGCGTCGACAGGCCCAGCGGATCAGTCATGGCTCGCTCCTTGGGGGCCGACCGGCATGCGGACCGGCACGCCGTGGGTGCGGAGGTAGTCTTTGGTTTCGGCGATGGAATACTCGCCGAAGTGGAAGATACTCGCAGCCAGGGCCGCATCGGCCTGGCCGGCGGTGAGGACCTCGCGGATGTGCTCCGGGCTGCCGGCCCCGCCGGAGGCGATGACCGGGATGTTGACGGCCCGGCTGACGGCGGAGGTGATCTCGATGTCGTAGCCGTCGCACGTGCCGTCGGCGTCCATGACCGTCAGCAGGATTTCGCCCGCGCCGAGGCGTTCGACCTGCTGCGCCCAGGGCACGACCGCCCGGCCGGTGGGAAT
>CAZCDM010000078.1:0-10946 GCA_964497475.1 uncultured Planctomycetaceae bacterium
CTTGTAAAACAAAGACTTACAGCGCAATCCAAAGGGGATGTCGAAGTCAGGGCGAACTGCCCTTGGGGGGTTACTTCTTCTTCCGGCTGGCGGTTTTCTTCTTCTTGCTCTTGGCAGCCTTGGGGACGGTGCTTTTGGGGTTCGCACCGACCTGCCGGGCCCGCTGGTCCTCGGCCTTGTCCGATGCCATCGCCCGCTTGCGTTCCGTGGCGGCATCTTTCTGCATATCTTTGATCGAGCGGGTCTTGATGCGGGCAGCACCGGTGGACTTCTTCGTGCCCTTGTACTGCTTTTTGCGTTTGGCTGCGGCGAGGCGCTTCTTGGCTGCGGGAATCTCATCGGCATACTGAGGCAGCCACTTGGCCCCGGCGATGAGCATCTCGTCGGTCATCTGGTCGATCTCGATCGGGTCGCAGACCGCACCGGTCAGCGGGTCCATCATCATGGCCTGCTTGAGCAGTTCGACATCGCCGTGGACGGCTGCTTCCACGCTGAGGCGCTGGACGCTGATCGAGCTGCTGCACACAGCCGCGGCGCCCAGGGGCAGGTCGCCGACCTTGGGAATGTTCACGCCGTTGCGGTCCACGTAGCCGGGCACCTCGACGATGCAGTCATCGGGCAGGTTGCTGATGCAGCCGTCGTTGGGCACGTTGAAATGCCTGCGATAGCATCGGCCGGTCTCCAAGCCTTCGATGATGTAGCTGGCGTGCTCGTGACTGCGAACGTCGGGGGTAATCGGCGAGCCTGCTTCTTTCAGCCAGTTGGGGAAGTCGGTCTTGAACCAGTTGCGCCCTTCGGTGCAGACCCGCAGGTAGCCGCCGGTCTCGCCGTCGATCCAGTTGCCCAGCTTGATCCACTTTTTGATATCGCCCGGCCGCTTGCGGTACCAGGGGATGTACTCGCTGAGGTGCCCGTTGGACTCGGTGCTGTAGTAGCCGAACCGCCGGAGCATGTCGATGCGGACCTTCTCGGTCTTGCTGTAGACGGGGTGCTGCTCGAAGCCTTCCAGCAACCGGTCGCACCAGTCTTGCTCTTCGTAGATCACCTGGATGTACCAGGTCTGGTGGTTAATGCCCGCACAGATGATGTCCACCTCGTCGGTGGTCACGGGCTTGTAGCTTTTGGAGTTCTTCTTCTTGCCTTTGTTGATCAGCAGCTCGATGACGCTGGCGATCTGCCTATGGCCGCCCATCACGCCGTGGCAGAGCCCGATGGTGGGCACGCCGCCGTAGAGGTTGGCCGCCCAGGTGTTCATGGCGTTGGGGTTGGCGTAGTTGAGGAACAGGGCATTGTCGGCCGAGACCTCGCGAATGTCGGTGCAGAAATCGAGCATTGCCGCGATATTCCGCTGGCCATACATAATGCCACCCGCACAGAGCGTATCGCCGACGCACTGGTCCACGCCGTACTTCAGCGGAATGTCGATATCGGTCGCGAACGCTTCCAGCCCGCCGATACGCGTGCAGTTGACGACATAGTCGGCTCCCTCGAGTGCCTTGCGCCGATCGAGGGTCTTGCTGAGCCTGGCCGGCAGGTCATTGCCCTTGATGTCCTTCTGGCAGAGCTTGTAGACCATATCAAGGTTCCGCGAGCTGATGTCGTGAAACGAAAACTCGGTGTCAGCCAGTTCGGGCACGGTCAGGACGTCCCGCATGAGACGCCGGGTAAAGCCCACGCTGCCGGCCCCGATGAATGCAATCTTGATTGCCATGAAATCGTTCTCCTTGGATTGTTGGTGTAATAAACGAGGCGTGATCGTACTATCGCGACCGGCGGTTGTCCACGGGCTATTGCAACCCGTCGACGACCTGCCGCATCGCGACGATGTGCTCCGGCGTCGTGCCGCAGCAGCCGCCGATGATCTTCGCCCCGGCGGCGACGAGCTCGGCCGTGCGGGCGGAAAAGTCCTCCGGGCTCTGCCGGAAGACGGTCTGGCCGTTGATGAGCTCGGGCAGGCCCGCATTGGCGTGGATGAGTATCGGTTTGTCGATCAGCGAAGCGAACACGCCGGCGACCTCGATCATGCCCTCGATGCCATTGCCGCAATTGCTCCCGAAGACGTCCACGCCCAGCGGCGTGAGCTGCTCGACGATTTTCTGCGGGTCCGCGCCCATCATGGTCCGCGGGCCCTTGGGCGTCAGGTCGAAGGCGAAGGTGGTGATGACCTCGGCTGCGTCGTTCAGGCTGCGGGCGGCGCGGACGGCGCAGGCGACTTCCTCGATGGCGGACTGCGTCTCGATGCAGACGATGTTCACGCCGGCCGAGAAAATCGGCTCGATCTGCTCGCGGTAAACATCTTCCATCTGCGACTCGCTCAGCTCACCCAGCGGCTGGAGGAACTCGCCCGTCGGCCCGATGGAGGCGGCCACGAGGGCCTTCTCGCCAGCGCCTTCCAGCGAGAGGTTCGCGCCGGCGGCGTTGAACTCCGCGACGTGCTCGCCGAGGCCGGCCTTGTCCAGCTTGGGTCGCGAGCCGCCGAAGGTGTTGGTCAGCACCAGGTCGCTGCCGGCTTGGGCGTAGGCGGCGGCCACGGCGCGAACGTCATCGGCGTGGGTGATATTCCACTGCTCGGGGCAATCCTCGGGGGTCATCCCGCGGGCCTGGAGCATCGTGCCCCACGCGCCGTCGGAGACCAGCACCTTACGTTCGTTGAGTTGATCAAGCAACTGACCCATGACAGTGTCCTTTATTGGAAGGGGCTTTCGCCCAGCGGCAGCGGCTCATCGGCGGTGGGCATGGCCGGGTAGTCCGGCGAGTCGACCTGGCCGACGAGTTCTTCGATGGTCACCGGGCGGTTCTCGGCCATCGAGTGGTTGGCGGCGATGCCGGTGAGGATCGAAAAGGCTCCGCCCCGCTGGTCGGCGGCGCGGAGATACGGATCGGCCGGCTGATTTTTGGCCTCGAAGATATCGGCGAGCATGACCGGGTCGCCGCCGCCATGGCCTCCCGTACCCGTCCAGAGGTCGACCTCGTAGGCCGGGTCGAAATGTGGATAGACGCGAGTCCAGGACCCCTCGGCCTGGAGTTCGCCGGGAACCGAGCCGTCACCGTTGACGTAGACGGATTCCTGGCACTTATGCTCGATGCGTCCCTTCGTGCCGTTGAAGGAGATAAGGAAACCTTCCCAGGGCATGAAGCTGTTGAGCGAGTAGCACAACCGGGCGCCGGTGGCGTAGTCGACCAGGACGTTCATGGTGTCCTCGATGTCGATATCGCCGCTCCAGACGCAGCGGTCGCGGTAGTAGCCGTCGTGCTGTTCGTTATCGAGGTAGAGGGCCTTGAGGGTTTCGTTCTCGGCGAGCTTGAGGCTGAAGGGGCAGCGGTCGATTTCCGGGCAGGTGTGGCAGCGGTCGGAGCGATTGGCCAGGCCGTAGCGGTCGCCCGTCTGCGGGGTGTAGAACTGTCGGCCGCCCGAGGCCTGCACGCGCGTCGGCACGGTCGAGAGCCACCAGTTCACCAGGTCGAAATGGTGGGTGGCCTTGTGGACCATCAGCCCGCCGGAGTTGACCTTATTGCGATGCCACCTCCGATAGTAGTCGGCCCCGTGGCGGATGTTGAGCATCCACTGGAAGTCCACGCTCAGGACATTGCCGATCACACCTTCCATGAGCATCTTCTTGATCTGTGAACGCGGCGGCGAATAGCGGTAGTTGAACGAGACGGTGCACCGCTGGCCGGTCTTCTTTTGGGTATCGAGGATACGGCGGCACTTCTGCTCGTCGGTGGTCATGGGCTTTTCGGTGATGACATCGCAGCCGGCTTCCATGGCGCGGCAGATGTACTCATCGTGGAAGCAGTCGCGCACGGTCACGACGACGGCGTCGGGCCTGGTCTGCTCGATCATTGCATCGAAGTCATCGGCCGCGAAGCCCGGCACGTCGGGCGAGCCTTCTTCGGCGGCCTCGGTTTGGGCCAGGTCCACCCGGCCGGGGTTGAGGTCGCACAGGGCGACGAGCTCGGCCGTTTCGGTGTAGGTCTCGGTAATGGCCTGGCGGAACATGCGATGCCGGCCTCCCAGGCCGACGATGGCGTAACGTTTACGGGCTGACATGGCGGTGAATCTCCTGTGGCTTTTTCGAGAAATGCGTCCCCTCCACGCGGACAGGGGCGACAAACTCCCCTTCCTACCACGAAAGCGGTGGCATTGCTACCCTTTCCCGAGAAATCTGCTTGCCGATCGACGAGGTCGACGAGGCCACAATGTTGCTTTCCACTTGCCGCAGATTTACCGACTCTTTACACTGTCTGCCGGGTTAGACATCGCTACGCCACCAGAGCCCACCATGAAACGTACTTACCTGATCGCCATTGTGATTGTCTCGGCTATGATCCTCTCGCCGTGGGTCCTGCTGCCCGATCAGGGCCAGAGCGACTTTGCCGGTGTGGTGCTCTACGATGTCTACGGATCGAAGATCAAGTCGATGGACCCGGCCACCTGCGGCGACACCTCCAGCGGCAGCATCCAGACGAACATCTACGAGGGGCTGTATACCTATTCGTTCCTGCTTCGGCCCATCGAAGTCGTACCCAGTCTGGCCGATGACCTGCCCACCATCAGCGACGACGGGCTGACCTACACCATCCCGATCCGCAAGAACGTCTACTACAGCCGAAACGCCTGCTTCGGCTTGGAGTCCGACGGCACGACGCCCGCGACGCGGGAAGTCACCGCACAGGACTTCGTGCTGGCTTTGAAGCGCGTGGCCGATCCGCACATCGTCACCAGTCTCTCCTACGCCCTGATCTCAGGACGCATCGTCGGGCTTGATGAGTATCGCGAGCAGTGCGATGCCTACTACAAGGGTGATTTCAGCCGATATGACAATCTTTCGATTGCTGGCATCCAGGCCATCGATGACCACACCCTGGAGATTCGCCTGACTCGCCCCTTCCCGCAGTTTCTCTACGTTCTGGCGATGCACAATTACGCCCCGATCCCGCAAGAGGTGGTCGATTATCATCTGGCACAACACGAGGTCGATGGCAAGCGGGTCCCCCTGCCGGTCAACCAGCGCGACCCGGAAATTCGCAAGCGGAAGGCGGTCGTGGGCACGGGGCCCTATCTGCTGACCGAATGGATCCGGGCCGGCAAGATCGTCATGAAGAAGAACCCCACGTTCCGCGAGGAGAGGTATCCCACGGCCGAGGAGTTGCTGGCCATCGCGGGCGATACCCCCCAAGCCCGGGCCCACATTGCGGTGCTCCAAGAGCAAGGGCTTCTCCGCGATGCAGGCAAGCGTCTGCCCCTTATCGACGTGCGAAACCTTACCTACGTCGAGGAGACCAACCCTGCCTGGATGATGTTCGAGCACAAACGGCGAGACACGGCGGGCATTCCACGCGATGTTTACAACGAAGTCATCACGCCGGACAAGAACCTCATGGCCGATTGGAAACGCAAGGGCGTCGAGCTGGAAAAGTATACCTCGCCTTCGATATTCTGGCTGGCATTCAATAACGAGGACAAATACCTCAAGAACCGCTCCCTGAGGCAGGCAATCAACCTCTGCTACGATGTCGAGCAACATATCGAGGTGCTCTTCAACGGCCGGGGGTTGCGGGCGGTCAATACGATCCCCCGGTCGTTCAAAGGCTGGAAACAGGCTGGCCCCAGCCCCTACGCACGCGTGGACCTCGACCTGGCCAAACAAAAACTCGCCCAGGCCCTGCGGGAACTCCGTGCCGACGGCACGCTCAAGCCCGACCAGGACCTCCCCCCGCTGACGCTTGACCTGCCGAGCAAGAGCGAAAGCTATCGCCGCATGGGCGAGTTCGCCCAGAACCAGTTTGCCCGGATCGGACTGAAGCTGGAAATCCGCGCCAACGACTGGCCCACGCTCCAGAAAAAGGTCCACAACAAGCGGGTCCAGATTTACGCCATGGGCTGGCGGGCGGACTACCCCGACGCGGAGAATTTCCTTCAGCTGTACTACTCGCCCAATATCCGCAAGGGCACCAACAACACCAACTACAACAACCCGGAATTCGACCGTCTGTTCGAGCAGGCCGCCACCATCGCCGAAGAAGACCGACGCGTCGAACTCTACGTCAAGATGATCCGCATCCTCAACGAGGACTGCCCCGTCCTGCTGCTCAGCGAGCCGATCAACTACGTCCTTTACTACAAGTGGGTACATAATATCTACCCCCATCCGATCGGCTATGGGTATGGCAAGTACACCCGGATCGACACCAGGCTGCGACGGAAAATGGGAGGGCGGAACTAATGGGACGATATATCTTCCGCCGTCTGTTCCAGTCGGTTTTTACCATCTTCGGCGTGATGATCCTGACGTTCTTCCTGTTCCGGTACGTCGCTGGCGACATCGCCGCAGCCCACCTTGGCGAGAAAGCCACCGAACAGGCCAAGGCCGACTGGCGCCTCCGCCACGGCTACAACAAGCCCCTTCTGCTGAATATCCACAATCAGATCCTCGTGCGGGACTGCACCACAGGCGATTTCGCGCTCGATCTCGAAGACGCCGGCGAGGGCACCTTCGTCGACCAGCTGGCCCTGACCCTCACCCCCGGCGAGCCAACCATCCGAACCGGGCGGTACATCCGAGGGCTCGATGAAAACACCCCGCTGCGGGCAGCTGCCCGCTCGCCACGCAAGGTCGAAACCGTCCCGACCGAGCAGGACAGGCAAGACTGGTACTGCCCCCCGGGTAAGATGGAAGTCACCCTGGCCAACCGCGAGACGATCACCATCGACCTGACTGGCATTGAAACTGTCGGCGAGTTCATCCAGCGGGTCAACACAGCCGAGCAGACGACCGACCCACAAACCGGCCAGCCCCGGCTGCGAGCGGAAATCAAACCCTGGGCGCTGGCGACGATCTGGAATTCGCAGTTCTTCGATCACCTTTATCGCTCAGTGACGTTCCAGTCCCGCAGCCTGCAGTACAACCAGAAGCTCACCACCGTTATCACCCGACGCGCTCCACGAAGCCTGGCCCTGACCATCCCCGCCCTGGGGCTCGGGTGGCTGATCGCGATGATTGTCAGCTGCTTCGTGGCCTACTTCCGCGGCAGCCTCGCCGACAAGGTCGGCGTGTTCCTCTCGGTCCTGGGCATGTGCATTCCGTTCCTGGCCTTCATGATCTACGGCCAGTGGCTCATGTTCGAGATTAACCCGCAATTCGCCTACGGCCTGACGCCGTGGACCAACATCTACGTGCCCATCGGCATCATGGTCATCGCCAGCCTGGGCACGAGCGTACGGTTCTACCGAACCGTCATCCTCGACGAAACCAACCGCGACTACGTCCGCACCGCTCGCGCCAAGGGTGTGCCCCTCGCGACGATCCTCTTCAAGCACGTCCTGAAAAACTGCATGCTGCCGATCCTGACCAACCTCATTCTGGCCCTGCCCTTCCTGTTCCTGGGCAACCTGCTGCTGGAAAAATATTTCGGCATCCCAGGCCTGGGCGACCTGCTGCTTACAAGCATCGACCAGTACGACGAGCCAATGATCTCCGGGCTGGTCTTCCTGATTTCCCTGGTTTACACCCTGGCTCTGCTGATTACCGACGTGCTCTACGCCGTCTTCGACCCCCGCATCCGCCTGCATTGACCCATGACCCCCACCAACACAACCACCACGCCACCACCCGACGCTCTGCCCGGCGCAGGACAGAGCTTGTGGCATAACGCAGCCCGCAAGCTCATGCGCGACCCAGGGGCAATGCTCTGCCTGGCCGTCATCCTGCTGTATGTGCTCGTCGCTCTCGGCGTCATCGTCTACGAACAACTCGCCGCGCATTACGAGTCGGTCGAGAGCTTCCAGAACATGACCGACTACGAACACACCAACGCCCCGCCATCGACGAAATCCTGGCTGACCTGGCTGGGAACCGACTGGGCCGGCAAGAGCGTCCTGCTCAAGACCATCCTCGGCACGAAGGTCTCCATCACGGTCGGCTTCCTGGCCAACATCATCGCCGTGCCCCTGGGCATGATCCTCGGCGCCCTGGCCGGATACTACGGCGGCATCCTCGACGATCTCATCGTCTGGCTGTACACTACCCTCTCGTGCGTACCGGGCATCATCCTGCTTCTGGCACTGAAATACGCCTTCCAGGATCAGACCCTCCTGGGAGTGGACCTCAGCGGTATCTACGGGATTTGCCTGGCCCTGGCGGTCACCAGCTGGATCGGCACGTGCAGGCTCGTCCGCGCCGAAACCCTCAAGCTCCGCGAAGCCGACTACGTCATCGCAAGCCGAGCCATCGGCCAGCCCGGACCCTTCATCCTCCTCCGTCACATCCTGCCCAACGTCATGCACCTGGGCATCATCAGCTTCTCGCTGGGATTCGTCGGCGCCATCAAGGCCGAGGTCCTCCTCAGCTACCTCGGCCTGGGCGTCAAGGTCGGCACGCCCAGCTGGGGCGCGATGATCAACTCCGCCCGCACCGACCTCTTCGTCGGCCGATGGTGGGAACTGACCAGCGCCGTCGTGGCCATGTTCATCATCGTCCTGGCCTGGAATATTTTCGGCGACCGCCTCCGCGACGCCCTCGACCCGAGGCTCAAAAACGTATGACCAACCCGGCCGACCATCTCCTGGCTGTTCGCAACCTGCGAACCCACTTCCACACCGAAGACGGCGTGGTCCCGGCCGTCGATGGCGTGAGCTTCGACGTCCCGGCGGGCAAGACATTCGCCCTGGTCGGCGAGAGCGGCTGCGGCAAAAGCGTCACCGCTTTTACCATCATGGGCCTGGTCCCCTGCCCCCCCGGCCGCATCGAATCCGGCTCGATCCAACTGCTCGGCGAGGAACTCATCGGCCTGGGCGAGCCGGCCATGCGAGCCATCCGAGGCCGGCAGATCGGCATGATCTTTCAGGAGCCCATGACCTCGCTCAACCCCGTCTACACCGTCGGCAGCCAGGTCGCCGAGGCGATCCTCCTGCACGCCGATGTCTCCCGCGCCGAGGCCCGCCAGCGAACCGTCGAACTCTTCGAGCAGGTGGGCATTTCCGCGCCACACCAGCGGTACGACGCCTACCCCCACCAGCTCTCCGGCGGCATGCGCCAGCGCGTCATGATCGCCATGGCCCTGTCGTGCAGCCCAAAGCTCCTCATCGCCGACGAGCCGACCACCGCCCTCGACGTGACCATCCAGGACCAGATCCTCGAACTGCTGCGGGACATCCAGGCCGACACGAACCTCGGCATGATGCTCATCACCCACGACCTGGCCGTCGTGGCCGAAAATGCGCACCACGTCGCCGTCATGTACGCCAGCAAGATCGTCGAACAATCCCCCGCCGCCGAGCTGTTCTCCGAGCCGCTGCACCCCTACACGTGCGGCCTGCTGCGGTCCATCCCCAACCTCGGCCAGAACCGCCACCGCCTCGATACCATCCCCGGCTCGGTGCCCAACCCCCTGCATTTTCCCCCCGGGTGTCACTTCCACCCTCGCTGCGACCTGACCCGCCGAAAGGCCTCCCAGGCCGACCCCACCGAAACCACCCTGGTCAACGGCCCCAACGGCCCCGAGCGCGTCCTGACGCGATGCGCCACCTGCGAGCCCGAGCTGCGGGCCATCCGGCCGGGCCACTGCGCCGCCTGCTGGGAAACCCCAGGCTACGACCGCGCCGCACCCGCCGAACCAACCCCCGCCCCATGAGCCAACCGACCAACAACAATCCGCTGCTTCGCATCTCCGGGCTGAAGACCTACTTCCCCGTCCGCACGGGCTGGCTCGGCCGAAAGCAGTACGTCCGCGCCGTCGACGGCGTGGACCTCGCCGTACACCGTGGCCAGACGCTTGGCCTGGTCGGCGAGAGCGGCTCGGGAAAGACCACCGTCGGCCGATCCATCCTGCGACTCGTCGATGTCACCGACGGCAAGATCGAATTCGACGGCCAAAGCGTCCTCGCCGCAACCGGCCGAGAGATGAAACCCTACCGCCGCCGAATGCAGATGATCTTCCAGGACCCCGCCTCCTCGCTCGACCCCCGCGCCACCGTCGGCGGCATCATCGCCGAGCCCCTCCGCGTACATTTCAACATGACCCGCCGCCAGCGCCGTCAACGCGTCGAAGAGCTGCTCGACAAAGTCGGCCTGGCCCCGCAGTACATCAATCGCTACCCCCACGAGTTCTCCGGCGGCCAGCGGCAGCGCATCGGCATTGCCCGCGCCCTGGCCACCCAGCCGGACTTCATCGTCTGCGACGAGCCCGTCAGCGCCCTGGACGTCTCCATCCAGGCCCAGATCCTCAACCTCCTCGACGACCTCCAGGACGAGATGAACCTCAGCTACCTATTCATCGCCCACAACCTCTCGGTCGTCGAGCATTTCGCCGACACCGTAGCCGTGATGTACCTCGGCCGCATCGTCGAAATCGTCGCCAAGGACCGCATCTTGAACGCCGCCGGCAAGTACGAGAACCTCCGCCATCCCTACACCCACGCCCTGCTCTCGGCCGTGCCCGTCATCGCCGATGCCGGGCGATCCACCCGCGTCCGCCTGCCCGGCGAGGTACCCTCGCCGATGAATCCGCCCACCGGCTGCCCGTTCCACCCCCGCTGCCCGCTGACACGCCAGCAGGCCGACTCCCTGCCCAACTCGCAGACCGCCACCATCAACACCCAAGGCGAGTCTGTCTGCGTCGTACGCCGCTGCATCAAGGAAACGCCCACCCTCCAGCCGACAGCCGACGCCCCCGACCACCTCCACGCCTGCCTCCTGCGACAAAACGGCCACTCGCCCACCTAGCGAATTTTGTAAACCAAATGTCCTTGGGCAATGGTGTCATTCCGAGCGAAGCCGATTGCCAGGCAAGCCGCAAGCCCCACGGGCAAAATAGCGAAGAATCGTTCCACGAATAGGCCTTCGCCCTGCCCGCATGGGCTTTGCTCAGGCTGACACCGGCTTTGCCTGCATTTCTTCCTGACTTCGACATCCCCTTTGGATTGCGCTGTAAGTCTTTGTTTTACA
>CAZCDM010000079.1:0-10723 GCA_964497475.1 uncultured Planctomycetaceae bacterium
CTAGACGGAGATCGGCATTTTGATCGGCGGGCCGGGGTTGTAGTCGACGATCTCGAAATCGTCCGGCTGGTAGGAATAGATGTCGGCCGCCTTGCGGAGCTTGAGCTTCGGCGAGTCAATCGTCGGGCGGGCGAGGTATTCCCTGACGGCTTCGATCTGGTCGAGGTAGATGTGCGTGTCGCCGGTATTGTGGACGAACTCGTAGGGCGTGTAGCCGGTCTGCTGGGCGAGCATGTAGATAAAGGCCGAGTAAAACTGGATGTTGGCCGGCACGCCGACGGGATAGTCGGCCGAGCGCTGCGTCAGCATGCCGCTCATGCGGCCGTCTGCATCGATATAGACCTGGAAGGTGTAATGGCAAGGCGGGAGGCGCATCTGGTCGATCTGGTTGGGGTTCCAGTAGCTCACGAGGTGACGGCGGCCGAAGGGGTTGGTCGTGATCTGCTCCATGAGGTAGGCGAGCTGGTCGGCCCCGCCGGACTTGGTCTTGTAGTCGCCATCGAAGTGTCGCATCTGGAAGCCGTACACCGGGCCGAGATCGCCCGGCTCGAAGCCGTGCTCGGCCTCGAACTCTTCGCTGACCCAGGGCGTCCAGAACTTCGCGCCGAGCTTGACGAGGTCGTCATTGTTCGCACTGCCGGACAGCAGCCAGATCAGCTCGGCAAAGACCGCCCGCGGCCAGAGCTTGCGCCGGGTGACCAGCGGAAAAAACTCGTCGATGCGGTATCGCATCTGGCAGCCGAAGAGGCTGATCGTGCCCGTGCCCGTGCGGTCGGGGCGTTCGACGCCCTCGTCGAGAATGCGTTGGAGAACAGCGTCGTACGCGTCCATGATGTAGGCCATGCCGGGCCTCCTTTCCGCGTTCATCATAGGCGCACACCCCGGCCGGGGCAAGATGGCAGCAGGCTGGCTATTCGATCGTCCGTAATGCGGGATGATCCAGCTTGCGGGCCACCTCGGCCCAGGCGGCGCGGTCGGCCTCGTCGGCAATCTCCGGGACGAACCCGGCCGAGAGATACAGGTTGATCGCCGGAATGCGAACCGTCTGCGTGCCGAGCATGGCGCGGACGTGGCCGAGGGTTTTCATGCGGACCAGGCAGGCGCCGAGCATGGGTCGGGCAGGCCCTGCCGGCAGTGCGGCGGCGTGATGGCCACCCAGTGCACCCGGCCCCACCGTCGCTTCGCGTGGTGCGGCTCGGGCCAAGCGGTACTCGTGCCGCACGGCTCACCGGCCGAGGTCAGCAGGAACATCATCCGCCGGGCCAGGGCGACTTCATCGCGGCCGAACTCTTTGTCGAACCGCTGCGGCGAGTAGGTTTCCAGATCGTCCGATGCCCGCCAGATGCGCACCCACGCCGCCCGGTCGCCTGGCTGATAGAACCGCAACGTGTACCCGCCGGGCAGCGCAGCGGTGGGCAGGTTCCGCAGGTCCGGGCGGATCATCTTCACGGGTGTGTAGTTCATGGGCGGATCACCGCCAGAACGGCCAGGGCCCATTCGATCTGTTCGGCCGGGGTGGTGGTCGGCGCGACGGCCTCGTTGATCGGCACGAGGTGGACTGCCTGGCCTTCGGGATGGTAGAGCTTGCACGTTACGCCGATGGCGCCGCGCAGTTGCACGACGGCCGCGTGCCCGGCCCGGGCAGGCCGATGCGGGCTGAGCACGACCAGGTCGCCGTGGCGGATTTCCGGGCTCATCGACTCGCCGTCAATCCGCAGGGCGAAGCTCTCCGGCGCGAGGCGTTGCAGGTGTGGCGCGGCGAGGAACTCGGCCGTCCCGGCCGGGCCCATCGGCTCGCGCAGGGTGATGATCTGTACGGTCGGCTCGGGCGCGTCGGCGGTGGGGGTCTGCTGGCGGGCGTCGCTTCGAGTGGCCACCGCCGCGGCGTGACGATCGATCGCCTGACCCAGCGAAGAGAGGTCCTGCTCGTTCTCCTGCCACCACGCGAGCACGCCGGCAGCACTGCGACCGAGAATCGGAATCCACTGTCCGGTATCAATCGCCGGCACGGCAGCAGGCTGGGCGGATGCATTTTTTCCGCGTGCAACCGACACGTCGTCACCGGCCGCGGAGGCTGTCTTGGCCGATGAGTCCGCTGCCTCCGGAAAGGCGAGCGTGCCTTCGAGAATCTCCAGGAACGCCGCCAGCGGCTCGGCCGACTCGGGCGACCTGGCCAGCAGCAGCGCCGCCCGCGCCAGCACTGGATGATCGACCGGCACGGCTGCCGGTGCGTCCTCGCCAGTCAGCAACCAGCGGAGGTCCACCCCCGCAGCCCGGGCCATGTCCACCAACACGCCGGCCGGGGGCACGCGGTCGACCTCGTAATACTCATACGTACTCGGGGCCAGGCCCAGCATGCGAGCAAAGCGGCTCTTGCCGCGAGGTCCCGTCGTCTGCTGACGAATCTGCTGCACGCGGAGGCAGATAGGTTCGGTAGGTTCGGTCATATTTTCCGTAAACGCGAAATAAGCGTTGACTTTTTACGCAATCGCGTAATAATGATTTTACCGTTCATGTAATAGTACGTTCACGCAAGGGCGGGAGCAAGAGAAACACCGGCCGCGGGTTGCTTTTGAATAATCGTGCCCACTGCACAGACAGGGTCAGCAGGCCTGCGGAGGCGTGGGAACCATTCGTACATGAAGCAGAAGGGACGTGTGTAATGTCAGGCCAATCCAGCCGAAAGCCAAAGTCGTCGGGCGATTCGTCGCCATCTAAACCCGCCCAGGAAGCCTCCTTCCGCAACGTGGATGTCAAAGCCATCGGGCGGATGCTCCACTGGTCGCTGGAACTTCTCGACTGCCAGCGGGGGATGATCCTCTCAGCCCTGGAAGTCGTCGAGGGTCGCCAGCCGCCCGATCAGCCAGAGCCATAATCCCACCGCCAGCGTCCGTCACTGCCTCACAGACTCCGGCTGCCCAGGCTGCTTGCCGTGCGCAACTTCCGTCACGGCCCCTACCGCAGCCATGAACTGCGCCGGATCGGCCGGGGTCACCAGCAGCGGCTTGCGGTTCAACAGCCGGACCATCACCATCCCCTCCCGCCGCGTGATGTACACCTCCATGCTCTGAAGGTACTCGCTGCGGAATCCGCCGAAGGTTCCGAAAACGCGTCCCACACTGATCCCCTTGCCCACCTTTTGCGCCAACCGCCCCAGATCCATATCGCGAACCGCGCTCCGCTCGCCCAAGACACCGACGGGGATCAGTCGCCGGCGGTTCAGCCAGACCACCGCCACCCCCTGCCCGGAAACCTCAAACCCTCTCGGGCGGACAAAGCAATAGACCGCTGCAAACATCGCCGCCAGAACCACAACGCCCAGGCCCGCACAAAACCACACAAGCCAACTCGTATCGCCCATCATTCGCTCGAACCACACGAACGCCGCTATCCCCGGAAGCCCCAGCAGAAAAATACAAACCGTGCTCGCCCAGTACCCCGCGCTCATCGGCGCAATCGGAAAGAATCGCACATCCTGCGGCGTATCGGGTTCGTGTCCGTCGGCGTGAATTACTCGCCTCCCTTGATCGTAATCGTCCGCCCGACGTAGCCCGCATTGCCGTAGAGGTCCTCAATCCGCAGCGTAATGCGATGCGGGCCGGGCGTGAGCTTATCGATCTCGAAGCCGAACCGCTCGGCCGGGGAATCGCACAGCCCGTCGGCCGGCAGAAAAGGCGTCCACTTGGTCGCACTGTCTACGGCGTAGCTCATCGCGACGATGCGGCTGGTCGCGTCGCGGGCCTGGCCCGATACCGCCACGCCGCGCCCCTCGATCTGCATCTGCAAGTCGTCCACGCCCGGCGGGGTATTATCGACGGTGAGCGGCTCGGAGAGCCGGTTCACCTGCCGGGCGGCCGGGACAGGGTTCGACGGCGAATCGCTCGCAATCACTCGCAGCTCATAGCGGCCGTCGGCGGCCGTTCGCGTATCCCAGGTGTACTCGGGCTTGTCGAGTTCCCTCGCGATAGCCACCCACGTCGGATCATCGAGCGGGCGAGCCTGGATCTCGAATTGCAGGGTATCCTTGTTTGGGTCGGCCGCGGCGATCTTGATCTCGCGGTAGAGCTTCGTCGGCTGTTTGGTGCTGTTGTCCTTGTCGACAGCCTCGACGGTCACAGCCGTGATCGTCGGCGGGAGGTTCGGCACCTGGAAAATCACCTCCACGCCGCCGGCGACCGGCGATGCCTTGCCGTCACCCCGCAGCGTGAGGCGATACTGCAAAAACCGCCCGGCCGGGCTGCCGATGGGCAGATAACCGCTCTCGGCGGGCGAATCCTTCGACCAACTGCTCCAGCCGCCCTTGTCCGGGTCAGCCACGTTGCCGCTCCGCGTGGAAATACTGAGCTTCGTCTTCGGCAAGGCGGAATAGACCAGCCGCACCGTGCCCCACTGGGCGATCTGCCCGGCGTCGTGCGGCTTGCTGACGAGCGTGCCCTTGCGGGCGAGGTCGCTGCCGATCACGCCGACCGCGCCTGCATTGGCCGTCGCGAAGGCCAGCCCATCCGGCATGGTCGCCAGGCTCGTAACCTGCCTGGCCGAGATGTCCGCTACCTCGCCGGCCAGTTGGCCGTCCAGCGTGACGAAAAGAATCCGCCCGTCGGGGCCGGTGGCCAGTTCCAGCCGATCGCCACGGCGAACCATATCGTAGAACATCACCGGCCGGCGGAGCAGCGTCGTGACGATGCCCTCGCTGTCGATGTGATAGACCGCATTGCCCTGCCCGCTGGGCGCGGCCGCTCCGGCCGGACCCGACGAACCACGCGAACGCGAACCGCGAGCTTTGACGACGAGTTGCTTATTGGCCAGCCGCTTGGCGATGGTGCGACGGAGCTGGGTTTTCTCGTCGGCCACGGCTTGAGCCGGCTCGTCGGCAGCGGCGCCGGCCCCGCCGGAGGCTGAGATGTTCTGCGGAACCTGCGCCTGGGCTGCAAGAGCCTGGGGCTGCGACGGTTCAGGAGCATCGGCCGGTGCCGAGGCAGCCTGGTCGGCCGGGGCACTCGCCGGGGTGCTCGTCTCGGCCGGTGCTTCGGCAGCTTGCTTCTCGTCGGCCGGCGCATCATCCTCTTCCGCGGCCGGCTCGTCAGTCTCGGCCGGGTCGGCGCGACCCGTCTTGCCGCCGGTCGGCGTGTCCTTGCCGTTGACCTTCGAGACATCGCCGGTGATGACCCACGCCCCGCCGGCGCCATCGGACAGCACGGTGGGGACCTCGGCCTCGGACGCATCGAGCAGGACGTGAGCCGTTTTGGCCACCGGGTCGATCCGCAGGACCAGGCCCGTGGTGTCCGTGCCGGCCAGCAGCGTGCCGGCCGATTCGGCGTCGAGGGACAAAATGTTCTTCGCCAACTCCCGGGCCTCGTAGACTACCTCGGCCGAGGACTTATCGAGCGAGACATCGATGCGGACGACCCGCCCGTCCGGCCCGGTGGCCAGATAGAGGGAATCGCCGAGAAGCTCGATGGCCCAAATGTAGCGGACGGCCTGGTGCTGGTAGATCACGCGGGCCTTGCCGTCGGCGTCGATGGCGTACAGCCCCGCGCCATCGCCTCCGCCACCGGCGAGCAGTTGCCCATTGCACACGGCCAGGCTGCTGACGAACGTCGCGGGAATACTCGCCCACGGCCGGGCCGGGGCCTGGCCGTCGGTGAGCTTCCATATCTGTCCGTCGCTTCCGCTGCCGGCGTAGATCGTCTTGCCATCAACAGCCAGACAGCCGACCACCGTCGGTGCCTTGCCGCCGGGCAGGAGGATTTCGACCTTGCGGGCCAGCGTCACATCGCCGTGGGTATCGACCACGGTATCGCTGCGGTCGGCCTGGGCGAAGTCTTTCTCGCTCTGCTGCAGCCAGAGCTGCGGCTGGACCGCCCGGGCCGAGCCTATCCAGGCCGTCGCGAGCATCACAGTCACTGCCAGTCGTTTCATGGGGATCCTTTCACGTCACGGACTGTCGGGCCGGACCGGGTGTTCGTTGAGATGATCTTTCACCGTGAACGTCAGGGTTCGCGAGCCTTCGATGACGCAAGACTGCTTGATGGCATCACGGAGGGAGGGTTTGGTTTCCCGCGTGCGGGGCAGCTGGGCCTGACGGAGCAGGCGAGCACGTCCGCCGGGCAGGCTGTCCAGCTCGGCCGGGCCCAGGGCCATGCCCGGCTGGTCCAGCGGCAGGTGCAGGTAGAGGCGGTCGGCCGGGTAGCTCGTGACGCGCTGGACCGCGCGGAGCAGCTCGGCCGTGGTCTTGGGGTCGAACATCTGCGGCTGCTCGTCCTGGCGGAGGCGCAAGGCGGTATACCAGTCGCACACGGTCAACTGGTACGTCCCGGCCGGGAGGTCCTTCGGCAGGGCAAGCTGGAACGCAACCCGCGTGCGATCCTTGCGGAACCGTTCGAGCAGCACCGAGCCGGACACGGTCTGGCCCGGACGGACGAGGTCGGCATCGAGGCGGGCATCGACGATTCGCCCGGAGATATCGCCCTTGCGGATCGTCATGCTCACGTCGATGGACTTGATCGGCGGCGGACGGCCAAAGGGGGTGTTGAGCATCGCGTCGAGGGCGCGGGCCAGATCGCTTTCGACAGCCGCAGTGCGGGAATTGCTCGATACATTGTGAACCTCATAGACGCCCAGCGGGCCGAAGTCGACCTGGATGTGATAGCGAATGTGATGGAACTGCGGCGCGGTGCGAAGGGCCTCGGCCGAGGTCATCACCAGCCCCGCCGCCAGCCGGGGCGTGAAGAACCACTCCCGCACCAACTGGTAGTCGAATGTCCGCACGCGGCTGTCCGACGCCTGGTCGACCTTCATCCGCATGGGGATCAGCTGAACCCTCGGCCCGACCGTGCCACCGACGGCGACGAACTCATCGCGGCCGAGCCGGCCCACCGGGCGAATGGCCGAGCCGAGCTTGAAGCTGCTCATCATGCTCGGAATGACCGCGTGAACGTAGCCCGTGGCCATGGGCAGGTCGATCGTGCCCTCGCCGAACATCTGATGGCCGAAGCCGATCACCCGCTTGCCGAGCACGTCGGTCACCGTGCCGATGGCGGTCCAGTCGGCATCGCCGGTCACCAGCGGCACGGCCAGGGTCGAGCCGGGCTCGAGCTTGACCGCGTCGAGGTCCTCTGCCCCGCCGGCCGAACCACCGGCCACGGGTCGCAGGCCGACCGCTTCAAATCGCCCGCTCAACCGCTCGACCAGCTCCGGCCGGGCCGGTGCGACCGAAAGCGGCACGAGCAGAGGGTTCATGCCCAACGGCGAGGAGAGGCGTCGCGGCGAATCGGCGGCGGTGAAGTCGGCCTTGTCGGCAAGGAGTATGCGCTGGAGAAACCCCTCGGCCGATCGAGCAGCCCCACCGCCCGGTGCGTCGTCGGCTGTTTCGGTCGCTTCGGCCGGGGCGGGAGCAGCCTCGGCCGGCTGGGTTGCCGCGGGCTGCGTGGCCGGGGCCGAACTTGGCTGGGATTGGACGACGCGGAGTGCGACATTCTCGTGTCCGGCGGCGCGGGCCGCCTTGACGGCCGCCAGGGCCGGGGCGAGCCCCTGGCCCTTACCGGCCAGGACGTGCACCGGCAGCGTGGGCTGCTTGATTTGTTCGATCTGCGTCTGAAGTTCTTCCGGCGTGGCGGCGGTCATCTCGCCCAGGGCGAACGAGCCGTCCGGCCGGACGTGAACAATCAACACGCCATCACGAATGGCGAAGGTTTTGGTCTCGGGTCGCGTGGCCGGGCGGGTGGCCTGCCCGGCTGGCTTGCTGGCTGGATGCTTGCTGGCCGGCAGGACCGGTTGCGACACGGCCGCAGGTTTGGTCGCCGGTGGGGAAGCGGGCTGAGATGCAGCGGTTGGCTTGGTTGCCGGTTGGGAGGCTGGCTGGGACGCGGCCGGCTTGGGTTTGTCGGGGCGTTTGACCGGCTGGGATGCGGTGGCGGGCTTGGTCCTGGCAGGCCGGGGTGGTTTTGCACGATCGGGACGAGCCTTGCCCCGGGGCAGGATGCCGGGCATGGCGAGCATTTGCGTGATCGGCTGAATGCCGCAGATCGGCTCTTTGGCCATCGGCCAGCCGTAGGCGACGGCGCCGATCATTTTGTCCGTACCGGTTTTCGGATCGATGATGAACACGGGCGAGCCGCTCATCCCCTGGGCCACGCCGATGACGTCGAGCCCCTTGCCCGAGAGCATCGCGAGGATCATGTCGCGGCCGGGCTCGGTGTTGTGGACGACCGAGAGAATCTCGACGTCGAAACGTTCGATTTTCGCACCAGCGAAGACGGTCAGGCCGTAGCCCTTCATGCCGCGTTTGAACTGGCTGTGGTGGAGGTAGCGGTCGGAGGCTTCGACGAATCGCCTGGCCCGCTCGAGTCGAGCATCGCCAGAGGGCGCGGGGGCGGCCGCCCGAGCGGGCAGCGCAACGAACAACAACAGCAACATGATTCTGATTCCGCAGCGCATGGAGTCTCCCGAATTGTTTCGCTCGCCACGTCGAACGGTGGCGATACCTGGCAGAGGTATCGTAGCGAGCGGCGGATGGGGAGGCAAGAGGTTCTCGCGGGGTGCGACTTGGCCGGGCGGGCCGCTTGGTGTACCATGCAGCCATGGAACGCGAAGCGACGAAACTGATCTGCCCGGTGGTCTGCGAGAGCATCGAGACCGTGACCGGCGAGCTTACCGAAGCGGCCCAGGCCGGGGCCGACCTGGTCGAGTGGCGGCTGGATTTTCTGACCGAACCGCCCACCGCGCAGGCCGTGCAAGCGGTCCTTGCCGATTCTCCGCTGGGCATGATCGCGACGTGCCGGCCGGTGCGTCAGGGCGGGCACTGGACAGGTAGCGAGGCCGACCGCCTGGCCCTGCTGGCTGAGGTGAGCCAGTGCGAGGCGGTGCGGTATGTTGACGTGGAAGACGACGTACCGCAGGCCGACTGGCCGGCCGAGCCGGAGCGGGTGATTTTGAGCCATCACGATTTCGAGCATTGCCCGGCCGACCTCGATGCGATTTTCGATCGGCTGGAGGACTCGCCGGCGGCGGTGTGCAAGGTGGCCTATGCGTGCAAAAACCCGGCCGACGCGTTGCGGTGCTATGATTTGCTCGCGAGGGCGACCAAGCCGACGCTGGCACTGGCGATGGGACCGGCCGGTGCGATCAGCCGGCTGGCGGCGCGGGCGTGGGGTGCGTTCGGTACGTTTGCGTTGGCCCGGGCTGGGGCGACCTCCGCGCCGGGTCAGCCGACGCTGGCCGAGCTGCGGACGACCTATCGCTGGGCCGATCAGCAGGCGGGCATGGAACTCTACGGCGTGATCGGCTGCCCGGTGGGCCATTCGATGAGCCCGGCGATTCACAATTCAGCCTTTGCAGCGACGGGTCGCAATGCGTTGTACGTGCCGCTTCACATCGAGCCCGGCCGCGATGATTTCCAGCGGTTCATGGCGGCCGTGACGGCCCAGCCGGAGCTGAACTTCCGCGGACTGAGCGTGACGATTCCGCACAAGGAGAACGCCCTGGCGTGGGTGGGCCCGGAGGCGGTGGACGTTTTATCGCGGGCGATCGGAGCAATCAATACGATCGTGCTGAGCGGGGCAGTGCCGGCCGGGCTGAACACCGACTACGCCGCGGCGCTCGATGCGCTGTGCAGTTCGATGGCGATAGGCCGGAGCAACCTGGCCGGGCGGGCCGTGGCTGTGCTGGGCGCCGGCGGAGCGGCGCGGGCGATCGTCGCTGCCCTGTGCGATTGCAGCGCGAACGTGACGGTATACAATCGCACGGTGGAACGGGCGGAGGCGTTGGCTGCGGAGTTTGGCGCGTCGGCTGCGAGGCTGGGGGAACTGGGCTCGATGGCGGCGGAAATTGTCGTCAACTGCACGCCGGTGGGCATGGCTCCGAACGTCGACGCCAGCCCGCTTTCGCCAATTCCCGAATCGCTGCAGGTGGTCTTCGATACGATTTACAATCCGCTGGAGACGAAGCTGCTGGCGGGGGCGTCCCGGCGGGGATGCGTGACGGTGGGCGGCCTTGCCATGTTCGTAAACCAGGCGGTAGCCCAGTTTGAGGCGTGGACGGGCGGGTCCGCCCCGCGGGAAGTCATGCACCGTGCGACCGTCGATCGGCTTTCCGCGGGCCAGTAGCGTTTCGGACCTGCCGGGCGATGCGCAGCGCATGAGAAAGGCCTCCAGAGTTATCTGGAGGCCTTTCATAAAGAACGGCGTTCACCTACTCTCCCGCGTTCGCAGTACCATCGGCCGCTACGGCTTGACTTCTGTGTTCGGAATGAGAACAGGTATTTCCCGCAGCGTATCGACACCGCCAAAGCACCTCCAGGCCGGTGGGCCAGGAGGCACGGATATTTGGATGGGAATACAATTGTGCTGATTGCGACGTTACAAAACGTCTGGGTGGGCATGGTTGTCATGGCCAGGGCACATGACAAAAGTGATCAAGCAATCGCCCGTTAGTACCGGTCAGCTAAGATAATTTCGTACCTTACACCTCCGGCCTATCAACCACCTGGTCTAGATGGGGGCTCTCGTTCCCGAAGGAACATGGAATCCTAATCTCAGGGTGGGCTTCCCGCTTAGATGCCTTCAGCGGTTATCCTTTCCGAACGTAGCTACCCTGCGGTGCCGCTAGCGCGACAACAGGTTCACCAGAGGTTCGTCCTTCAAGGTCCTCTCGTACTGAAGAAGAATCCCTTCAAGATTCCTGCGCCCACAGCAGATAGGGACCGACCTGGCTCACGCCGGTCTGA
>CAZCDM010000080.1:0-1856 GCA_964497475.1 uncultured Planctomycetaceae bacterium
GGCAATGGAGGGGCAGGTGTTACCGAGCGGATTCCGCTTTTTGAAGAGCTTTGGCGAAGTCGGCATTGACGGGCTCAGCCAGGAGCATATCAAACGCTTGCGGGAAGATCTGTTCGCATCGGCCATGGACGAAAAGAACCATGCGGTCGCCCGTCTTGTGTGTCGTAGCCCAATCACAGGCGAGGATCTGCTCACTTTCCTCAGCCCGGGCAGAGAGACGCGCAGGACGGTAGAAATACCCCACTCCGGATGTGACCTTGGAATGATTGATATATTTGGGATCGATCTGCTTCTCATCGACAAGTTCCTGCAGAACGGCTGGCGGATTCTGAGGGCGTTTGGTTCGAATGGTCTGGTAGATCTCCAGCAGATCGTCACGGCTTTCCTTCATGCTGGCTTGGGTTTTCAATACGTCCTGATGGATACTGTACGCCGGCAGACCGGCCGCAAGGCCCACGGCGATGCCTAAACCAAGCATGGCCGAGATCGCAGGGGCCCACACGCGAGCAGCCTCTGCCGCTGTGACCTTAACCATACTTAAAATAAGAAGATATGAAAAACCGAGAAAAACAATCGCCCCAAAAATGCTTCCCAGAACCACGCCCGGGATTTCATCGACATACAACGTCGCAATTTTCAAGACCACAATGGCGGGGATTCCGCCAACCAGGCTGATCAGAAACGCCGCCGTCAACCCCTTGCTCAGCTTGATCCGGGAATTACCGGTGACCTTTTTGAGTCCTGACTGCAACATCCAGCCGCCCCCGAGAATCCATCCCACCAGCAGGAGGATGATCAAAGGCAACTGCCAGATATGCCAGTAATTTTTCAGAGCAAATGCAAGCAATGGTATCTCCCTGTTGTGAAACGTGCAGCCCGGGTGGGTGGAACGTCCATACCATACAGCCTACCGGCCCGAGCCTACGGTGACAACCCCGCAGCCGGAAAAGGTTCTGGCCCGCTGCGTAGCAGGTCTTTATTATATCGGACAAATCCCCGCCCGATCCAAAGGCGATCATGCCGGCGGCGGAGCGATACAAAAAATATCGGACAAATCCCCGTTCAATCCAAAGACGATCATGCCGGCGGCGGAGCGATACAAAAAATATCGGACAAATCCCCGCCCGATCCAAGGAGCATCATGGCTGAGCCTATCAAATCACTGGAAGACATCTGGCCCCTGCAGAGCCAGCTCAACCGCAAAGCCGGCGTCGACACCGAAGCGATCGGCACGACCCTGCCGGCCGACCCGACCCAGCCGCTCGACGCCGAGGCTGCACTGCACGTCGGCCGGTCGCTGAAGAATTACATCGACGCCATGTCGGCTGAGTGTCACGAGCTGCAGGAATGTCTCACCTGGAAGCACTGGTACCGCGAAGCGCGGGAAGGGCGTCAATACGAATTACACGACCTGCAGAACGCCCGGGTCGAGGCGGTGGACATGCTCTTTTTCCTGGTGAGCATCTGTCAGTTGCTCGGGCTCGCGCCGGACGATCTCTACCGCCTCTACGAAGCGAAGCTTGGCATCAACCACAAGCGACAGGACGAAGACCGCAGCCAGGCCGAACACGGCGACCACGAAGACGAAAACCGCGCCGTCGTCTGATCCCCGGGTCGGGGCAGGGGGTTGACCGTGATGATGGATTGGCCAGGCCGAACTCAGCCGCCCAGTCATTCATCAGTCATCGTTGGACGGCGGTGATTGATCCGAGCCGGACGAGGAATCGGAGGAGCTGTCCTTCGTTCCGCTGGAGGAATCCCTCTCGGCGTTGTCGGATTTGCTCTTGTCGCCACCCCGGCTGGAATTTTTTTGCCCGCCGTCGCTCTTGCTGTCCCTGCCGTCGGAAGAATCGCTC
>CAZCDM010000080.1:1956-10605 GCA_964497475.1 uncultured Planctomycetaceae bacterium
GGAATTTTTTTGCCCGCCGTCGCTCTTGCTGTCCCTGCCGTCGGAAGAATCGCTCTTCCCGTCGTCGGCATTCGTCTTGCCGGAATCGGCCTCGCCGGACTTTTTCCGCCGTCGGCCTCCACGGCGACGACGCGAGGACTTTTTCTTCTTCTGATCATCCTCAGCCGACTCGTCGGAGTCACCCTTCTGGCCTTCGTCCTTGCTGTCTTTGTTCTGGTCGTCGCTCTTGTCGGCAGAGCCCTTGTCCGATTTCTTCGAGGATGAATCGGTGTCCTTGGTATCGGCGGAGTCGTTCCTGCCGTCGTCAGAATCGCCGCTTTGGTCTTTCTGGTCACTGTCGTCGGAGGATTTCTTTTTATGCTTCCGTCCACCGCGTCGGCCTCGACGGCGTTTCTTCTTCGGCGGGGCGTCCTCGTCCTTGCCTTCCTCGCCGGAGTTTGTCTCATCACTGCTCGCGTCGTCGGAATTCTGATCGGTGTCGTCATCAAAGTCGTCGGCCTTCTTCCGGCCGCCTTTGCCTGACTTCTTGACCATCACATGGATGTCCTCGAAGTCGCCGGGGTCGGGCTTGTGCTTCTTGCCCTTGCCGGGCGAGTCCCAGTTGACCTCCGAGCCGCGGGAGTTGCGGCAGGTCAGTTCCACATCGTTGCCGCTGAGCGTATCGGTGGGCTTGATGATGATGCTCCGCTGGGTCTGTCGTTCGAGGTCGGCAATTTCCTGTCGCAGCTCGTTGGCGAGATGCTCGGCCACTTCGGGGCAGACGCCGATTTCGATTTCGACGATGTCGTCATTGGCCGTGGCCAGCTGGAGGTCGCGCATCACGCGCAGGGCGACCGACTCGCGGGACATGATCGAGCCGGACCCGTCGCAGTGGGTGCAGCGCGAATAGAGGCTCTGCTTGAGGCTCGGCCGGAGGCGCTGGCGGGTCATTTCGATCAGCCCGAAACTGCTGATCTTCAGCACCTTGCTCTTGGCGCGGTCGGTCTTGAGGACGTCGCGGACTTTCTTCTCGAGCTTGCGGCGGTTTTTTTCCTGCCGCAGATCGACGAAGTCGATCACGATCACCCCGCCCATGTCGCGCAGCCGGAGCTGTCGGCCGATTTCCTCGGCGGCCATGAGGTTCAGCTCCAGCGCGTTGGACTCCGAATCCTTGTGCGCCCGGAAGCTGCCGGAGTTCACGTCGATGGCGACCAGCGCCTCGGTCTGGTCGATCACCAGCGAGCCGCCCTTTTCCAGCTCGACCTGCCGGGAGTGAATCTTCTGAATCTCATCCTCGACGCCGAACTCCTCGAAGAGTCCGCGCTGGCCGGTGTAGACATCGATCTGACACTTGGCGCGCGGCACGGCCAGGTCGAGAAACTCCAGAACCTTCACGCCATCTTCCTGGCGGTCGCATACAATCCGTGTGATGTCGCTATCGTACACGTCGCGGATGGTCCGCACGACCAGGTCGGACTCCTGGTAGATTTCGTCGGGGGCCTTGCTCTGGTCCGAGCGTTTCTTGATTTCTTTCCAGAGGCGGTTGAGGTAGGACAGGTCGCGCTGGAGTTCCTTCTTGGGCCGATCCATGCCGGCCGTTCGCACGATCACGCCAGCGTCGTCGGGCACGTTGAGCTGATCGAGGGTTTCCTTGAGTTTCTTGCGGATTTCCTCATCCTCGATCTTCCGGCTGATGCCGCTGTGGCTCATGCCGGGCATCATCACCAGCAGCCTGCCCGGCAGGGAGAGGTAGGTCGTCAGCGTTGGGCCCTTCGTGCCGATCCCCTGCTTGGTCATCTGGACGACGATTTCCTGGCCTCGCTTGAGACAGGCCTGGATGGGCGGGCGGTTTTTGTGCGAGCTGCGTCGGCCGACCGGCTCGGAGTCTTTGCTCTTGGGGAAATACTTCGAGTGGACGTCGGAGATGTGCAGAAAGCCGTTCTTCACGCCGCCGAAATCGACGAAGGCTGCCTGGATCGACGGCTCGACGTTGGTGACTTTGCCTTTGTAGATGCTGCCGACCTGGCTGGCGGCACTGGCGCGCTCGGTGTAAAGCTCTTCGAGGCGGTCGCCGTCAAGGATGGCGATGCGGCACTCCTGGCCCTCGACGGTATTGATCAACATGGTCTTGCTCATGGGATGGATGTCCTTGGTTTGGGATCCGTCATGACGGATCGGTGTCAAAGGCCACCCGGGTCCGGACCAGTCGGGCCACGTCGGCCGATTCGTCCTGCCCGGTCAGGGCGAGGACTTCGGCGGGCTTGGCCCAGCGGTCCTGGTGAGGCACGCAGAGAAAGTGCAGCTGGTCGCCGTCGACATGGATGTCGGCGACGGCCTGGCGGAGGTCGAACCGGATCGTCCGCTGCGTTTGCCCGCGGCGGGTGCGGCGGGTCTTGACCCGCTCGATGATCCATTCGTCCTGGCCCTGGAGGTCCTCGACCCGCCGGCGAACTGCATCGCGCCGGTCGGGGGGGAGGTTCTGGCGGTAGTGAGCCTGGCGGGGCTGGGGGCTTTGCTTGGCTTCCAGCTCGGCGAGGCGTACGAACGTCAGACCGATCAGGGCTTGGGCATTGAGGCGATCGAGGATCTCCTGGCCGGCGAGGGGCTCATCCAGTGCGAGTACCAGCAATTCATCTTCGCCGGTGACGCCGACCGGCCTGGGGGCCGGCAGGGAGAGCTTCGCCCGGGGGTTGAACCCCTGGGAGTATCGCATGGGCAGCCGGGCGCGGCGGGCGATGCGTTCCATCGCAGCCATCATATCATGGTGCGAGAGGAACCGCAGATCGCCCTGGAGCGTCCATCGGATGGCCCATCGGTGCGCCAATGCCACTGTCCTTTCTTTACTTGTCTACAGCCACAGGTGGCGTGTTTTCTGCGCCGGCCACGCTGGCCGGCGTTTGGTTTTCTGTCCCGCGTCGTGCCATTCACGCCCGCGGGGGTGCAGGTTCTCAGGCGTACATCTCCGGGAGGATCTTTCTCGTGATCGACCGGAGGTAGCCGGTGATTTCTTTGTCGTTGTCGAAACGGTTGACCTGCCGGGCCACTTCCAGCGCCTGCTGGATGGTGACCGAGCGAATGATTTTTTTCACTTCCGGAATGGCCGGTGGCGTGCAGCTGAAGCTCCGCAGGCCCAGGCCCATCAGCAGCAGCGTAAAGGCCGGGTCCCCTGCGATCTCGCCGCAGAGGCTCACGGGCACTTCGTGCTGCTGGCCGGTGCGGATGACTTCGCGGATCAGCCGGAGCACCGCCGGGTGGGCGGCGGTAAAAAGCGGGGCGACCTTTTCATTGCCGCGGTCCACAGCCAGGGTGTACTGCACCAGGTCGTTCGTGCCGATGGAGAAGAAGTCCACCTCGCGCGCGAAGGACTCGGCCTGCAGGGCCGTGGCGGGCACCTCGACCATAATGCCGATCGGCAGGTCGCTGCGATGCTCGATGTTCTCTTCTTCGAGGTCTTCGATGACATCGGCGACGAGGCTCTTGGCCTGCCGCAGCTCGGTGATGTTGCTGATCAGCGGGAAGAGCATCCGCGCCTTGCCGTGAACCGCCGCCCGCAGGATCGCGCGGATCTGCGTGCGGAACAGTTCGAGGTTCTGCAGGCAGAAGCGGATCGACCGACACCCGAGCATCGGGTTGCGTTCCGGGTTCCGCTGGCGGGACTGGGTGTACTTGTCGGCCCCGAGGTCCAGCGTGCGGATCGTCACGGGCTTCTCGCCGCAGGTCTTGATCACTTCGCGGTAGGCGCAGTAGTGTTCTTCCTCGCTGGGCTGGTGGTCCGAGCCGAGGAAGAGAAACTCCGTGCGGTACAGGCCGATGCCCTGGCCGCCCTTTTCCAGAACGGATCTCGCCTCCTCGGGAAACTCGATATTGCCATGCAGCAGAATCTCATGACCGTCGGTGGTCACGGCCGGCAGCTGCTGGAGGGCGTCGAGGCTGTGGATGAACTCGACCTGCTGGCGGGCGAGGGCTTCGTACTGCTTGAGGGTTTCCTGGTCCGGGTCGAGAATCACCGTGCCATGCGTACCATCGACGATGACGAGATCGCCGCTGGCGGCGTCGGAGGTGATATCGTTAAGCCCGACCACCGCCGGGATGCCCAGTGCCCGGGCGACGATGGCGGTGTGGCTGGTGGCGCCGCCGGCGTCGGTGGCGATGCCCTTGACGTGCTGGCGGTCCATGCCCGCCGTCTGTGAAGGCGTCATGTCGTGGCTGATCACGCACATGTCCCGCGTCAGATGGCTGAGGGTCTGGCGCTGCTGGCCGGTGAGGTTCCGCAGCAGTCGCTTTTCGATGTCGTAGACGTCCTTGACGCGCTCGGCGAGATACTGCGGCATGTCGAGGAATTCCTTGGCATAGCCGCGGAGCACGGTCGCGACGGCATACTCGGCCGTGACGTGACCCGAGGTGATCGTGCCCTCGAACTTCCCGAAGAGCACCTTGTCGTCGAGCAGGCCGAGGTGGAAGTCGAAAATGCGAGCCGCCTCCATACCGATGCGTTCGACGGTGCGGCTTTGCAGGTCGAGAATTTCCTGCTGGCTGACGGAGATGGCATGACGGAGCCGGTCGAGCTCCTGCTGGGCATGGTCAACCGGGACGTGGCGTTCGGGGATGTCGAACTCCTCGTCATCGATGACAACCAGCGGCGCGATGGCCACGCCGGGGGAAACCCCAATGCCCTCTTTTCGAATCATGCGTTGTCCGTGTGCTGGTCGCTCCGGCGGGGTCCCGCCGGGCTGGGTAAATCGTTCAGGCTTCGGCTTGCATCTCGCCAAAGCCCCCGCGGACCAGATCGCACAGTGCTTCGACGGCCTGTTCGGCGTCGTCTCCGTCGGCTGCGATCGTGAGCGTGCTGCCCTTCGTTGCCGCCAGTCGCATCACACTCATGATGCTCTTGGCGTCGACACTCAGCGCGTCTTTGCGAACCTCGACGCTGCTGGAGTATCGATTGGCCAACTCAACGAACTGCATTGCCGGTCGGGCATGCAGGCCGTACTTGTTGACGATCTGGACTTGTCGCTCTATGGCCACGGCTGATATTCGTGGCGGAACCACTCGAGTGGAGCAATGAACCGCATTACCCCATCTCGTCCGCTTCCTTTATGATGTCTTCAATGGCTTGTCGCGTCTCGGCCTGGGCGAGGAACTTGCGGAACATGTCCCGCTGGACATGCCTGAAAATCGCCTCCATCGCCTGGAGATGTTCATCCGGGTTATCCGGACTGCTCAACAGCAGAATCACCGAATGGACCGGCTTGGAATCGAGGCTGGAAAAGTCCAGCCCCTCCCGGCTGCAGCCGAAGGTCGCTATGGGTTTTTTAATGTCGCTTCGCTTGGCGTGGGGAAGGGCAATGCCCTTGCCGATTCCCGTCGTCGCCTGCTTCTCGCGGGTGATGATCGCCTTGGTAATCTCCGGCACGGACTTTTTGGTGATCGCACCGGCCTGGGCGAGAGCATCGACGAGTTCGGCGATGGCCTCATCCCGCGTAGTTGCTTTGAGTTGTGGCACGATGGCGTCTAATACCACAATATCCGAAAGCTTCATCGGTAACTCCTGTGATCTAGGGGCGGCAAGGCAGCCAGAGTGTCCAAAAAGACTCCGCCCGCCACGCTACCAAGGGTGGTAGTGTACAGAATCCGAGAAGAAATATCCAGCGATCCTTTACAGGATCGAGATTTTTCCCGCTACGACTCCAGTTCCCCCGTCGGCGTGGCTCCCTTGTGATTGCGGAGCTTTTCCTTGTGACGCCGAAGCTGCTCGGACATCTTGTCAATGCACTTATCCACACCGGCGTACATGTCTTCCTGACGATTCTCGTGGGCTACCATCGTCGACCGCGGGGTCGCCTGGACGATGATCTCGACGGTCTTCTGGTCGCCGTCCTGATCGAGAATCACCTCGATCGACTGGATGTTGTCGTAGAACTTCGGAAGTTTGGAGGCCTTGTCCTCGGCGTACTGCTTCAACGCATTGGTGACTTCCATGTGGCGGGCATTGACTGTGATATTCAAGCTGGTTTCTCCTTCTGGCTGTCAGGTAAATGAAGCTCCGGGCCGCTCTGGCCGGTCGTGATCTCGCCGGTTCGTTCTCCCAGCGGCTGAATCACCCCGCCGGTGACGGTGTACCGAAGGGCTTCGTCTATACTGATCGGAAGATCGATCACGTCACTTCGCTTCACTGTTATAGTATAGCCCGTAAAAGGCGTGGGGCTGGAGGGAATAAAGACCGTCAACAACTCCTCGCCGGCGGCGGCCTGAATGGTCGCCATACCCGGATTTGTCACTAACCCTATAGACCAGATACTTTTACGCGGATATTCCACCGCCACAACTCGCGAAAACTGCATTTTCCGCTCAGCCAGGAGAAAATCGGTCACCTGTTTTACATAGGGGTAGATCTGTTTGAAAATCGGGAACTGCGTAATGCCCCGCTCGATGAATCGCCACAGCACCCGCCCGAGGAAGCTGGCCAGGAACCGCCCGAAAATATAAATCACCAGCACGCCCATCAGGAAGCCGAACCAGAACAGGTACCGGTCCCAGAAGTGCTGGACCTGCTGGACCACGCTCTGGTAGGGCGAGCCCTCGACGGCCTGGCCGTGCTGGATCTCGACGGGCACGTCCCACCGCCAGGCGAGGTATCGCGAAGCGGCCTGCTGCATGCCCTTGTTGATGTAGTCGCCGAAGTACTGCTGGATGAGCGAGAACGCCCAGACGATGATGACAATGGTCAGCACCGTTGGCAGCAGGGCTGCCAGGCCTCGCAAAAAGAACCGCTTGAAGTTGTTGCCGAACCTCGAGGCCATCTTCGCTCCCAGCGCACTGCTCTGGCGCCGCCTGCACGATAGCCCGGCCCGCATCGGCCGTCAAGAGCCCGGCTTGACAAGCCCCCGCCCATCGCGTACCAAAGACTTTTGCATCGCTGATTCTGCCGCCCGGTCCGTATGGCCGGACGACGGAGACAGCCCCTTGCGAGGCAGCACGATGAAAATTTTTGTAGTCAACTGTGGCAGCAGCTCCATCAAGTTCCAACTCTTCTCGATGACCAACGAACAGGTCCTCGCCAAGGGCCAGGTCGAACGCGTCGGCACCGATGAAGCCCAGCTCGACCTCAAGACCGACACGACCAACCTCCAGATGCCCGTCGTCGCGCCCGACCACACCGCCGCGGTCGGCGTGATTCTCGATGCCCTCACCGACCCGAAGTACAGCATCATCACCGGCGTCGACGAGATCGAGGGCGTGGGCCATCGCGTCGTTCACGGCGGCGAGGAGGCGGAAAAATCCTCCCGCATCGACGAGTCGCTGCTGGAGATCATCCGCCGCAATGCCCAGCTCGCCCCGCTGCACAACCCGCCCAACCTCGCCGGCATCGAGGCCGCCCTGGCCGCCATGCCCGACATCCCGCACGTGGCCGTCTTCGATACCGCCTTCCTCTCGACGCTTCCGCCGCACGCCTACCGCTACGCCGTGCCGGCAGAGTGGTACACCAAGTACGGCGTGCGACGCTATGGCTTCCACGGCACGAGCCACCGCTACGTCACGCTCCAGGCGGCCAACACGCTGGGCATCCCGGTGGAGAACATCAACCTCATCACGTGTCATCTGGGCAATGGCTGTTCGATGACGGCCGTGGCTGGCGGCAAGGCGGTCGACCACTCTATGGGCATGACCCCGCTGGAGGGGCTGGTCATGGGCACGCGCAGCGGCGATATCGACCCGGCCGTGCCGCTGTTCATGATCGACCAGGGCATCGACCCCAAAGAGGTCGACAAGGCGTTGAACAAAGCCTCAGGCCTGCTGGGCGTCTCGGGCGAGTCCAACGACATGCGCGACCTGCTCGAAAAGCGCGACGCCGGCAGCGACAGCGCCGCCCTGGCCATCGACCTGTTCGTCCATCGGCTCGTGAAGTACATCGGCGCCTACTACGCCATCCTGCCCAGCGTCGATGCGGTGGTCTTCACCGGCGGCATTGGCGAGAACTCCACGCCGGTCCGCCTCGCAGCCGTCCAGCAGCTCGGCCGACTCGGCGCCATCGCCGATGAGCAGCGCAACGAAGCGACCATCCGCGGCAAGGCTGGGCCCATCACCGCCAACGGCTCGCTCCTGCCGGTCTGGGTCATCCCCACCAACGAAGAACTCATGATTGCCCGCGACACCCGCCGCATCGTCGCCAACGGCTGAGGCGAGTAACCCGTTGATCTGTACAACGGTGGATTCGTTGCTCGGTTGACCCCTCCGGCGGCGCAAAAAACAGGCGTCCTGCCGTGGGGCAGAACGCCTGGATGCGTCACAGTTGGCGAAGGGTGTCAGCCGGAGCTGATTTCCCCTCCGTCCTTGGAGCAGGACGGGTAACCTTCGCGATTTACTTCTTGCGGCGGCGGATCAGCGCCAGAGCGCCAACGCCCAGAAGACCCATCGTCGCCGGCTCGGGAACCTGATAGGTACCGATGGGCATGGGCGAGGAAGCCGCACCGTTCGTGCCGGCACCGTCGAAAACACCATTGGCAAACGTCCAGTCACTCGTATTGAAGGTCACGTTCGGACCGGTGTTGTCCTTGCGATAGGCCCAGCCATTTTCATATTCCCAGGCACTCCCGCTACCGTCCGTTTGATCTTCACCGTACATATCGACGAGGCTGCTGTTCAGAAACAGACCAACGGCATCATCGCCGT
>CAZCDM010000081.1:0-10467 GCA_964497475.1 uncultured Planctomycetaceae bacterium
CAGGCCCTCTACGACCTGCTCCATTGATTGGGTGTCCCAATGTTGAAGTCAGGTTGCCTTCGATCATTCTGACCGAAGCGGGTATGGCTGGCGGGGTTCCCATCCCGCCAGCAACGCCGCCCCCCCCTTGCTGAGGTGGCGGGACAGGAGCCCCGCCAGCCGGAAGTTGGCCTTGCGTGTAGCACAGCCGCCCCCGGCTGTGGTTGTTCCTCGGCGCAAAAAGACCCTTCGGCTTCGCTCAGGGTGACAACAAGGCGACCTGTTTTGCACACACGCCTCAGTCGCCGAGTCGTTCGACGGTGACATCCCAGCCGACGGGCTTGTCCATAACAAAAAGCTTTGGGTCGATGGCCTTGCTCGTCTCGACATTCTCAAAGGCCACCGTCGTGACGTTCTTGCTCTTGTCGCGGCTGACGATTTTCACCGGCAGGTCGGTTTTCTGATCGATCCACATTTCCAGCTTCGTGAAGTTGAGCTGGTCGACGTTTTTTTTCCGCGGCACGATCAGGAGGTAGTCGGTCTCTTTCGGCTCGCTGGGTTTGGTCGGCCGGGTGGCGACCTCGCAGAGGCTGGCGATGTCGTCGGCCTTCTGGCCGAAGGGCACGGGGAAGGGCCCCTTGCCGATCCGCAGGGCCTGGACGGCCTCGCCCTTGGCGGCGACCTGCACGCGCGTGAGCTGCTTGATATTGTACTTGGCGATCGTCAGCCACATTCCGTCGAAAAGGTAGAGCAGCTTCTGCTTGCGGACCGGGCCCCGCCGGCCGAGCTGGAGCGTCTCGAAGTCGATGCGGAATTTCGCCGGCTGCTCGGCCGTCTTCTGCTGGAAGGCCACCGTCCCCGTCCGCGTCTCGATGTCGCCCGTGAGCCGCTGCTCGACGGTGTACGTCACCTCGGCCGTCAGGGTCGTGTAGCGATCGCCGGCCTGTTCGAGCCGATTGAGAATCGCCATCGCCTCGGGCGAGACGTCGGTAACCGCTTCGGCCGGGGCGGGCTTTGCTGCCGGCGGCGCGGGCTTCTCGGCCGGGGCCGGGGGTTTGTCCGCCTTCTTGTGCGTCGCGTGAGATTTCGCGTCAGGCTGCTGGCCCGGCGAGCAGGCCGGCTCGACCAGTACCGCGGCGGCCGAGAGGGTAAGCAGAAACGCCGTTAGCAGCAGGTTTCTTCGGATGATTCGCATGGGGGTTCTCCCGGTTTGGATTTTCGTTTGAACAGTCGGGCCAGGACCACCACCATCGCCACGCCCAGCAGCCCGACGGTGACGACCCACCCGGCCTGGCCGAGCAGGAACGTCGCGGCGGCTATGACACTATAGCGGATGAATCGCCCGAGGAAGTTAGCCGTCGCGAATCGTCGCCGGCTGTACTGGTGCGAGGCCGCCAGCACGCGCGACGGGTCCAGCGGAATCGGCAAGGCGTTGATCACCAGCAGGATCGTCCACGGCGAGCGGGCGAACCATCGCTCAGCCGCAGCGTAGAACCGCGCGTGGCGAATCTTCGCGATGCGCTTCGACCGCAGGGCCAGGGTAAACAGGTGGTAGTCGGTCAGGTTGGCCATCGTCGAGGCCATCGCCCCCAGCAGCGAGACGACCAGCACCGTGGAGAAGAACTCGCCCGTCACGCCCGGGCGGATGGCCACCGCCGAGGCGATCCAGCCGGTGTTCAGCGGCAGGAACGTACTGGCCAGCGAGAGGTACAGCACGAAGACCGTCAGCTTGATCGCCCCGGACATCTCCAGGACCGACGTCTGCACGGCCGACCAACTGGAATGGTCGAACTGGCCCAGCTCCGGCAGCAGCACAAACAGCAGCACGACCACCGTAACGAGGTAGACCGCAAAGACCGCGAACCAAGGGCGGACGCGAATGTCATCGCCCCCGGCGGGCGGGTCGATCGGAGATTCCGTGGCGGATTGGTCCATATGGCAAAACCCTCGGTCGGTCAATCGGCTGGGTGGAGCTGGCCGTCTTTCATGTGCAGTATGCGGTCGGCGGCGGCGGCCGCTTCGGCCGAGTGGGTAATCATCACGATGGTCTGGCCGGCGTGGTGGATGCGGCCGAACAGCTCCAGCAGCGACCGGCCGTTCTCGCTGTCGAGGTTGCCCGTCGGTTCGTCGGCCAGCAGCACCTCAGGCTGATGGGCCAACGCACGGACTACCGCGACGCGCTGCTGCTCGCCGACGGACATTTGGGCCGGCTTGCGTCGGGCCGCATCGCTCACGCCACAGTCCGTCAGCAGAGCATCAATGTTGCGTTCGTGCCGGCCGAGCAGGCCTCGTACTTTCAAGGACATGCGGACGTTGTCCCGCCCGATCAGCGGCGGCAGCAGATTAAACCGCTGAAAGACGAATCCGATTCGGTTCCGTCGCAATTCATTCCTCGGCCCCGGGCGGGCGGAAACCCCCCGTCCGTCGTAGACGACCTCGCCGCCGTCGGGCAGGCTCATCAGGCCCAGCAGGTTCAGCAGCGTCGTCTTGCCGCAGCCGCTGGGGCCCATAACGGCCAGGAACTCGCCCCGCGCCACGCGCAGCGAGCAGCCATGCAGCACCTCGGCCCGGCCGGGCCCGCGGCCGTAGCTCTTGCGAAGCTCTCGCCCTTCCAGAATGTACGGTTCGCCAGCCATTTTATATTCGCCAATTCATATTCGTTACCGTCGTCACGGGCGGCGCGGTGCGATCACTCATACGCCAGCGCCTCGGCCATGTCGACCCGCATCGCCCGCCAAGCCGGGTACAGCCCGGCCAGCACGGCTCCGACCGTCGCCGCCAGCACCGCCAGCGCGACCCACTCGATGGTGATGTTCACCGTCAGCAGCGGACGGACCGCTTGGATGCCCCACCCGGCGGCAAAGCTGCCGGCAATGCCCATGGCCGCCCCGGACGCCGTCAGCAGGAGCGACTCGGCCTGGACCTGCCAGAGAATCGTCCACCGCGATGCGCCACAGCTTTTGAGGATCGCGATCTCCCGCGTCCGCTGGAGCACCATCGTGTAGAGCGTGGTCATGGTGAACAGGAAAGCGATCGTCAGGGCGATGACGTTGACGATGTCGACGTAGGTGAACAGCAGGCCGAACCGCTCAGCCAGCATGCCGCGATAGCTTGCCAGGGGCACGACGTCCTGGCCGATCGCCTCGGCGAGGGTCGCACAGGCCGGGCCGACGTTCACGCCCGGCCCCAGCCGAACGAACAGCAGCGTACACTTGGTGATGTCGCCGCTGCCGAAGAGGTACTGGGCCGTCCGCAGGGGCAGGAACACGCGGGTCATTACCCCGGCCGGGACGATGCCGACGATGGTCCAGTCGTGATTGGCGGCGGTGACGACATCGCCGACCTTGTACCCGCCGGCCTCGGCCAGGCGCTGATCGATCACCAGTTCCAGCCCGGCTGCGGTCGGGCCCGAGCCGTCCAGGCGGATCGGTTCGTCGGTCGCGTCGGGGCCGAGGAGCCTGCCCTCGATCCATCGGCCGAAGTCGCCGGCCGGGTCGAACAGCCGCCCGGACGAGAGCTTCGCCCCGCCGGTCACGACGTCCCAGTCGGCCGCCTCGATGCCGGCGGCAACGTGGTCCTGCCCGGCCAGCTTGATCGGCCAGGTGAACACGGGCACGGCCCGGGAGACAACCTCGCCGTAGCGGTCCTCGATCAGCGGGGCGAGCTTTTCGCTCAGGCCCACGCCGCTGCGGGCCGTGGCGCCGTCGCCCCAGCCGGCCGGGAAGACGATCACATCCGCGGCGACCGACTCCCACCGCTCGGCGATCTCGAAGAGGCTCCCGCGGGCCAGGCCCGAGAGCGTCACCAGCATGCAGATGCCCATGGCAATGCCGCCCGCCGAAAGCAGGCTGCGGAGCTTGTGGTGCAGAATGTTCGCCAGGGGCAGGTTCATCGGCCGGCCTCCAGCAGGGCCAGCAGCTCGGCCAGGCGGCGGATGACGAAGTCGGCCTCGCCGGCCCACTCCGGCAGCTCGCCCGGGCACAGCAGGACGCTCTCGGCCCCGGCGGCGTTGGCGGCCTGGATGTCGTAGTGGAAGTCGCCCACCGCCAGGCAGCGATGCGGGCGGAGCTTCATCGCATGGCAGATCGCCGCCATGCCGTCCGGCTGCGGCTTGACGATGCCGTCCTCGCGGCTGCGGATGACCTCGAAGCGCATCTGCGGAAAACGCTGGAGGACGATCTCGACGGCCTGGCGGGTGTTGCGCGTCAGCAGCGCGGTGCGAACCGACCGGCGGGCCAGCTCGGCGAGCACCTCGTCCACGCCATCCATCAGCCCGGCCGAGCGGGCCGCGTGCAGCTCGTGCGCCAGCAACGCCTGGTAGGCCTGGCCCTGCAGCAGCGGGGGCATTTCGTCGATGCCCTCGAGCACACCGCGGCCGGGCGGGATGTTCAGCTCCCGCCGGATCGCAGCGAAGTCGAGCATCGGCTCGATCAGCGTGCCGTCCATGTCGAAGATGACTGCGTCGTATCGGTTCATGCTGGGTGGGCCTCTGCCCGGGGGTGATAGAATACAGCCGATAGCCATTCGACGCATGCAATTTTCCCGCCGGCGGGGTGCCCCGAGCGAGCGAGCCGCCTTGCATCATCCCTTGGCCGGGGGGATAATCAAAGGCCCATGAGCACCCGCGTACTGACAGTCCCCGACGCGGCGACCGGGCAGGTCGCCATCGCCGAAGCCGCCCAGGCCATCTCCGACGGCAAGCTCGTCGCCTTCGCGACCGAGACGGTCTACGGCATTGCCGCCCTGGCCAGCAACGCCGAGACCATCGCCCGGCTGCGGAAACTCAAGGACCGCCCGACGGGGGGCTTCAGTCTGCACCTGCCCGGGCCGGACCGCCTCGGCCGATACGTCGAAACCATTCCGCTGCGGGCCCACTGGCTGATCGAACGCGCCTGGCCCGGCCCGGTGACCCTGCTGCTGCCAACCGGCGGCGCGCTGGCTGATGAATCGCTGCAAGCCATCGACGGACTGTACGAGTCGCTGACCGTCGATGGCGTCATCGGCCTGCGGTGCCCTGACGAGCCGGTCGCCCGGGCCCTGCTCGACGCGGTCGACGGGCCGGTCGTCGCTCCCAGCGCGAACCTGGCCGGCGCCCCCTCGCCCCGCCAGGCCGAGGAGGTCATCGCCGGGCTCGGCGAGAAGATCGACCTGGTGGTCGACTCCGGCCCGAGCCGGTTCGGCACGGACAGCACGATCGTGAAATTCAGCGGCGAGGCCTGGCAACTCATCCGCCAGGGCGTCTGCGACGAGGCGATGATCCAACGGTTCATGCACCGCAAGTTCGCCTTCGTGTGCACGGGCAATACCTGTCGCAGCCCGATGGCGGCCGCCCTGGCTGGGGCGATCTTCGCCGAGAAGCTCGGCTGCGATATCACGGCGCTCAAGGCCGCCGGCGTGGAGATCAGCTCGGCCGGCGTGGTCGCCGGTGCGGGCTCCCGGGCCACCGCCGAGGCCTGCCACGCCATGGCCGGCCGCGACCTGGACCTCTCCAGCCACCGCAGCCGACGGTTCACCGAGAGCTTCGCTCGCCGCTGCGACCGCATCTTCACCATGACGGCCGACCATGCCGACCTGGCCCGGCAGATTGCCCCGGCCGTGGCTGACCGCATCGAGCCGCTGGACCCGGCCGGCGACATTGCCGACCCCATCGGTGGCGGCCAGGCAGTCTACGAAACCACCGCCGACCAGATCGATCGGGCCTTGCGTGCGCGGATCAATCTCGGTATGGTGTAACCCCGTCTCAAGGCCGGTGAATCTCCCGGCCTGATCGGCCAATAAGGAACAGAGTATGAACATCGCCATTTCCTGTGACCATCGCGGATTCAACATGAAGGAACGCCTCGTCGTGCTTCTCGGCGAGATGGGCCATGAGGCGCTCGATATGGGCACCGAGTGCAATAAGAGCTGCGACTATACCGACGCGGCCTGGCCGGTGGGCCGGGCTGTGGCTGAGGGCAAGGCCGACCGCGGCATCCTCATCTGCGGCAGCGGTATCGGCATGAGCATCGCCGCGAATAAAATCGAGGGCGTCCGAGCCGCCCTGTGTCACGACGAACTCTCAGCCCAGATGTCCCGCCGCCACAACAACGCCAATGTGCTGTGCATGGCCAGCGACGTCCTCGGTGAGGAACTCATTCGCCGCATCGTCACGAGCTGGCTGACGACCGACTTCGAAGGCCCCGGCCGACACCAGCGGCGCATCGACAAGATCCACATGATCGAGTGCGGCGAAGACCCCAGCACCTATCAGGAAGGCTGAGCTGCGAATTGTACCCACCCGCGGCGGGTCGATCGGCCCGCCGTTTTTATGCGCACACAACAGGCCGCTCTATCCGTCGCCCACCAGCGGGCGTTGCTCGTCGACGCGGAAGGTCACGACGAATCGCTTCTCGCCGGGGGCCGGCTTGCAGTGGTCGGGTACGTTCTCGCGGCGGAGGGCGTCGGCGGCGGCCGGGTCGTCCGTCTCGGAGACTTTCGTCAGCGTCAGCCGCATGCCCCGATAGCCCGGCGCGTCCTGCCGAAAGAGGTAACACGCCCGCGGATTGTTTTGCAGGTTCGCGTGGGTTCGCTTCTCGGCCATCAGCAGGGCCACCTGCCCGTCGTCGAGAACGTGCGGCCGAGCGTAGACGGCGGCGTCGACCTGGCCGTCGGCGTCGGCGGTGGAAAGCACGCCGAGGCCACGGTTTGTTTCGAAGTATTCTTTGAGATTCATGATGACTCCTTGGCTTTACGGTCGAGACATTATAGGCTCATCGGTCTGCACGCATGTCTATTCTTATCGCGGACCAACTCGGCTTTGCCTACGGGGCCGACCCGATCGTCGACCGGGCCAGCTTTACGCTGCGCGACGGCGACCGCGTGGGGCTCATCGGCCCCAACGGCGGCGGCAAGACGACGCTGCTCCGGCTGCTGGCCGGGCAGCTGGAACCGACCGCCGGCACCCTCCAACGCCAGGGCGATCTGCGTATCGGCATGCTCGTGCAGGACAGCCCCGCCCTGGCCGACGATGCCCGTACGATCCACCAGGTCATGCTCGATGCCTTCACCGCCCTGCGGAAGATCGAACACGACATCGCCCAGCTCGCCGAGCAGCTCGACACCGACGAGGCGATCGAACACTTCGGTCGCCTGCAGGAGCAGTTCGAACGCGGCGGCGGCTACGACTACCCCATCCGCATCGAGCAGGTGCTGACGGGCCTGGGCTTTGACCGCAGCCTCTGGCCCCGGCCGATGAATGAACTCTCCGGCGGGCAGCGCACGCGCGTACACCTCGGCCGGCTGCTGCTGGAAGAGCCCGACCTGCTGCTGCTCGACGAGCCGACGAACCATCTCGACATCGCCTCGGTGGAATGGCTGGAACAGTTCCTCCAGAGCTTCCCGCGGGCGTTGCTGACCGTCAGCCACGACCGCTACTTTCTCGACGCCGTCACGCAGCAGACCTGGGTGCTGGACTGGGCCGAGCTGGAATGCTATCGCGGCAACTACAGCGCCCACCTGCCCAAGCGCCAGGAGCGGTTCACCGAACGGCTGCGGACCTGGCAGAGCCAGCAGGAGCACATCCGCAAGGAGCAGGACTTCATCGACCGCAACCTCGCCGGGCAGCGCAGCAAGGAAGCCCAGGGCCGGCGCACCCGCCTGGAGCGGTTCCTGCGCGACCAGGCCGTCTCCGAGCCGCGCCGGCCGGAGGAGATTCACCTGCGGCTGGACCCGGCCCGGCGATCGGGCGAGATCGTCCTGCGCGCGACAGACCTGATCGTCGGCTACGACGAGGACCAGCCCCTGGCCGCAGCCGAGTCGATCCAGGTCGAGCGGCGCCAGCGGATCGGCATTGTCGGGCCCAACGGCTGCGGCAAGAGCACACTGCTGCGGACGCTGCTGGGCGAGCTGGACGCCCTGGCCGGCGAGGTGAGCCTCGGCGCGAATGTGGACATCGGCGTGCTGACGCAGATGCACCTGGAACTGCCCGCCGGCGCGACGGCCGTCGAAGCCCTCTGCCGCGACGGGCTCTGCACCGAAAGCCGAGCCCGCGACCTGCTCGGCGCCCTGCTGCTGTCCGGCGATGCAGCCGACCGAACCGTCGAGCAACTCTCCGGCGGCCAGCGCAGCCGCGTCGTCCTGGCCCGGCTGATCGCCTCGCAGGCCAACCTCCTCGTCCTCGACGAGCCGACGAACCACCTCGACATCGCCTCGACGGAAATCCTCCAGGAAACGCTCAACGCCTTCGAGGGCACGGTGCTCTTTGTCAGCCACGACCGTTACTTCATCGAATCGCTCGCGACGGACATCTGGACGTTCAACGACGGCGAACTCAAGCAGATCCCCGGCGGATGGCAGGCGTACCAGGCCTGGCGAACGCGTACCGCCCAAGCCCAACCCCAAGCGACCGCCCGCGAGGCCCGCAGCGATTCACACAAGCAGTCTCGCCGCGAGGCGAACCTCATAAAGAAGCTCCGCCGCGACCACGAGCAGACCGAAACCGCCATTGAGACCCTCGAAGCTGCCCTGGCCGAGCTGACCCAGCAGATCACCGCCGCCAGCCAGGCCGGCGAAACCGCCCGGGTGGACGCCCTCAGCCGAGAGTATCAGCAAAAAAGCAACGCCCTGGCCGAGCTGTGGGCGCAATGGGAACAGCTCAGCAGCGAACTGGGCGGCAAATTGTGATTCGATAAAGATCGCAAAAATTACTCCACAAACGCCGATTATCCCGTATGCTGATGCTGCTGTGGAGAGGTACCCGTATTTGGCCCCGCGAGGTATGACATGGATCAGGACAAGGTTTTCCGCCCGCAACAGAAACTCGACCCCGACCTGCAGAAGGAGATTGACGAGTCCCTGGGAGATATGAATCTCGAGGATCTCGTCGACGCCGAGCAGGGCAAGGCCCCCCGCCGCGCCAAGGCCGACGACAAACTCATCCGCGGCACGGTGGTGAGCATCCAGGCCGATGATATTTTCGTCGACGTCGGCGGGCGCAGCGAAGGGCTCCTGCCTGCCACGCAGTACAGCGAGGACGAAGAGCTTCCCGCCGAGGGCGATACCGTCGAGGTGACCATCGAGGGCTTCGACCGCGACGGCATGCTCCGGCTGAGCCGCAAGGGCGCCATCGAACAGGCCGCCTGGGATACGCTCGAAAAGGGCCAGATCGTCGAAGGGCGCGTCACCGGCATGAACAAGGGCGGCCTGGAGATGCAGATCAATAACATCCGCGCCTTCATGCCCGTCAGCCAGATCGACCTGATCCACGTCGAAGAACTCGACGGCTACCTCAACGAAAAACTCCAGTGCGAGGTCGTTGAAGTCGACCGCCGCGAGAAGAACCTGGTGGTCTCCCGCCGGGCGCTGCTGAAGCACCAGGCCGCCGAGCAGGCCCAGACCACCTGGAAGGAAATTCACGAGGGCAAGGTCGTCCAGGGTAAGGTCCGCACGATCATGCCCTACGGTGCGTTCGTCGATATCGGCGGCGTCGACGGGCTGCTGCACGTCAAAGACATGGCCCACGGCCACGTCGACAAGCCCGAGGACATCGTCCAGCCGGGCCAGACCATCGAGGTCCGCGTGCTGAGCATCGACCGCGATAATGAGAAGATCGGCCTGGGCCTCAAGCAGACCCAGCCCGACCCGTGGGAGGGTGCCGAAGGCAAGTGGCCGGCCGATTCAATTGTCACCGGGCGCATCGTCAAGCTCATGGACTTCGGCGCGTTCTGCGAAGTCGAAGCCGGCGTCGAAGGGCTCATCCCCATCAGCGAGTTCAGCCACAAGCACATCGGCCATCCGAAGGAAATCGTCTCGGCCGGCGATGTCGTCAAGGTCCACGTCATGCGCGTCGAGCCGGACCGCAAACGGCTGACGCTCTCGATGAAACGCGCCGAAGCCGACCCCTGGGAAGGCGCCTCGGTCCGCTGGCCAACCGACGAATGGGTCGAGGGCACGATCACGCGCATGACCGACTTCGGCGCGTTCGTAGAACTCTCCGCCGGCGTCGAAGGGCTCATCCACATCAGCCAGCTCTCGGAAAGCCGCGTACCCAGCGTCGCCAGCGTCGTCTCGCAGGGCCAGACCGTCAAAGCCCGCGTGCTGGAAGTCGACGAGCAACGCCGCCGCATCAGCCTGAGCCTCCGCAAAGACACCCCCACCTCCGAGCCGACCGAAGGCACGATGGCCGACCTGGAAAAAATCCAGCAGAAGGACTCCAAAAAGAAGAACCTCAAGGGAGGCCTCGACGCCGGACAGATCGAAACGCCCTTTGGCGAACTCCGCCTGGGCTGAGTGCTCAGCGGGTGATCCAGATCGGGCTGGCCCAGGCGAAGGGTCCCTCGGCCCGGGCGAGGTTGTGCGGATAGCGGCTGGTCTGGCTGAACGGTTTGAGCGGATTGCCCTCGACCGGACCCTCGACGTTGAACGCCTCATCGCCAACGAGCTTGACCCGCACGAAGGCGAAATGTTCGCCGGCCGATAGCTCCTCGTCGCTGTATTCCAGTCGGCCGACTG
>CAZCDM010000082.1:0-10458 GCA_964497475.1 uncultured Planctomycetaceae bacterium
TTTTCCCGCCGGGCACGCAGGAAGAGTCGGATCGGCACTTCGTCGTAGGGCAGGTGTTCGCGGAACTGGTTGACGAGGAACCGCCGGTAGGATTCGTCGAAGCTGGCTGGGTCGTTGACGAAGCAGATGATCGTGGGCGGGTCGACGTCGACCTGCGAGGCGTAGTAGATTTTGGGCGGTTTCGTGCCACCCTTATGGCTGGGGCCTCGCAGCTGGAGGATTTCCGCCATGGCGGCGTTGAGCTGGCCCGTCGGCACGCGATGGCGGGACTGGGTGTAGAGCTCGCAGGCCAGGCCGATGAGTTCAGCCACGTTGAGCCCCTGCGTGGCCGAGGTGAAGATGATCGGAGCGTAGGACAGCTCGGGGAAGGTTTTGGCGAAGTATTCCATGTAGGCTTCGGGCTCGGTCGCTTCGTGGGCGAGGTCCCACTTGTTTACGACGATCAGGCAGGGGCGGAATTCTTCAGCGATCGTGCCGGCGAGGGCTTTGTCGACCTGGCTGACCGGCAGGGACGCATCGATGACCATGGCCACCACGTCGGCCCGGCGGATGGATCGCAGGGCGCGGTGCTGGCTGTAGAATTCGATATCGCTGGCGAGCTTGCGGTTCTTTTTCATCCCGGCGGTATCGATCAGCGTGATCTGCTGGCCTTCGAATTCCAGATCCACGTCGACGCTGTCGCGTGTCGTGCCGGGCGTTTGCGAAACGATCACCCGTTGCTGGCCGGTCAGGGCGTTGATGAGCGTGCTCTTGCCGGCGTTCCGCTTGCCGACGATCGCCAGCTTCATGCCCTCAGCCCGGCGAGGCTGGACCGGAACATGCTCGACAGCGGCTTCAATCGCGTCGGTCAGGTCGTCCAGCCCGCGTTTGTGCATGGCCGATACGCCCAGCGGCTCGCCGAAGCCCAGGCTCATCACATCGCCAAGTTCCTGGACGACCTCGCCCTGGTCGATTTTGTTGGCCACCAGCAGGATGGGCTTGTCCTGCCGGCGGAGCACCTTGGCCACGTGGCGGTCCAGCGGCGTGATGCCCTCGCGCCCGTCGACGACGAACAGCAGCAGGGCCGCCTGGTCCAGGCCGAAGCGGATCTGCCCCTCGACCTCGTCGGTCAGGCGGTCGTGATCTTCGATCCCCATGCCCCCCGTGTCGAGCAGTTCCACGAAGCGGTCGGCCTCGCCCAGGGCGATGGTCGTGCTCACGCGGTCGCGCGTCACGCCGGGCGTGGGGTCGACGATGGAGATCCGCCGCCCGGCCAGGGCGTTGAGGAGGCTGCTCTTGCCGACGTTGGGTCGGCCGACGATGGCAACTACGGGGAGGGACATGCGAGGTATCCTACCGCAGCGGGCCCCGCCGGCAAAGAGGCAAACTGCGGCGGCTGCGGTTTTCGACCCGGCCGGCTGCGTCCGGATAACTTGACCTTGACGAACACAGGCCCAGCCGCTAGACTCTTTCGATTCTGCCATCGGCCCTGCGAGGGGATGGCCTGTCCAACCACGAACAGAAACCCAGGAGCACAGCCGTGAGTTTCAACATTGTCGTCTGCGTCAAGCAGGTGCCCGATACCAAGCGGATCACCGGCGAGGCCATGAAGGAAGACGGAACGGTCAACCGTGCCGCCTTGCCGGCTATTTTCAATCCCGAAGACTTAAACGCCCTGGAAACGGCCCTGGAGGTCCGCGACAAGTTCGGCGGAACCGTCACGGTGCTGACCATGGGCCCGCCGACGGCTGGCGAGATCCTGCGGGACAGCTACTACCGCGGGGCCGACCGCTGCCTGCTGCTGACCGACCGCCGGGCCGCAGCCAGCGATACCCTGGCCACCAGCTACATCCTCAGCGGCGCCGTCAAGAAGCTCAAGGCCGACCTGGTCTTCTGCGGCCGTCAGGCCATCGACGGCGACACTGCCCAGGTGGGCCCCCAGCTGGCGGAAAAGTGCGACTTCACGCTGGTGACCTACCTCGAAGAGCTCATCGAGCTGACCGAAAAGGCCATTCGCGTCCGCCGCAATGTGGGCAATGGGTGGGAAATTGTCGCAGCCAAGCTGCCGGCCCTGGTGACCGTGATGGAAACGGCCAACCGCCCCCGCCCGTACGCTGCCAGGCGGATCATGAAGTACAAGAATGCCAAAACCCGTATCGAGCTGGAAGCGGCCGCCAAGGCAGCCGGCAAGGACGAGGCGTGGGTCGATTCCCAGGCCCGAGCCCTCGACGAGAAGGGCCTGCTCATCGAAGCCTGGACGCTCGACGACATCGAGATCGACTTCGACTGGGTCGGCATGAGCGGCAGCCCGACCAAGGTCCACCGCATCCAGGCCGTCGTCCTGGCCGGCGGCGAGTACCACGAGTTCCCCCCCACCGAAGAAGGCTGCAAGCAACTGGCCGGCGAACTCATCAGCGATCACACCATCGGATAACAGGGAGCACAGCCGTCCCCGGCTGTGAACACCCCGCAGAGAATTAACTACAGGAACGCATCATGATTCAAGTGAACAAACAGGGCGAAGTGTGGGTCTTTGCCGAGCAGGAATCGGGCCAGCTCTCGGACGTGCCGCTCGAGCTGCTCAGCAAGGCGCGCGAACTGGCCGACGTACTCGGCGTGCAGGTCGGCGCGATGCTGCTGGGCGAGGGCGTAAGCAACCTCACCAAGCCGCTCATCGCCCACGGGGCCGACAAGGTCTACCACGTCAACCATCACAATCTCCGCCAGTACCAGACGGCTTCGTACACGTCGGCCATCTGCGAACTCATCGGCGAGTACGAACCGCAGATCGTGCTGTTCGGTGCTACACCCCTGGGGCGCGACCTGGCACCGACCGTGGCCAGCAAGATGAAGTGCGGCCTGACCGCCGACTGCACCGACCTGCAGATCGGCGACCACGAGGACAAGGGCGAGACGTTCGAGAACCTCATGTACCAGATTCGCCCAGCCTTTGGCGGCAATATCATCGCGACCATCGTCAACCCGCGGCGATGGCCTCAGATGGCAACCGTCCGCGAGGGCGTCATGCCCATGAGCGAAGCCGACGACACCCGCACCGGCGAGGTCGTGAATTACGACGCCAAGCTCGACACGGACCTGCCCGTCGAGATCATCGAGCTGCACCGCCAGGAGAAGAAGGTCAACCTCAAGGCGGCCCGGATCATCGTCGCCGGCGGGGCCGGCGTGGGCGGCAAGGAGAACTTCAAGCTCATCTGGGACCTCGCCCACGCCCTGGGTGGCACGGCCGCCGGCTCGCGCGCGGCGGTGGACCTGGGTTATATCGACCACGACCACCAGGTCGGCCAGACCGGCACGACGGTTCGCCCGGCCCTGTACATCGCCGTCGGCATCAGCGGCGCCGTCCAGCACCGCGCCGGCATGGAAGAGTCGGCCAAGATCCTCGCGATCAACGAAGACCCCGACGCACCGATCTTCTCGGCGGCCCACTACGGTATCGTCGGCGACCTCAACGAGGTCGTCCCGAACCTCATCAAGGCCATCCGCGGCGGCATGAGCGTTAAGACCAAGCACGAATAGAAACGAAAGACCAATTCCCAAACCCCAATGACCTGTCGCGTCATTGGACATTGACCTTTTTCACACAACGGGTTTGACACCCGCTGAGCATTGCAGCCCAGGGAAGAAACATGGCTAACTTTTATACCGACAACGACGACATCAAATTCCTCTTCCGTCACCTGAACGTGGCCCACCTGGCCGAGCTTCAGGAAGAAGGCTTCGCCTTCCACGACGAGTTCGACATCGCCCCGGCCGACGTCGACGAAGCCCTCCGCAACTACGAGCTGATCCTTGATACCTGCGGCCAGATCTGCGGCGACGAGGTGGCCCCCACGGCCGAGGAGACCGACCAGACGGGCAATACCCTTAACGAGGACGGCAGCGTCACGCGGGCGCCCGGCATTGCCAACGCGCTGGAGAAGTTCGCCCAGGCCGACCTGATGGGCTTCACCCTGCCGTATCGCTTCGGCGGGATCAACTGCCCCCAGTTCGTTTTCACGATCACCAACGACATGGTCAGCCGGGCCGACGCAGCCCTGATGAACATCTACGGCCTGCAGGGCAATGCCGACACCCTCAACGCCTTCGCCTCCGAGGAAATCAAGCAGGAGTTCCTGCCGAACATGGCCTCGGGCAAGTGGACCGGCGCGATGGTGCTGACCGAGCCCGATGCCGGCAGTGACCTCCAGGCCGTCAAAACCAAAGCCTACCAGGACGACAACGGCCAGTGGTACATCCACGGCGTCAAGCGGTTCATCACCAACGGCTGCGGCGAGGTGCTGCTCGTGCTCTGCCGCACCGAGCCGGACATCTCCGACGGCCGGGGCCTGAGCCTGCTGGTCTGCGAGAACGGCCCGCGCGTCAAGATTCGCCGGCTGGAAAACAAGCTCGGCATCCACGGCAGCCCGACCTGCGAAATCTACTTCGATCACGTCCCGGCCCAGCTCGTCGGCGAACGCCAGCGAGGCCTGATCACCTACGTCATGAGCCTCATGAACGGCGCCCGCATCGGCATCGCGGCCCAGTCCATCGGCATTGGCGAGGCGGCCTACCGCGTCGGACGCGACTACGCACACAGCCGAAAGCAGTTCGAAGTCGCCATCGAAAACTTCGCCCCCATCCGCGAAATCCTCGTCAACGCCCAGGTCGACCTCCAAGCCGCCCGCAGCCTGACGTACTTCTCCACCTGGTACGTCGATGTCGAAAACGACTGCCTCCGCAAAGACGCCTTCGGCGACCTCGACGGCGACGAAAAGAAGGCCAACAAAAAGCTGCTCCGCAAGATCGGCCGATGGAACAAGGTCCTCACGCCGATGAGCAAGTACTACGCCTCGGAAATGTCCATGCGGGTATCCAACGACGCCATCGCCATCCTCGGCGGCAGCGGCTACATGAAGGACTACCCCGTCGAGCGACACCTGCGCGACAGCCGCATCACCACCATCTACGAAGGCACGAGCCAGCTGCAGGTCGTGGCCGCCATTGCGGGCATTACCTCGGGCACGTGTCACAACATCGTCGAAGAGCTGCTGGAGAAACCCTCCCGCCGCGACGAGTGGACCGACGAAACCAAGCCCCTCATCGAGAAGATCCGCGAGCACCTCGCCCTGCTCAATGAGTGCGTCGAGTTCACCAAGGCCCAGCCCGGCCAGTACAAAGACCTCGTCGCCCGCAAGCTGGTCGACATCGGCATTAACCTCATCGTCGCGCTGCTGTTCTGCGACCAGGCGACCAGCCCCGTCGACGAAGAGATGGCCCGACGCAAACTCGCCGTGGCCAAGCGATGGATCGGCTGGCGCTGGCCCGAAAACCTCGGCGCCAAGGAAGCCATCCTCTCCGGCGATACCCAGCCGGTCGACGAGTTCGACCTGCTCGCCGGACCGGTCCCCGTCGTCGAATAACCTCACTGCAACCCCGCCACCCCCAACGCCTCGCGAGAAATCTCGGGGCGTTGTTTATGGCTGAATTGTCCTCCGCCCGGTGCCATGCGTGCGATCAGAATCACGGCATGCCTTGACAACCGGCCTACCCATACGGGCAGGCTGCAAGCATAAGCATAGCACTCGCCTGTGATGTATCGTGTGGCACAGCCGCCCTCGGCTGTGCGAGCCGCGGCGCGAATCCTCGCGGGGCATATTTTTCAGGTTCATCCGCTATTCGCGGGGAGTGGATGGCCTCTCAGGGCCGAAGGCCCGAGACAGCAATAGCCCCCGGCGCCAGCCGGGGGGACGTCTGCCCGTTGCAGGGCGGGGGGCTTGCGGGCATAATGGAGGCTGATCCGCCTGCCCCCGTATGAAGGAACGAACATGGACCCTCTGAAGATCGGACCGTTCACCATCCACAATCGCCTGTTCGTGGGAACCGGCAAGTACGAGACCTACGAACTCATGGCCGAGGCCCTGCCGGCCAGCGGCTGCGAGGTCGTCACCGTGGCCGTCCGCCGCGAGCGCATGGCCGACGAAGCCGGCCGGAATATCCTCGACTTCCTCGACACCGACGCCCTGACCCTCCTGCCGAATACGGCCGGCTGCTTCACAGCCGAAGATGCCGTCCGCACGGCCCGGCTGGGACGCGAGCTGCTGGAAGGCATTGACAATGCAGGCTCGGCCTGGGTGAAGCTCGAAGTCCTCGGCGATAAAAAGACCCTCCTGCCCGACCCCATCGGCACGCTCGAAGCGCTGGAAACCCTCAAGGCCGACGGCTTCTGCGTGCTGTGCTACACCAGCGACGACCCCATCATCGCCCAGCGGCTCGCCCGGGCCGGCGCCGACGCCGTCATGCCCGCCGGGGCGCCCATCGGCTCGGGCCAGGGCATCTTGAACCCGTGGAACATCCGCATCATCCTCGAGCAGTTGGGCGAGGAGTTCCCCGCCCTGCCGATCATCGTCGATGCCGGCGTGGGCACAGCCAGCGACGTCACCGTCGCGATGGAACTCGGCGCCGACGGCGTGCTGCTGAACACCGGCATCGCCGGCGCGGACGACCCCGTGCAGATGGCCCGGGCGATGAACCACGCCCTCCAGGCGGGGCTGCTGGCACGACAGGCCGGACGCATCCCGCGCAAACTCTACGCCACCGCCTCGAGCCCCGTCGACGGCGTGATCGGAACCTGACCATGCACGAGCCGACTGACATGGACATCGCATCGACCCGGCCGAAAATGGACATCCGCACGCGCGTCTGCATCTGGATCATCCTGATCGGCATGGCGAACTTCCTGGCCTACACGATCAGCTACTCGATCCTCTGGGGCGAGGCGATCCACGGGCAGGTCAAGGTCGACCCAGCCTCCCGTAAGGTCGTCTACTTCCTCCAGTCGGGCAATCAGCTCGGCCGCCAGGTCAGCCGGGGCGAGTTCATCTACAGCGGCATCCATTCGATTTCGATCTGGCCGACGGTGATGGCCGTCGTGCTGGCCACGCTGACGCTCGCCAAGGATCGCATCAGCGACAGCCTTGCCGAGGCGATGGTCCGCGGGCGGACGCTGGTGACGATTCTCGCGGTCATCATCGCCATCAGCATGTCGGGGCTGACGTTCCTGTTCGTGCAGCAGTTCTTCGAGCACATGGCCACCGCCGACCGGTACGAGCAACTGCTGGACAAGGGCGAGCTGCCTACTGAACCGGGCAGCCTGGTCGAACAGCCTACCTCTGCCGCACCGGCCGTGTTGTCCCAGCCGGCCAAGCCCGCATGAGCCTTACCGTCGAGGAGATCTTCGCCCCCGACGGGCTCATCGCCGCCGCGCTGCCCGGCTACGAACACCGCTGCGAGCAGCAGGCCATGGCCCGGGCCGTCGCCGATGCCCTGGCCGACCGCAGCCACCTCCTGGCCGAGGCCGGCACGGGCGTGGGCAAGAGCTTCGCCTACCTCGCGCCGATCATCCTCCATGCAAAGCAGTCCAAACAGCGGGCCATCGTATCGACCTGCACCATCGCCCTGCAGGAGCAGCTCATCGGCAAGGATCTGCCCTTCCTGGCTGAGGTGCTTCCCGAGCCCTTCTCAGCCGTGCTGGCCAAGGGGCGCAGCAACTACCTCTGCCTCCGCCGGCTGAGCCTGGCCGTCAAACATCGCGACCGGCTGTTGCGATCCGAGCCGCAGCAGGACCAGCTGGACGACCTTGCCGAATGGGCCATGCAGACCACCACCGGCGAGCGGCAGGAGATGGCCGCCGAGCCCGACCGGACCGTCTGGGCGAAGGTCTGTGCCGAGTCCGGCTCGTGTCCGGGCGGGAAGTGTGCCCAGAGCAGCCGGTGCTTTTTCCGCGCCGCCCGGGCCAAGCTCCTCCAGGCCGACCTGGTCGTCTGCAACCACGCGCTGCTGTTCAGCGATCTGGCCCTGGGCGAGCAGAACATCCTGGGCGACTACGACGTGGTCGTCCTCGACGAAGCCCACACCGTCGAGGGCATCGCGAGCGATCACTTCGGGCGGAGCGTGTCCAGCGGGCAGGTCGCCTCGGCCCTGCGGGAACTCTTCGACGCCGAAACCGGCCGGGGGTTGCTCGGACTCATGCAGGCCGACGACGCCATCGCCGCAGTCAACCAGGCCGCCGCTGCCAGCGACGACTTCTTCGACCAGCTCGCGGAGTATCGAGGCCCCGGCGCGCGAGACAACGGCCGCATTACCGAAGCCGAGATCGTCCCCGACTCCGTCACCGGCCCGCTGCGGAACCTCGCCGCCCAGCTCCGCAAGCTGCGGCGCGACAGCGAAGACGATGAGCAGCGATTCGAGCTGCACGCCGGCGAGCTGCGCGTCATGGAGCTGGCCGACGCGCTGGCCGAGCTGATCGCACAGACGCCGGACGACCACGCCTACTGGTTCAGCAGCTATACGCCGCGGCGGGGGGGCAAGCTCTTCGCGGCCGGGCGGGTGGTGACGCTGGCCTCGGCCCCGATCCGCGTGGCCCCGCAGATGGCCGAGCTGCTTCTGGACCGCGTGGGCACGGTGGTGTTCACCTCGGCCACGCTGGCCACGGCCCGGGGCGAGCAGCACGGGTTCGACTACATCCGCGGGCGACTCGGCATAGACCAAGCTGACGAAATCCTCCTGACCAGCCCGTTTGACTATCGCAGCCAGGCGAAGGTCTACCTCGAAACGCGCCTGGGCGACCCGAACCATCTCGACCAGTTCGCACCGGCCGCCGGCGAGACCATCGCGCACTATCTGGATAAATCGGTCGGCGGGTGTTTCGTGCTGGCTACGAGTTATCGACTGCTCAACCGCCTGGCCGAGGAGCTGGAGCGATTCTGCGGAGCCAACGACTACGAGCTGCTCGTCCAGGGCGGGGCCATGCAGCGGACGGCGATGCTGCGGGCGTTCCGCCAGAACCCGCGCAGCGTCCTGCTGGGGACGATGAGCTTCTGGCAGGGTGTGGACGTCGCCGGTGAAGCGCTGCGGAACGTCATCATCACCAAGCTGCCCTTCGCCGTGCCGGACGAGCCGCTGATCGAAGCCCGGCTGGACGCGATCCGCCAGCGCGGCGGCAACCCGTTTATGGAATTCCAGCTGCCCCAGGCGATCATCCTGTTCAAGCAGGGCTTCGGCCGGCTGATCCGCTCGCGCAGCGATACCGGCTTTGTAGTGATACTGGACCACCGCGTGGCGACCAAACGCTACGGCCGCATGTTCATCGACGCCCTGCCCGATGTCGAAGTCGTCATCGACGAATGGTCCGCACAGCAATAAGCTTCTTATCAGCCTTTGTCCGTGGGAATCGCAGGAGGCCCCGGAGGCAGCGGGGGCCGCGTGGCCGTGCTGAATTACCTGCTGCACGCCTACAGCCCGTGGGAGGGCTACCAGATCGCCTTCAACGGCGAGCGGGGTCGGCTGGAGCATGGTACGGTTTTCAGCACCGATATCAGCGGCGAGGACTCGGCCGACCCGCCCGGGCAGATCGAACGCAAGGGCGTGCACACCACGCTGCATCCCCATTTTGACGAGCCTCGCGGCCTGGAGGTCTGGACAGGGCAAGGGCGGCCACGGCGGCGGCGACCCGCCCCTGCTGCGCGACCTGTTCGACCCCGAGGCCCCGCACGATCCGCTCGGCCGGAAGGCCAATCACATCGACGGCACGTACTCGATTCTCATCGGCGTCGCGGCGGCGAAGAGTATCGACACCGGCCGGGCTATCCGCATCGACGACCTCGTGCCGGTCGAGCGGTTGCAATCGGAACCGTTACCCGCATGACGAAACCAATCGCCATGAAACCGCAAGCCTGGCAGGCGAAAAGCGAGGCGATCCGGCTTCGCTTTGCCGAGCTCCTGGCCCGGCAGCCCGAGTTGGCCGAAGCGTCGCTCAAGCTCAGTTGGAGCAACTGGGGCTTCGGCGTCGAGCCGCTGGACTCGTCGCTGGAGCGTCTTGCCCGCCATGGAGTGGAATGGATCGAACTGCACGGGAACCGCTATGGCGATGACATCGGCTACCGGGCCGAAGAGGTGCGGGCGGTTCTGGCGAGGCATGAACTGGCGGTGGCCGGACTCTGCGGAATGTTCAGCCCGGAGTGCGAGCTCTCTTCGCCATCGGACGTGGTCCGGCAGCGGACGATTGACTACATCCGCCGGCAGGTGGAGCTCTGTCACGCCCTGGGCGGTACGTATCTGCTGGTCGTGCCCGCAGCGGTCGGCCGGGCCGAGCCGTACGATGATATGGAGGTTCACCGCTCGGCCGAAACACTGGCCGAAGTAGGCGATGACTTTGCCGACGCCGGCGTGCGCGCAGCGATCGAGCCCATCCGCTCGGCTGAGGTCAGCTGCATCCACACCATCGCAGAAGCGATCGACTACATCGAGTGGGTCGACCATCCAGCCATCGAACAGATCAACGGCGACGTATATCACATGCAGACCGAGCAGGCCCACATCGGCCAGGCCCTGCTCGAAGCCGGGGACCGGCTGGTGAACCTGCACTTGGCCGACTCGAACCGCCTGACTTCAACATTGGGACACCCAATCAATGGAGCAGGT
>CAZCDM010000083.1:0-10390 GCA_964497475.1 uncultured Planctomycetaceae bacterium
ACCAATCGTCGTCACCAACAAAAATCAACGGACCGGTGAGAAATGCGGGTTAGCGTCTGGTCGATCAGCCGCTCCAGGCGATCGGCCTGGCTGGCGATGATCTGGTGGAACTGCGGAACGTCCTGCTCCTTGGCCTCGCCATCGAGCAACAGCTCCAGGTAGGCCTTGATCGACGACAGCGGCGTCTTGAGCTCGTGCGATACGTTCGAGAGAAACTCCGCCTTGGACTGCTCGAATTCCTTCTCCCGACTGATGTCGTGCAGCACGACAATCAGGCCCTGGCGAACCTGCCTCGGCCCGCGCAGCACATGCATCGCAGCGCGGTAGGTCCGGTCGTGCCCATCGCGCGAAAGGCAGTGCTCCACAAGCCCCCCAGACGGGATTTTCCCTGATCGGCACGCCTCGGCGATCTGCCGGGCGAGCGAGCCACCCGGCAGAATATCCTCGACGGGCTTGCGGCTGGCCCGACTCAACCGAAAGCCCAGCAGCCGCTCGACCGACTCATTGGCCGAGAGCAGCTCGCCATAGCTATTGATCACCAGCACCGCATCGGAGACGTGAAGCATGACCTCCTCGATGTGTTTTCGTTCCTCGACGGCCATGCGGTTGCTGATCCGCAGGACGTGATTTTCCTTCCGCAGGTCATGCAGCTCGGCGCGAATTGCCGCCAGGTCCGTGCTCATCGGCCCGGCCCACTCCCCCGGTGTCGAGGGAACGTCCAGAAGCATATCCTCGCCGTCCTGCCCACGCGTGCACTGTCGCACCTGCCGCGAAAGCCAACCCAACGTGCGACCGGCCCGGTGGCGGACAACCCCCCACGCGCCGATCCCGCCGATCACCACCGCCGCGAGGAACATTTCCATCAGCAGCAGCCATTGATTCGGATTGCGGATGATAATCACCCACGCCAGGTAGCTGCCCACGGCCAGGAGGATCAGCCCGGCGATGCGTTCGGTGCGATGGCCCAGCAGCGTCCTCATGCCAGCGCCTCGGCGTTGTCCAGCAAGTCGACGTCCACCTCGGCCAGGTCCGGTTCGAGCAGGCTGTCGGCCTGATCGTAGCGTTCATCAAACCCTTCCCGCAGGGCCAGGCCCACGCACAGCGACCAGTGGCTCATGGCCCGGCGGCGATCGACAAACAGATTGCACCGCCCCGTCTCCAGGCCCCGCAGCGGGCTGGACACACCGCAGGGCATCGCGAGGCGGTCGTGCAGAATGCTCCGGACGGTCGGGTCCTCGGCGTCGTGGCCGCTGAGCACCAGCGAATCGATCGCGGGGCAGTCGAAGTTCGTCTGGCAGTAGCGAAGGCAGAGTTCCACCTCCAGGGCCAATTCATCCACCTGCCCGCGAAGGGCATCGTGCATGGTCCAGAAGAGCTTCTCGGTATCAAAGGCGTGCTCGTCGTCCTTTGCTGGCTTGGCGCGGTCCAGCCCGTGATGCTCCACGAGATAGCTGCGCAACAGGTTCACATCGGCGCGGCAGAGCCCGAGGTTCGCCGAGGCCGCCTCCGTCAACGCATTGCCCCCATGCCGCAACTGACGCACCAGCAGCAGCTCCGGACCGTGAGCAACCATCACCAGCGCGTATCGCGGCTGGATGTGGACGATGCACGTCGTCAGCGATCGGTCATTTTCCCGCCGGCGGTGGTTGCGGAACGAACGGAATACCGCCAGCGGCTCGGGGTCGATCGCCGCCACGCGAAGGCCACACGACTCCAGCAAGGCCGACCGCGTTTCGATCTTCGCATGCGGCACGGCCAGCAGAATATACTCCCGCTCGGGGTGTTCGCCGTGGAGGATCGGCCCGGCCGGGATCACGCTGAGCTGTGCGAGGGACAGGTCGAAGTCGAACGCTTCATACGCCTGGGCCATTACATCCAGCGCGGGGTCGACCTGGCCCTTCAGGGCCACCCGGGCCGTGGCCAGATGAATCTCGTCAGACGGCACGGAAGCGACCGCATCACGCCCATGGAAATGCCCAAAGCGGTTGAGCTGCCGGATCGACTTGCGTAGAGCGTCCGTGCTGGCGGGATCGTCATGGGGGCTTCGCCAGGCGCCGCCGGCCAGAACATTAGGCCTTGTATCGGTCAGCCCCAGCTGCAGCATCCGGACGCCCAGCGGTCCCAGATCGATCCCGATCGGGCAGCGTCCTGCATTGTGTCCATGACGCGTCATCGCAAGCTCCCATCACCGCCAAGCCGCAGCGACACCGCTAGCGGCTATGAATAGCTTCGACATCTTCGAGGCACTGCTTTGCTAAGGCCGCCGGGAATCGTCCGCCCTCGCCTCAGCGCAGCGCCTACCGCCCGCCGGCGGCCACATCCGGCCAGACCGCCCCGCTGCTCGGATCGTAATACCACCCCGCATTGCCGCCCCCACGCTCGGCCGGGGCAATCTTGATTCGCCCAGCCAGGCGGAAATTGACGTAGGGGTTGGACGGAATCCGCTCGAGATAGGGGCCGCACGGCCAGACAGGGCCGGCTTGGTCGCTCGGCCCGACCGTACCGCGCCGGTTCGTCGCAAAGGTCAACTGCTCGACCACTCGCCCGTCGGGCCAAACGCCATCGTGCTCGGCTGCGTAGGTGTTGATCGCCTGCTGCAACCGTCGGTGCGCGCCGCGAAGCTGCTCCGGGCGAACATCCGTCGATGCCGTAGACAGCTCCGGGATGACAACCATCGCAATCAGCGAAAGGACTTCCATCATGTTCAGGCCGTATCGTTTCCGGGCCATGCCAGCCTCCTTGGCCTCGAGCGGCGACTGCGAGGCGAGGGTCTACAGCCATTCTCGGCTGGTCCGATGGAAACTTAAGCCCCCATTATTTCCCCGTCTTCCCTGCAAAACTCAGCCCAGCAGCGCCGCACCGCCCAGCCGGTCCAGCTCGGCCAGCAGACCCGTCGCCACCGGCTCGATCGACTCGTGAGCCTCCCGCAGCCGAACCGCCCCGCTGCCGTCAGGCCGGGCTGCAAAACACTGGCCTACCCACTGGCCAAACTCCCGGTGGAAGTGAACCGCCAGACAGCTGTGACAATCCGCCTCCAAAAACCGCACCACGTCGCGCTCGGCGCGAACGGCCACGGCCGTAGCTACGTCGTGCAGCCCGGCCAGACGCTCCAGCAGCGGCTCGTTGTCAGAGCGACACTGCACGGCCAGCGCCCCCTGCCCCGCAGCCGGAATGCACTGCTCGACCGGCAGCGGATGAATCTCGTGGCGATACGTCTGCCGCAACCCGGCCCGGTTCAGCCCCGCCACGGCCAGCACCACCGCATCGAGATCCGCCTCGGGACCGACTGCCCGCGCCAGCCTCGTCTGAATGTTCCCGCGGATCGGCTCGATCTGCAGATCGCTGCGCAGCGCTCGCAGCTGCGCAGCCCGCCGCGGGCTCCCCGTGCCAACCTTCGCGCCGGGCGGCAGGTCGTCCACCAGGCCGAGGCGGCTGACCAGCGCGTCGCGCGCGTCGCCACGAACCGGCAAGGCCCCGATGACGAACTGCGCCTCGCCCAGGGCGGGCATGTCTTTGAGCGAATGAACAGCCAGGTCGATGGCCCCCTCGGCCAGTTGCGATTCCAGCTCGGCCGTGAACAATCCCTTGCCGCCAGCTGCGGCCAGCGGGCCGGCCTGGCGATCCCCGGCCGTGTCGATCCCGACCAGCTCGACTGCCAGCGTCGCGTCGGCGTCGGCGAGCAGACCGGCGATGAGCTGACTCTGCGCCATGGCCAGCGGGCTGCGGCGCGTGCCCAGGCGGAGCGTTGGCATGGCTAGTCTCCCAGGCCTCGGCTCATGAGCTCGTCCATGCTCATCATGCCCTTGCGGGCGCGCTGGGCCAGGCCGAACCGGATGCGGGCCGCGTGGATCGCCTCTTCGCGCGTGGCCATCTGCGCGTCGGTCTGGCGGGGCAGTTGGAAGGCTTCCTGCAGCAGGTCCCACGCCTGCTCGGCATCGAGGCGATCGAGCGGCTTGCATTCCTCGGCCAGGATGGTCATCACGTCATCGCAGACGCGCAGAAACCCCCGGCTGACGAAAAGTTCCTCCGCCTGGCCGTCGGGCAGCGTCAGGCCGACCATGCCCGTGTAGACCACCGCCGTCAGCGGCGCCCGGCCGGGCAACACGCCGACGTAGCCGTCCAGGGCGGGCACCTTCGCACCGGCGACGTCCTTGTCCAGGATCGTCCCGTCGGGCGATTCGATGCGGCAGCGGAATGTCTTGCTCGATCGGGCCATGGCACAGGAATCAGGAGAACGTCTCGAAGCAGACCTCCTCGTCGAACGATTTGCGGGGCTTGTCCTTTTCCGTCGGCCCGGCCGGGTAGCCGAGCGTCATCAGCTCGATGATCTCCATCGGCTCGGGCACGGCCAGCAGCTCGCGCACGTCGTCCTGGCGGAAGTGCCCGATCCAGCAGTGGCCCAGCCCCTCGGCCACGGCCGCTAAGGACATGTGATCGACCGCGATGGCGCAGTCGACCGGACCGGCCGGGATGCCGCAGTACATCACGCGGTCCGGCTCGGTGCTGACGACAGCCACGATGACCGCCGCCTGCTCCTGCCAGCCCTGCTCGCAAGCGTCGGCCACCTTGGCGAACAGCTCCGGCGCCTCGCTGCGGCGAACGGCGACGAACTTCCACGCCTGCTGATTGCGGGCGCTGGGGGCACGCCGGCCGGCGTCCAGCACGCGACGCAGCACGTCGTCGGGAATCGGACGATCCTCGTAACGGCGCACGCTGGTGCGTCTGGCGATCGCGTCGTACAGGTCCATGTTACTCCGCTCCCGGCGGGGTCGCCTCGTCGTCGGCATCGTCCATGCCCGGAATCTGCACGGGAATCTTATCGCCATAGCAGGCGTAGATCAGGCCGGCAAAGGCACCGACATCGCCCACCATGCCCAGCAGCCCGCCGAGGATGCGCGCCCAGCCGCCCTCACCCGGGTCGGCCCCGGCGGCGATGGAACCGAAAATGCCCGCCATCAGGATGCTGAAGATCAGCCCCGCCGCGCCGAAGAGGTACGGCGTGGACTTGCGGATCGCCTGCGAGTGAAACAGCGCCACCAGGTAAAAAACCAGCAGCACGACGGTCAGGGAAATATCCATGCTCAGTGTCATTGATTCATCCTTTCACGTTGGCGGCCGGGGTGTCCGGCCGACGAAATGCGGTTTCTGCGTCTCGTGTCAGTATAGTTGCCTCTGGCCGCGATGGCGAGATTACCTCTGCAACGCCTCGGCCTGGGCGGCGGCCTCTTCGACCGTGCCGACATACAAAAATGCCTGCTCGGGCAGCTCGTCCCACTTGCCTTCGCAAATCTCGCGGAAGCTGCGGATCGTCTCAGGCAGCGGCGTAAAATTGCCCGCCTTGCCGGTGAACACCTCAGCCACGAAGAACGGCTGGCTGAGGAACCGCTCGATCCGCCGGGCGCGGGCGACGATGCGGCGGTCCTCTTCGCTGAGTTCGTCCACGCCGAGAATCGCGATGATGTCCTGCAGGTCGCGATACCGCTGGAGGATCTGCTGCACCTGCCGGGCCACGTCGTAATGCTCCTGGCCGACGTGCTGCGGGTCGAGAATGCGGCTGGAGCTGGCCAGCGGATCGATCGCCGGGTAAATGCCCTTTTCCACAATCGACCGCTCCAGCACGATGAACGCGTCGAGGTGCGTCACGGCCGCGGCCGGGGCCGGGTCGGTCATGTCATCAGCCGGCACGTACACCGCCTGGACCGACGTGATCGCCCCCTTCTTCGTACTGGTGATGCGCTCCTGCAGCTCGCCCATCTCCGTCGCGAGCGTCGGCTGATAGCCCACCGCCGAGGGCATGCGACCCAGCAAAGCAGAGACCTCCGAGCCGGCCTGGCTGAAGCGGAAAATGTTATCGATAAACAGCAGCGTGTCGGCTCCGCCGCTGTCGCGGAAGTACTCCGCCAGCGTCAACGCCGACAGCGCCACCCGCAGCCGGGCGCCGGGCGGTTCGTTCATCTGCCCGAAAACCATCGCCGTTTTCTCGATGAGCTTCTGGCCGGTCGTGCCGATCTCGGCCTCCTGCATCTCCAGCCAGATATCATTGCCCTCGCGCGTGCGCTCGCCCACGCCGGCAAAGACACTGTGCCCGCCATGCTTGGTGGCCACGCGAGCGATGAGTTCCTGGATGATGACCGTCTTGCCCAGCCCGGCCCCGCCGAAGAGCCCCGTCTTGCCGCCGCGCACGAACGGCGCGAGCAGGTCGATCACCTTGATGCCCGTCTCGAAGATTTCGCTCTTGGGCACGAGGTCTTCGAACCTCGGCGGCGGCTGATGGATCGATCGTCGCTCGACGTTTTCGACCGCCGGGCCGCCATCGACCGGCTCGCCCAGAAGGTTGAAGACCCGTCCGAGGACCTCCTCGCCGACGGGCATGGTCACGGGCTGGCCGGTGTCGACCACGGCCGGGCCTCGCCGCAGGCCATCGGTACTGCCGAGGGCAATGCACCGCACGCGCCCCCCGCCGAGGTGCTGCTGGACCTCGCCGACGAGCTGGCCGTTGCGGCGGCGGGCCTGCTCGGCCGAGTCGGCTTGCTCGACCGTCACGGCGTTGTAGATGGCGGGCATGGACTGCTCGTCGAACTCGGCGTCAAACGTCGAGCCGATGACCTGTACGATCCGCCCGGTGGCGGGTGATTGTAATGTTGGTTCGGTGATCATTGGTCGATCCATATCTTTATTGAACCCAAGGCAGTCGGCAGTGGGCAATAGGCAGTTGACAGGTGAACATTGCGGGTGTGAACTTCATCGGCTTCGTCCGACGCTCCGAAGAAGTCCCTGAAGCAACGAAATCGCCGAATCGAATTGTGTCCGAAATTCTCTGCCCTGCTCCGCGGTAATGTATTCCAAATCGGCGGCAATGATGAACTGGGTTTCCAGCTCATACAAGCTGCCACGTGCAATCTTCAAAAACCTCATATAATCATCTCGCGACCCTCGACCGTAGCCTTCGGCTATATTGAATGCAACCGAAACCGCGCTGCGACGAATCTGCTGTTGCAGTGCATATTGCTCACGACTCGGAAATGCTGCCGTCAAGTCATACGACAGCCGGGCTAACTTCCGCGCCGCCTGCCATGCCTGAAGGTCCTTGTAGTTTTCAATGTTCTTCACGATGACGGATTACTCTCCGGCCTGTATTTCTTCTGCCTACTGCTCATTGCCTGTTACGTTTTCCTACTGCCCATTGCCTATTGCCCAACGCCCTCTGCCCCGCCGAGGATCTCGGCCAGTTCGGTAGTGATCTGTGCCTGGCGGGTGCGGTTGTACTTGATGTTGAGGTCTTCGATCATTTCCTCAGCCGACTCACTGGCCGACCGCATCGAGGTCATGCGGGCGATCTGCTCGGTCGCGGCGGCCTCCATGAAGCACTGGAACAGCCGCAGGCGAACTGTCGTCGGCAGCAGCCGCTCCAGCAGGGTTTTGGTATCGGGCAGGAAGTCGTAGCGGACGTCGAGCGGCTTGGGATCGAGTGGCTCGGGCGGGGCCGGCGGCTCGAAGGGCTCGGGCGTGCCCCAGCGATCCTCCTCTTCGCGTTGGGCGTCGGCCTGCTCGTCGGCCCGGGCCTGGTCGCCATTGGGCTCGACGATCAGCGGCAGCAGCGAATGGGTACTCGGCTCGTATCGGCCCGCGCCAAGCAGGTGGCCGTAGATGACATCGCAGCCGTTGATCTCGCCGTCGAGCAGGTCGTCCATCATCGCATCGGCCAGCCGGGCCGTGACGTGCCAGCCCCCCTCGGCGTCGTCGAGGGTCGGCAGGGTTTGGGCAATGGCATGGCCGTCCCGCTTCAGCGGCGCGACGATGCGCTTGCCGGCAACGACCAGCCGAGCCTCCCGGCCCGCTTCGGCCAGCTCGCCCAGGTGACGCGATGCCAGCCCGGCGATCTGCCCGTTGTACCCGCCACACAGCCCGCGGTCACTGGCCAGGACAACCACCGTGCGGACGGGGGCCGTCCGTGCCTTGCGTGGCAGGCGAAGCAGCGGATGGCTCAGCAGGCCTCGCTTGTCGCTGGCCAGCAGATCATCGACGAGTTCGCCGCAGCCTTCGATGTAGGCGCGGGCGGCCACGCAGCGGTCGTAGGCCTTCTTGAACCGCGCGGTGGCGACCATCTCCATCGTCCGCGTGACGGTGTGGATGTTGTCGATCGCCTTGCGGCGGGCCAGGATTTTGCGGGCTTTAGCCATGGATGGGATGACAAACAACAACAAGCAAGAGACAAGATACAACGGCGATTGTCGAGGATTCGGTTTGGCCTCTCGTCTCTTGCTGTTTACTTGTTGTTTCCTGTTGTCTTGCTTCTTGCTTCTTGTTGTCTTGTTGTTAACTCACAATGCCGGCAGTGGGCGGACGGGTTCGTCTGTTCCGGGCTCATCCTCGTCGGGGTTGATGCGGGCCTTGCGGCGCATGGCGCGGAGGTGTTCTTCCCAAGCGTCGGTCTTGAACTCGTGGGCGATGAACTCCAGCCGCTTGCGGCGGTCGGCGGGCATGGCCAGGTCCTGCTTAAGCTCGGCATAGATATCGCCATGCTCGCCGCGGACGTAGTCGATCCACGCCTGGGCGAACTCGCCGACCAGCTCGATATCGAGGTCGTCCATCTCGCCGCTCGTACCGGCCAGGATCGCCAGCACCTGATCGACGACCTCCATGGGCGAGTACTGTCGCTGCGTCAGCAGGCGCATCATCCGCTGGCCTCGGTCGAGCTGTCGCTGGCTGGCCGGGTCCAGCTCCATGCCCAGCTGCGAGAAGCTCTCGAGCTCGCGATAGGCTGCCAGGTCCAGCCGAAGCGACGAGGCGACGGTTTTCATCGCCGGGATCGCCGCCTTGTAGCCCACGCGGCTGACGGAGATACCCGCGTTGATCGCCGGGCGAATGCCCGCGAAGAACAGGCTCGGCTCGAGGTAGATCTGCCCGTCGGTAATCGAGATGAGGTTGGTGGGGATGTAGGCACTGACTTCACCTTCCTGCGTTTCGCAGATGGGCAAGGCCGTCATCGAGCCGCCCCCGCCGATCAGCGGCAGCACGGCCAGGGTGGCTGTATCGTCGCGGGCGGCGAGGTCGGCCTCGGCGAGCTGTCGGCCGACGGGGCCGTCGTAGACGTCGTCGGTGACGGCCTGGGCGGGCTCGACGCGCGGGCCCGCATCGGCCGGGGCGATGACGTAGCGCTCGGCGAGCTTGCAGGCGCGTTCCAGCAGTCGGCTGTGGAGGTAAAACACGTCGCCGGGGTAGGCCTCCCGGCCCGGCGGGCGACGCAGCAACAGCGAGATCTGCCGGTACGCCTGGGCCTGCTTGGTCAGGTCGTCGTAGACGACCAGCGTGGCCCGGCCCTGCTGCATGAAATGCTCGGCCAGAGCGCAGCCGGCGTAGGGGGCGACGTACTGCAGCGGGGCTGCGTCGGACGACGAAGCCGAGACGACGATGGTGTGCTCCATCGCGTCGTGGGCGCGGAGGTCCTCGACCACGCCGGCGACGGTCGATCCCTTCTGCCCGATGGCGACGTAGACGCAGACGACATCGCGGCCCTTCTGGTTAATGATCGTATCGATGCCGATGGCGGTCTTGCCCGTCTTGCGGTCGCCGATGATCAGCTCGCGCTGGCCCCGGCCGATGGGCGTCATCGCGTCGATGGCCTTGATGCCCGTCTGCAGCGGCTCGTTGACGGGTTGGCGATCCGCAATGCCTGGCGCGGGCACCTCCAGGGGCCGACGGGTGTCGGTGTGGATCGGCCCGGCGCCGTCGAGAGGCTCGCCGAGGGGGTTGATGACGCGGCCGAGCATCGACTCGCCGACCGGGATGTCCAGCAGCCGGCCCGTCGCACGGACCGAATCGCCGGAGCGGATTTCGTCGGTATGGGTGTAGATCACCGCGCCGATGGAGTTGTCCTCGAGGTTGAAGACCTGCCCCATACCGCCGCCGTCGAAGGAGAGCATCTCGCCGGCCATCGCGTCGCCCAGGCCGTAGACCTGGGCAATGCCGTCGCCCACTTCCAGCACCCGCCCCACGCGGGCGACGTCCATCTCCTGGCCGAACCGGGCGATCTCCTCGCTCAGCACACTCGCAATTTCATCTGCCTTGAACTTCATGTTTCACCTTACCAAGGCCGTGCCACAAGTAGTACCCGGGGCTCCGCGGCCAACGGGATCAGTCGCTGTCGGGGTTGTCCTCATGTGGTTCGTGGCTGGTTGTCTCGTCGTGTTTTGCCCGCCCGATCTCGCGGGCCATGCGTTCGATCTGCCCGGCCAGCGAGGCGTCGTACATCTTCTCGCCGATGCGGATGACCAGCCCGCCGATGATGTCCGGGTCGACGTGCTCGTGCAGCACGCAGGGGCTGGCGATGGCCCGGCTGAGCGTGTCGGTCAGCTCGCGGCGGGTCGGTTCGTCCATCGGGGTCGCGGAG
>CAZCDM010000084.1:0-10310 GCA_964497475.1 uncultured Planctomycetaceae bacterium
CTTCCTGGTAGACTTCTTCGCCGATTTTTTGGGCGTCTTTTTGGTCGCTTTTTTCTTGGCCACGTGATTCCTCGTGCATTGATTGGTGGAAGCGTATCCTTCCCGGCCCGGCTACCCCGTCTGGCTGGGGCGTCCAGAGTCCGGAAAGTATAGAAATGGCCCACCACGCTGTCAAGGATAAGTTCCCCTCCACGCCCCGGCAAACCGCCCCCCAGCAGGCCCCGAAACCCTACAAACGCAGCGCACCTGTCGCGACAATCGCAAGACGTTTATTCACTGCGACTTATCGCTCAGGCGGCGAACAATCCACGAGCCAGTCGGCCACGGCCCCGGCGGCGTCGGCGCTTTGGAGCCCGTCGGCGGCCTGCTGCATGGCCGAGAGACGCCCGGAATCCCGCAGCAAAGGCAGCAGCTCGGCCCGGAGGCTGGCTGCATTGACGGCCGGGTCGGTGCGGTCCTCGACCAGCCGGGCGCAGCCGGCCTCGACGAGCGAAGCGGCGTTGAGTTCCTGCTGGCGGTCGGCATGGTGCGGATAGGGCAGAATGACCGCCGGCGTGGCCGTGGCGGTCAGCTCGGCCACCGTCACCGCCCCGCCGCGCGTCACGGCCAGGTCGGCCGCCGCCCAGGCCTGGTCCATCCGGTCGCAGTACCGCAGCACTTTCACGTTGACCCGTAAATTTGAATAGGCCTCCAGCGCCTCGCCCCGCAGATTACCCGCCACCAGCAACACCTGCCAGCTCTTGCCGAACTCCACCAAATCCTCCGCCAGCTCGCACATCGCCCGCGTGATCGACTCAGCCAGCGTCGAGCCGCCGAAGACCAGCAGCGTCCGGCAGTGCGGCGAGAGGTCCAGGGCACGCATGGCCTCGTCGCGGTCGGCCCCGGCCAGGCCCGGCCGAACCGGACAGCCCACCGCCATCACCTTCTCGCGCTCAGCCGGGGCGAAACTCCCGGCCGTGCTGGCGAACTGCGTAAAAATGCGGTCGACCCGGCGGGCGAGGTACTGATTGGCCCGGCCGGGAACGGCATCGGGGTTCAGCAACGCCGTCGGCACAGATCGACTGGCTGCGACCTTGACCACCGGCCCGGCGGCGAACCCACCCAGGCCCAGCACCGCCCGGGGCTCCAGGTCGCCAATCAGCCGGCTGGCCATACGGTTCGAGCGACTCCATGCATGCAAAAACGGGATCACCGCCCAGGGGGGTTTCGGCAGCGGGCGGATCGGCTGGGGCGCGATGGCATGGTCGGTCGGGTCGAGAATCGCCCGGTCGACAGAACGGTTGGAGCAGGCGAAGACGATGAGAGCCTCGCCCTGGCGGGCCTGCAGCGCCTCGGCCACGGCCAGGCCCGGGTAGAGGTGCCCGCCGGTTCCACCGCCGGAGAAGATATACGTCGGCCGGGCCATGGGTCAGGCCTCCGGCTGGGGGGCAAGTTCGTCGGGGCGGTCGTGGGCAGCGATCGAGACGATCAGCGCCGTCGCCGTCGCCATGAGCACCAGCCCCGTCCCGCCGGCCGAGAGGAAGGGCATGGCCATGCCGGTCGGCGGCAGGACCACGAGATTCACGCCGATATGCAGCACCGCCTGGAGGAGCACCAGCGAGCCGAGCCCCGCAGCCAGCACGCGCCCGCGCGGGTCGCGCACCTGCCGGACCACGCGACGACAATTCCACAGCCACGCCGCCAGCAAACACAGCAGCAGGACCGTCCCGCGGAAGCCCCACTCCTCGCAGAAGCTCGCGAAGACGAAGTCGGTACTGTCCTCGGGCAGGTAGCCCATTTTCCGCACGCCCAGGCCCAGCCCCACGCCGCGCCACCCGCCGGCGAGAATCGACAGCAGCGACTGCTGGGCGTGATAGGCCGCCGGCGAGGTCGAGTTCCACGGGTCCAGCAGCGCCGCGATGCGGTACATGCGATACGGTGCCATGACGATGAAGTACCACGCCCCGGCCGCGGCCGGCGGAATGCCCATGCTCAGCACCCACCACGGCACGCCGGCCAGGAACATCGTGACCACCCCGGCCAGGCCGATCAGCACCGCCGTGCCGAAGTCCTGCGTGACGATCAGCGCCAACGGGCCGAGCACGGCCAGAATCGCAACGGCGATGGCGCCGATCTTGCGCGGGCGGCGTCCCGGGCGGGTCAGCCACATCGCCACGAAGAGGATCACGGCGAACTTGATCAGCTCTGACGGCTGCAGGCCGATGGAGTATTGTCGCGGCCCCAGGCGGATCCAGCGGAACTTGCCCCCCGCCTGATAGCCAATGCCCGGCACGAAGACCATCGCCCCCAGCACGAGCGAGACCAGCAGGATCGCCAGCGCCGGTACGGGCACGCGCCCGCCGGCGGCCAGCCATCGCCACGGCACGCGCCAGCCCACCAGCAGCACCACTACGGCTAGGGCTGCGAACATGCCATGTCGCACGCTCACGCGGCTGTACCACGCCCCACCGGGTTCCACCGACGCCAGCGAACTGTACACCACCACCGCCCCCAGACCGATCAGCGCCAAGGTCGCCAGAATCAGCCCCTGCCCGGCCACCGTACCGCCCAGGGCCAGGCGTGGCTCGTCCTCGCAGACGGGCAGAGATGTTGTGCAGGTCGCATCCATGCGAATGGGTTTCCGTGTGGCCGGGCAGACCGGCTCCTTTAGTACTATCGGAGTTTCAGCGTCCCCAACGCCAGCAAGGCCAGCACGATCCCGATAATCCAGAAGCGCAGGACGACCTTGGTTTCCGGCCAGCCCCCCAGGTGGAAGTGGTGATGGATCGGCGCGCAGCGGAACAGCCGCTTGCCCACGCCAGCGTTGCGGGTCTTGGTGTACTTGAAGTACCCCACCTGCATGACGACGCTGAGCGCCTCGGCCACGAACAGCCCCCCGGCGATCAGCAGGACGAATTCCTGCCTCGTGATGACCGCGATATAGCCGATCAGCCCGCCCAGCGGCAGCGAGCCGGTATCGCCCATGAAGACCGCGGCGGGGTAGGCGTTGTACCACAAAAAGCCCAGCAGCGCCCCGAGCATGGCCGAGCAGAGCACGGTCATCTCGGCCGAGTAGGGCACGAAGGGCAGCTCGAAAATCGCCGCCCAGCGGACCACGCCGACGATCCACGACAGCACGAGAAAGACGATGACCACGATGGCCAGCGACCCCGCCGCCAGGCCGTCCATGCCGTCGGTGAGGTTCACCGCGTTGCTGAAGCCGGTCATCACGAAGACCATAATCAGCACGTAGACCACAAAGGGCAGTTCGACCGAGGCGGTCGTGAACGGGAAGAAGAAGCTGTGGGCGGGATTGTAAAGCTTGCCGGTTTCCTCGATGACGAAACTGCCCTGCCCGTAGCGGTAGACATAGTTGCTCAGCAGCACGGCCAGGCCGATCTGGAAGATGAGCTTCTCCCAGCTCTTCAGGCCGTCGCGCCCCGTCTGGTTGGCGGCGCTGCGGAGCTTGAGCCAGTCGTCAATGCCGCCCAGCACGCCCAGCCAGACCAGCCCCACCAGGGCCGAGTTGATGTACATGTTCTTGAGGTTCGCAAAGAGCACCAGCGAGACGAACATCGCCACGACAATCAGCACGCCGCCCATGGTGGGCGTGGCCGACTTGTGACGGGTGATCTCGTTGAGGTCGGCATGGTCGAAGTCCGGCACGTCGCCGATTTTTCTTCGTACGAGCAACCGGATGATCTTGGGCCCCAGCAGCAACACGAGCAGGAAGCTCAACGCCCCGGCTGCACCAATGCGCAGGCCCAGCCCGCCGCGGGAAAAATAGGATTCAAATAGCCAGTAGATCAAGGTCGGTCCTCGGCTGATCGGGCCCGGCGGGCCGGTCGGTATCGGCAGGGTAGCTTATTGGCCCACGCCCTGCAAGACTGGCAGCAGCGATTCGAGCCCGACAGCCCGGCTGGCTTTGAGGAGCACGACATCGCCGGGCTGAATCAGCTCGCCCAACTCGCGGCGGGCGGCGTCGAGGTCGGCCAGGGCGGCTGTGGTTTTATGGACCTCGGCGGCGCCTTCGGCAATGAGCTTGCCTTGCGCGCCAATGCCCACCACCAGGTCGATCCGGCGGGCGGCGATGTCCCGCCCGGCCTGGCGGTGAAGCTGCTCGGAGGTCTCGCCCAACTCGCCCATGTCGCCGGCGATGAAGACGCGACGAGAGCCGGGTGTTTCGCTCAGCACGGCCGCGGCGGCGACCATGCTGGCCGGGTTGGCGTTGTAGCTGTCGTTGATGATCGTCAGCGAGCCGGTCTCGATGCGCTGGAGTCGCATCTCCACGCCGGCGAAGTCCGCCAGAGCTGCCGCGGCGTCTTCCTGCGAAAAGCCGAACCGCGCCGCCACGGCCATGCTCGCCAGAGCGTTGAGGGCGTTGTGCTTGCCCGGCACGGCCAGGCTGACCCAGTCGCGCCCGTTGATCTGGAACCGCTGGCCGGTCTCAGTCGGCTCGTAGGCCGTCAGGCGAAGCTGAGCCTCGTCGGACTCGCCAAAGCGGATCGTCCGCTTTTCGTAGCTGCGCAGCGAATGGTTCAGTTCGGGCGAGTCGGCGGTGGCCACCGCAATGTCGCGCTCGCCCAGCCAGCTCAGCAGGGCCGCCTTTTCCGCGGCGATACGTTCGATGCTTCCGAGCTTATCGAGGTGGGCCGGGCCGATGGAGGTAATCACGGCGATGTCGGGGCGGACGGCCCGGGCGAGATTCATGATCTCGCCGGGCGTGCTGGAGCCGACCTCGCAGAGGACATAGTCGCTACCGGCACTGGCGGTCAGGAGCGTCAGCGGCACGCCGATGTCATTATTGAAGCTCTTGGGGCTGGCCGAGCCTTCCAGCCGCTTGGCCAGGATGTGCTCGATCATCCGCTTGACGGTCGTCTTGCCGTTGCTGCCGGTAATGCCGATGACCGTACCGGCCAGGACCTTGCGGTAATACCCCGCCAGGTCCAGCAGGGCCGCGCGGGTGTTCTCCACGCCGATGACGCCGACGGGGAACCGCTCGGCCAGCTCGGCCGGCGGGGCCTTGTCGAGACGCACGACCGCGGCGATGCAGCCGGCGTCGGCGGCCTGGGGGAGATAATCGTGGCCGTCGAAGTTCTCGCCCTCGATGGCGATGAACAAATCATCCCGCCCGGCGGTTCGGCTGTCGATGCTCACGCCGCGTACGGGCAGCGGCTCGCTTCGCGAGAGCCATCGTCCCCGGGTCGCTTCGCGAATCTCCCGGCCTTGCAGGGCGCGCATCATCAGGAGCCCTGCCTTTCGGCCAGGCAGGCGGCGGCGACCTCCGCATCGTCGAAATGACTCTTGACGCCGCGGACGATCTGATAGGTTTCGTGCCCCTTGCCGGCCAGCAGGACCACATCACCCGGCTCGGCCCGACCGATCGCCAGGCGGATAGCCCGACGGCGGTCGGGTTCGATTTCGACCCGGCTGCGGACGTCGGGGTCAAAGCCTTCGAGAATTTCGTCGATGATCTCACCCGGCGGTTCGCTGCGGGGGTTGTCGCTGGTGACGATGATCGTATCGGCCGAGCCTTGCGCGACGGCGGCCATACGGGGGCGTTTGGTGCGGTCGCGGTCGCCGCCGCAGCCGAAGACCAGAATCAGCCGCCCCCGGGTCAGCGGGCGCAGGGCGCCCAGTACATTGCCCAACGCATCGTCGGTGTGGGCGTAATCGACGAACACGTCGAAGTCGCCCTGGCAGGGCACGCGCTGGAGTCGGCCCGGAATGTATTCAATAGTCTTGAGGGTCGCGGCGATCTGCTCCAGCGAGACGCCCAGGCGGTGGGCTGCACAGGCGGCGGCGAGGCTGTTGTAGATGTTGTGTCGTCCGATGAGGCGGCTCTCGACGGGGACGACCTCGTCGTGGTAGATCAGCTCGAAGCAGGTTTTCTCGGCCGAGATGTCGCCGATGCGTGCATACATGTCGGCCGCCCCGCTCAGGCCGTACCAGCAGATTTTTGCGTCGGTGACCGCGGCGATCTGCTCGGCGTAGGCGTCGTCGCGGTTGATGGCCGCCGAGGCCGACGCGCCCAGGGATGCAAAGAGTTTGCTCTTGGCGGCGAGGTACTCTTCCATCGTGCCGTGATAGTCGAGGTGATCGCCGGAGAGGTTGGTGTAGATGGCGGCGTCGACATCGATGCCGGCCATGCGGTCCTGGTCGAGGGCGTGGCTGGACGCTTCCATGACGACGTGCGAGCAGCCGGCGTCGACCATCTCGGCCATCAGCTCGGCGAGGGCTTCGGGGTCGGGCGTGGTCATGCGGGCGTTGGTGATTCGCTGGCCGGACTCGTAGGTAATCGTGCCGATGAGCCCGGTGTTGTAGCCGGCCCCGGCGAGCAGGGCGCGGGTCAGGTGAGCGACGGTGGTCTTGCCGTTCGTGCCCGTCACGGCCACGCAGGTCAGCAGACGCGCGGGCCAGCCGTGCAGGGCCTGGGCACAGCAACCCACGGCCGGGTGACTGTCGGCCACGACGGCACAGGGAATGTCCTCGGGCACGTTGGCGTCAGATTCACAAACCACGGCCGAGGCGCCGCTCTGGATGGCCTGGGCGATATAGTCGTGCCCGTCTTTTTGCGTCCCCCGCACGGCCACGAAGCAACTCCCCGGCCCGCACCGCCGGCTGTCGGACCAGACCGCATCGATTTCAACATCCCCGCGGGCGTCCTGAACATCCAGCTCGGATTGGGCCAGTAGTTCGGAAAACCGCATAGTTCTGCCCGTACTGCATATCGGTAACCGCCTCTCGGCGGGTTGCATTCGCCGCCCGGGATAAACTACACCACAAGTGCAGCCAGAGCCCGGGCCAACGCTGGGAATCGGTCTATCGACGTCGCGCTGCGATGCTCCCGCTTACCAGCCGGCCCCCAGCATGCCGACTGCTGCCTGCGGATCGCCGTCGCGACCTCTCGCCGCAACATGCCTTGCCGGCACGTCGGGCGGAACCTGTAAATATGTCAACGTCTTTTCCAGTACGTCTGCAACGTACGGGGCGGCAACCACACCGCCGTAGTATCCTTTACTTCGGTCAGGTCGGTAGATGGAGATTAGACAAACTGCCGCGGGCCTGTAAACAGGGGCTCCGGCGACGAAGCTTCCAGTGTATTGTCCCTCGGCATAGCCGCCCGGGCCGGGCACCTGGGCCGTGCCCGTCTTGCCCCAGGCCGAGTAATTCGCCAGCTTGGCCCGACGCCCCGTGCCGCGTTCGATCACCTGATGCATCACCTGCAGGGCCTGCTCGGCGGTGGTCTGGCTGACCACGCGGCGGATCACTTCCGGCTCGCTGGCGGCGATGACGCGCCCCTGGGCGTCGCAGATGCGGTCGATGAGTCGCGGCCTCATGAGCTGGCCCCCATTGGCCAGGGCCGCAAAAGCCATCGCCATCTGCAAGGCCGTGGTCGATATCTCCTGGCCGAACGGCACGCGCCGCATCGAGTAGCCGTCCCACTTCCCGGCGTCACGCACAATGCCGCCGGACTCGCCCGGCAGAGACACGCCCGTCGGCTCGCCGAAGCCCCACCGCCGGACGATGTCGTACATCATCGCATTGCCGAGCTTCTCGCCAATTTTCGCCATGCCGATATTGCTCGACTTGACAATGATTTCCTCGACCGACAACAGGCCGTAATGATGGCCGTGGTCGGTAATGCGTCCGCCACGGTCGGCAAGGTACGTGCCGTCCTCGCAGTCGAAGTGCGTCCGCCAGGTTGCCACGCCGGCGTCGACGGCCGCGGCAGCCATGATGGGTTTTAAAATGCTGCCCGGCTCGTAGGGACAGCAGATGGCGCGGTTGAGCATCTGCTCAGGCGGGGCGGTATTGAAGGCGTTGGGGTCGAAGCTCGGCATGGAGGTCATGGCCAGGATCTCGCCCGTCCACGGATTGACGACCACGCCGACGCCCCACATCGCATCGTAGGTTTCGACGGCTTCACCGACGGCCTGGTCGAGATAGCCCTGGATGACCAGGTCGATGGTGAGATACACATTGCCCCCGTCGACAGGCCTGGTCGAGACGGTCGGCTCGAGCGTAATCGGCCGGCGGCGGGCATCGCCCAGCAGCACCCGCCTGCCGTCGCGCCCCAGGACGGCCTGGTGGACGATGGAATGAATGCCGCCCCCCGGCTCGTCGTTTTTATTCGTAAAGCCCAGCACGGTCGCGCCGGCCTGGCCGGCGGGGTACTCCCGCCGCCACTCGTACTTCAGCCCGACGGCGCGGTGGTCGACGGACTCTTCGATCAGCCGGGCCTGGGCGGGGGTCATCTCGCGAGCGACCCAGGCAAACTGCCGGTCGGAACGGAGCATGATGTTGTTGTACAGCTCGACGGCATCGAGGTTCAGCAGCTCAGCCAGGTGGATCGACAGCCGGCCGAGTTCTTCGGGCGTGCAGAGGCTCGGGTCGATAAAGCAGCTCGGCACGAGTCGGCTGCCGGCGACGAGGACATAGCTGTGCTTGCCGCGGGCGAAGATATTCCCCGGCCGCGCCGGGGCCGGACAGATAATTTGCTGCCCGTCGCGAGCACGCCGCATCCGCTGGGCGATCTGCTGGGCCTCGGGCGTGCGGGGGTCGTCGAGCTGCCGCAGCAGCAACGCCTGACGCACCGCCATGGCACCCATCGCCAGCAGCAGGACGACAACAACCACATCGAACCGTCGAGCATGGCCAGCGGCGCGGGTCATTCAAGCTCCCGGGCGTCGCCGGCCTCGTCGGCACGGGCCTGGGCAGGGCTCGGCTGGGTCAGCTCCAGGGCCATCGCCTCGCTGCGATCACGAATCGCCGCGGGCGTGAGGGCATGGCCGATCTCGACCTGGCGGGACCAGATCTCCCGGCGCAGCTCGGCGTGGCGGGTGTCGATCCGCTGGCGATCGTGGCGGACGAGCATCTGCTCGCGCCGCAGGTAGACCAGGCTCGTGGAGATCAGACAGGCAAAGAGAATGATAAAGACGAATCGCATGGGAATCCTTTAGCCGGGGATCTTGAGCTTCATCCCGCCAACGAGGCGGTTGGGGTTATCAAGCTGATCCTGGTTGGCCTGGAAGATTTTCTGGATGGCGTCGGGGGAGCCGTCTTGGTAGAAGCGGCTGGCGATAGCGGTCAGGTTATCGCCCGGCTGGACGACATACACGCGGTATCGTCTTGGCTGGGCGGGGGCGGTGTTCTGCACGTACCGGCGGAGCTGGTCGGCGTCCAGTTTGCGGACGCGGGCCGGCTGCTCGCTGCGTTGCGCAGGCTGGGCGGGAGCAACGCGGGCCGACTGGCTGACAGCGCCGGGAATCGTGAGCTGCTGGCCGACCTGCAGGCTGCCGGCGCTGGCCAGGGCCCGGCGGTTCGCCTGGACGATGGCTTGGTACTTCTGGCCGTCGCCGTAGTATCGCTGGGCGATGGCGTAGAGCGTCTCGCCAGAGCGAACGGTGTGGACCGCGCTGGCAGGCGGAGTGCGAACGTCATCGGCTGCGACGGGCTCGAACTCCGGCAGCTCGGCGGCCAGACGCGGGCGGACGATTTCATCATCGGCCCGGCGGATGGTCGCAGTTGGCATGGCGTCGCGCCGCGTGCGATCTGCCAGCTCGCGGGCCGGCGGATCGGCCGGGCGGATCGGCTCGGGCGCTGGATCGAGGGTAAACGTGTTCGTTCGGGCCGAGGGCTGACGATAGTAGGGCGCATCGACGAACGGCTTGTCGGCTGCCTGCTCGGGTGCGGATACCCCGTTGAACTCGCTCAAGGCCAGACCAAACGCGATAATCACCGCCAGGCCCAGAATCATGCCCACTCGTGCCTGTCGATTCATCGGACCACCTCCATGTGGTTCGGCTGGCTCGGCGTTCCCAGGCACCGGCCGCTATTGAAAAAAACTGCTCACACATCTCGCACATCTCACACATGTCAAATATCTCACGTATGTCACATATATAAAACGATCTGCCTAACCACAGAGCCACAGAGTCTCAGAGAAAACCTCTTACATCGTCATCTCTTTGTTTCTATCGTTTTTTTATGCTCCGGGTGTCTTTGTGGTTATCGTTGTTCTTCTGTTCCCATTCGCGAAATTCGTGTCATTCGTGAACTGTTCTGTATTCCCGTATTCCTGCATTCCTGTATTCCTGCATTCCCGTATTCCCGCATTCCCGCATTCCTGTCTCACTGTCTCACTGTCTGCCAGTCTCTACGGATGAAACTCGATCGCCCGCAGTTTGGCTGAGCGGCTGCGGGGGTTGGCCTGCTGCTCGGCTTCGTCGGCGGTGACGGGTTTTTTCGTCAATATGATGGCTTGTGTGGTTCGGGCAAGGTTGGCAAAGGCGTGTTTGACGCGGCGATCTTCCAGCGAATGAAAGCTG